>JBBDVZ010000115.1:0-8601 GCA_040903115.1 Planctomycetaceae bacterium
CGAAGTCAGCCGAGCGGGGAGGGCCGGGGTGGGGGGGCAAGCCACTATCGGCTCACAACAGTACTATCAACAGTCAACGGCCTCCGCTCGCAAAGTCGCACGCAACGGCAACTTTGAAATGAATCACCGATTGTACAACGCCGCGGTTCGCGTGATGTCGCTGCTCGTCGGGCTGTCGGCCGTTGCGTTCGTGGCATTGGCACAACTCCCTGAAAACCGGGCGGACGGTGAAAGGTCGTCTAAACTCGACCCTGCGGCTTGGGGTGCCGACCATGTCGGCCGGCCGCAGCCGGAATTCGTGAGCGGCGACGAGTGCTTGTTCTGTCACCGCGCCGTCGGTTCAACGTGGTCGAGTAACCGGCATCATCTGACCGTCCGATCGGCTGATGCCGCGCCCGACGCGCTGGCTGCATTGCACGGATCGGCAACCGCCAAGAAACTCGCTTCCGAAATCGAACTTGTGCTGGGCGGAGGCCATCGCAATCGCTTTCTCAAATCCACCGGCCAATACGGTCGACTCGCCTTGCTGACGACGCAGTGGTTGCCGCCAACCGCCAAACGGCCGGGCGCGCTCATCGACGATCGCAGTCCGCGGTGGGACGACAATAAGTTCGCGAACCAATGCGCCGGATGCCACGCGACGGCCGTCAACCCCGAGACACGCGCCTTCGCGGCGATCTCGCTCGATTGCTGCACGTGTCACGGCGACGTGGATCTCAAGCACAGCAAAGATACGTCGCTGGTGCATTTGTCGAAAGCACGCGGCGACGAGCCTCGCGTGGTGGCCTCGATTTGCGGACAATGCCACATCCGCACGGGAAAATCCCGCAGCTTGGGTTCGCCGTATGCCAACAACATCGTCGCGGGCGACAACTTGTTTCGCGACCTGCAGGTCGACTGGTCCGACAAGCACCTCGACACGCTAAACCACGCGGACCGGCACGTCCTAGAAAACATTCGCGACAGTGTCGTCGACGGGAAGTCGGACGTCACTTGCCTGTCGTGCCACAATGTTCACAAGCAGTCCCACAAGAAGCATCGCAGTCTCGCTCACGGCACGATATGCTCGAATTGTCACGATGCCGCTAATTTCGCGACACGCAAAAGTGGCGAGGTGCACAGCAAAGTCTGCGGTTACTAATTCAACGAGCCGGCGGGTTTAACCCGCCGGAATTCAACGCTATGAACGACCCAATCAATTACGAAAACATGCCCGCCGGCGAGCCGATGGATGAAACGGATGTGAGCCTGCGCGCCTACCTTGCATCGCTCACCGACGATCATCTGAGCCATTACAATGCGGAGTGGTCCGATGAGGAAGTCATCGCATGGGACGGCAACTTTCGCTCCGACGGCGCGTTGATGCTCGTTTGCTGCGAGCGAGACATCGACGTCACGGAATTCCGCCGCGTCCTGGAAGAACATTTACAGTTTCGCGACCAAAATCGCGACCCGACGTCACGTCAATAATTACGGTGAATTCTTCCTGTGCGCGAAGTGCGGAACCCCCTCCCCCGCTCGGCTGAGCTCGCCGCAGGCCCTCGCGGGGGAGGGCCGGGGTGGGGGGCGAACGTGAAACCAGCGAGGAAAATTGTGAAAAATCAAGCCCGTCTCTTCGTCGCCGCGTCGATTGCGATCAGTTCATTGACTGCAGCGCTTGATGCCGCCGACGCGCCGTCGCGGCAGCGGCGCGTGCTGTACAACTTCGACGGCGATTCCTGCATGTTCACCAAGGCGGGCGGCAAAGGCCCGGTGGCCATCGACATTGATGACGTACGCAAGCTCATCGACGAGGTCGCCTACGACGGCAGCCAGGTCGACACGGTCCTCGTGTGCATCAATGCCCAGGTGATGTACTACCCGACGAAGGTGGGCACGATGCGAGGTTCAGTCTCCACGACCGACGAGAAAGCACAATGGCCGCCGTCCGAGAAGCGGCGATTCGAAAACCTCGAGCGCTTCTTCGACGCTGGCGTCGACCCTTACGCCGTAATGCTCGCCGAAGCCAAACTCCGCAACCGCGAAGCGCTGCTCACGTTTCGAGTGAACGACGATCACGGCAACGATTTTCTGCGCACGCAGTTCTGGGTCGACCATCCCGAATGTCGGCTCGGCCGCGGAGCGCTCGATTTCGGCCGTGACGAGGTGCGCGACTACGTGGCCCGGCTGATTGAGGAGGCCGTGCGGCGATACGATTGTGACGGCCTCGAGCTCGATTTTAATCGCTTCCCGACGTTATTCAAAGATGGCACGACCGACGAGCGCATTGCCAAAATCAACTCGTTCGTCGAGCGCGTGCGCCAAACGCTCGATGACGTCGGACGCGAGCGCCGACGGCGGCTGGTGCTCGGCGTGCGCGTCCCTTCGAATTACGGCCGCACGCCTCCCACGCCGGTCACTTGCCGCGAAATTGGCTGCGATGCTGCCGCGTGGGCCAAGCGCGGCTGGGTCGACTTCGTTACGGTTTCCGAGTTCTTGCACACGCGTTATGACTTGGCGATCCGGCCTTGGAAAGAGTCGATTCAAAACATTCCGGTTTACGGCGGCATCGAATGCACCGAAGGCGGATCGAAGGAGCAATACCTCACTCCGGCGAAGTACCGTCTGGCCGCCAGGAATTTGTGGAACGACGGCGCCGATGGCGTTTATTTGTTCAACTTCTTCACGACGCGCGAGTATGGTGCCGAAGCCTGGGAGCCCCCCTTCGAGGTGCTGCGCGAACTGGGCGATCGCTCGTTGTTGAAGTAGGCTGGCCATCTCGAAACGATGGGTCTGGGTGCCACTGCCGTCCCGGCAGTGCTCTTCTCGAATGTGATGCGTCCACGGATTTCTTTAACTGGCGAGCGGGACGAGGAACGCACAAGCTCTGCTCGAACGATCAAGAGCAAAGCAGACGAATGCTTCAACGATAAGAGCACTGGCGAAACGCCAGTGGCACCCATGCGTTCGTTGTCGAAGTAAGCCAAATCACGCTGCGGCGCGATGGGCCTGCGTTTTGATCTGTGCCGGCTTCTGTGCGAACGCCAGCAGTGTCGACTGAAACGGCGGGGGAATCAGCCGATGCGCCGCGGCGGCGATGCGGTACGCGCGTTTTGAAAAGCGCATGTACGTGGGCTCCCCCTCAATGCTGTAGACGCAAGCCGCGAACTGCTGGTCAACAAGCAATCGCCTCAACTTTCGCTTGGTATTGCACCGGTAGTACGTGGGGAACACATCTTCCGCGCGGCGATTCTTTTGGGCGAAGGCCACGACCCGCGCATGGAGGCGGTTGGGAACCAATCTGGCCACCAGCGAGATATAGCTCCACGCATTGGGCGTTCGCACGCAGAGCTGGCCGCCCGGTTTGAGCACGCGCCATGCCTCTGCGATGAACGCCCGCGGCTGTTCGACGTGTTCCAGCACATAATTGGAATACACGATATCGACCGAGTCATCCTCCATCGGCCAACGGTGGACGGATTCGATCAGCCGCACTTCATCGACGAACGGATTGGCTGTCGCCTCGACGTCGATACCGATTACGCGCCGGCCGTCGCCGCGGAAGTCTTGCAGCGTTCGGCGGAACTCGCATCGATCGTCGGCATGAGCACCGCGGCCGCAACCGACGTCGAGCACAACGTCGCCAGGCCGCAGCAATGCCCGCACCCGCGTGCAAAAGTGGACCGTTCCATCGAACCGCGTGAACCCGCCAAATGCACGCTCGGGGTACACGGCGTCGATGATGGGTTTGGCCATGGACGTTCTTGTCCGAATCGTGAAGTCCGCGATGACACGTGGCGCGGTATAGGAGAGGCGCTGACAAAGTGTCAATACCGACCGCTCGAGCCGCGGGGTTTATCCCCGCGGTCCTCGGCCCATGGGAGCAACCCACCAGTAGATTCAGGCCAGGATTTCGTCGATCACGCGCGGCTCTTCGACGCCGGTCAGTTTTTCATCGAGGCCGTTGCGCGGGTAGAAGAGCCGACGGTAATCGAGGCCCAGCAGGTGCAGCATGGTGGCGTGGAAGTCGGTCACGCTGACGCGATCTTCGACGGCCTTCAGGCCGATCTCATCAGTGGCGCCCAAGACCGTGCCGCCTTTCACGCCGCCGCCGGCCAGCCAGGTGCACATGGCGTTTTTGTTGTGATCGCGGCCCGCTTTGCGTTCATCCTTGTCGGGGGGAAGCTGCGCGATGGGCAGGCGGCCGAACTCGCCGCCCCACATGATCAGCGTCGAATCCAACAGCCCACGCTGCTTGAGATCGGTCAATAGCCCGGCGATCGGCTTGTCGGTGCGGTCGCACGCGCTCTTCAGCGACGCGGCAATGTCGCCGTGCGTGTCCCAGATTTGGCCGCTGATGAACAATTGCACGAACCGCACGCCGCGCTCAACCAGCCTGCGAGCAATCAAGCAGCGGCGGCCGTACGATTCCGTGGTCGGGTTATCGAGGCCATACAGTTGCTGGGTGGCCTGCGTCTCTTGCGAGATGTCGAGCGCATCGGACGCAGCCATTTGCATGCGGGCCGCGAGTCGATAACTCGAAATCCGCGCATCGAGCTGGGGCTGACCGCTGCGCTGGTTGCGATGCAAACGATCGAGCGTGGCGACCAGGTCGCGTTCGAGGCTCGTGATCGCGTCGGGCTCCTCGAAGTCGGGCTTCAAGTTCAACACCGGCGAACCGGTCGAGCGGAATCGCGTGCCTTGATAGACAGGCGGCAAGAACCCCGCCTGCCAGTTCTGCGTGAGGTTGATGGGAAGGCCGAGCGGGTCATCGAGCACGACGTAAGCCGGCAGGTTCTGGTTCTCGCTGCCCAAACCATACGTGACCCATGCACCCAGCGTCGGCAGGCCGGGAAGCATGCGGCCGGAATGGATCATGTAGAGCGCCGGCTCGTGCGTCAGATTGGCCGTATACATGCCGCGCAGGAACGCGATCTTGTCGACCTGCGTGGCCAAATGAGGGAGCACCTCCGAGACCGTCATGCCCATCTCGCCGTGCTTGGCGAATTTGAACGGGCTGCGCATGAGCGCGCCGGCAGCGTCGGTGAACTCGACTTCTCCCGCAATTTTGTCGAAGTACGACTTGCCGTGATTGCGGTCCAGCTCGGGTTTGGGATCGAACAGGTCCATCTGGCTCGGTCCGCCATTCATGAACAGATGAATGACCGACGCGGCCTTCGGCGAAAAATGCGGCGACCGCGGGCGGGTGTCAAAAACGCGGCGTGGTCGATCGGCCGTTTCAGCCTCGGCGGCCAGCAGCGGCGTGTTGGCAGAAGAAAATTCGCGCTGCAGCAGGTACGCCAAGGCCGACGCGTGAACCCCGGCGCCCATGCGCTCGAGAAAACCACGGCGACTGAAATTGCGGATTGCGGATTGCGGATTGCGGATTTGGGGATCCGACTCATCGCGCTGAGACTGCTTGAGTGTCGTTGGCTCGTCCATATAACCATTCCGCGTCGTATTGTTCGGTATTTTCAATCCGCAATCCGAAATCCACAATCCGCAATCGCATCAGTCGACATACAAAAACTCGGCCAAGTTGAGGATCGCGTGACAGAAGTTGGCCAATGCCCGATGTCGGGCTTCGTCGTCGAGGGAGCCGGTTGGAGCGCTTGGCACGCTTTGTTTTACCTGTTGGTCCAGCGTTGCGCGCCATTGCTGGGTGAGGTCCGAGATCGCTTTTCGCGATGATAGGCGTTCTTCCTCGGACGGTCGGCGAGATATGGCGAGCTGATAGATGCGGTCGATTTGCGCTTCGACCTGATCGCCCGCTTCTCTCTGTACCCGTCGCGCGAAATGGTCCGCCAGCTCGTGCACCATGCCGTTGTTCATCAAATGCAGCGCCTGGGGCGCGACGATCGATTCGGTCCGCTGAATGCAGTTGGGGCTCATGGCAGGCAGATCGAAGTTGACCAGGATGGTGGGCACTTCCGACCTCCGCTGCAGAACGTAGATGCTGCGACGCCATCCGCGCTCGCTGCCGACCGAGGTCACCAGTCCATCGGGGCGGGTGCTGACCGGGTCGCACTGGCCGAAAGGCCTCTCATCCAGCCGGCCGGTGACTGCCAGCAGCGTGTCGCTGAGCATTTCCGCTTCCAGCCGCCGCAACAGCATTCGCGAGAAGAGCCGGTTTTCCGGGTCCCGTTTTTCGCGCTCTGACGTCACCTGCGAGCTTTGGCGATACGTTTGAGAGATCATCATCAGCCGGTGCAGCCTTTTGAGGCTCCAACCGCCGCGCACAAAATCGACCGCCAGCCAATCGAGGAGCTCGGGATGTGATGGCGGTGCGCCGACGCGGCCGAAGTTGTCGAGCGTCGGCACGATGCCGATTCCAAAATGCTGCTTCCAAATGCGGTTGACGATGACGCGCGCCGTCAGCGGATGTTCGGGGGCCGTCAGCCAGCGGGCCAGCGCGAGCCTGCGGCCGGTTTTCTTCGCGCCGGAACAAGGCGGCTGGGTGACGAATGGCGTATGGCCGTCGGTCAGCACCGAAGGAACGCCCGGGCCCACGAGTCGGCCCGGCAGCTTGTGGTTTCCGCGGCGAAGCACGTAAGTGGGCGAAGGCTCGCCCCGGTCCCACAGCGCGCGGATCAACGGCTCAGGCTGTCGGCGTGCCTCCAGTCTCTTGAGTTCTGCCTCGGTCTGCTCGGCGAACTTGGCGAACTCGGCGTCGATTTTCTTCAGTTCTTCCGGCGAGATGCGCAGGTGTTTCTCGAATTTCTCGGCCAGGTATTTTTGAACCTCGTCGCGTTTCTCCGCCGGCGTCGCCAGTAGGCGACGCAAATCATCGTGCAGCGACTGCGGCAGTTCACCGATGCGTTTCTCGACCGCTGTGGCCGTCGATTCCTCGGTTCGTTTGGCGAGGGCGGACTTGAGCCCGTCGATCTCGGTGGTCAGTTGCTGCTCATGCCTTTGCCACGCCTGGCGCTCGGCGGTTGGAACATGCGGCAGCAAGCGGTCGTTGGCGCTTGGCGGACCCGGTTGTCGCTGGGGCTTGAGCCAGTCGTGCTCATCGAATGCGCCCTTTAAGACCGCCGTCAGCCGGTAATAGTCGCGCTGGGGAATGGGATCGAACTTATGCGAGTGGCAGCGAGCGCACTTGATTGTAAGCCCCATCACGCTGGAACCCAGAATCTCGATCTCGTCGTCGATCACCTTCAATCGGTCGGGCACAAAGCCGGTAATGTTCGAATACGTTCCGTCGGCGGCCAGCCGCAAAAACGCGGTGGCAATCAGGTTATCGGCCAACTCCTCGGTGATGACGGGAGCCGTTTCATAGTCGGCCAATTCGTCACCCGCGATTTGCTCGAGCAGGAAGCGATCGTAAGGCTTGTCGGCATTGAAGGCGCGGATCACGTAATCGCGATAGCGATAGGCCTCCGGTCGCACCAGGTCGGCATGCTGAATTCCCTCCGAATCGGAATAGCCCGCCACGTCGAGCCAGACGCGCGCCCACCGCTCGCCGTAAAGCGGCGACGACAGCAACCGATCGATCAAGTGCTCGTACGCCAGCGGGTCGGCGTCCGATACAAATCGCTCGACATTTTCCGGCGAAGGCGGCAGACCGGTCAGATCGAACGTCGCACGTCGGATCAACGTGCGGCGGTCGGCCTCCGGCCCGAGCGACAGATTGTGCTGCCGCAGCTTCTGCAGCACGAAAGCGTCGATTGGGTTTGATGATTCGCCTTCCAGCTCGGGAACCGGCGCCTGCCGCGGCGGGCGAAACGACCAGTGTTGCCGGTCTTTGTCGGTGACGAGCGGGTCGGGTTCGGTGCTGGCTACGTCGGGATTATAGTCGACTTCCGGCGCGCCTTGACGAATCCAAGCCGTAAGCAGCTCAACTTCCGGTGCTTCCATCGGCTTGAGGCTGACGGAGACAATCTGCCGCGGCGGCGGCATTTCGCCGGCGTGGATGCGCTTGACGATGAGACTTTCCTCCGGCTTGCCGAGAACGATGGCGGGCCCCGATTTCCCTCCTCGCAGCATCGACGCTTTCGTGCGCAAGTCGAGGTCGGCTTCGCGGCGACGTCCACCGTGACACGCCGTACAACTCAAATAGACGAAGGGCAGGACGTCGTGCTGCGTGATTTGTGTGCTGTGACCCGATGCGCTGATTGTCGCACCGGCGGCAATCCACTCGCGGATGGTCTCGATCTCGTCGGTGGTGAGCGGCTGCTGCCCTTCCGGAGGCATGGCCCGCGTGTGGACCATCTCGTAGAGCAAGCTTTCGTCGGGCTTTCCTGGTTCGATGACCGCCCCCGACTCGCTGCCCTTGCGAATGCCCTCGGGCGTCGCGAGCGTCAATTCGGCCTTGTGCGTGTCCTGGCCATGACACTGAAAGCACCGCGCGGCGAGAATTGGTTGGACGTTCGTTTCGAAGAATCGCGGATCGCTGGCGGCAACCGGGGCGGGTTGAGGTTTGGTGGCAATGACGGGTCCATCGTCGCCCATCGCGGCTGATGCCACGAATGCAAACATTGAGCACACGAGTAGCGCAGCGGCGGAGTCCGACGTTCGAACCCTTTTTGGTCGTCTTGCGTGGCTCGTCATACTCATCGACCGTGTGTTGTTCAGCGTTTTAGCGTAGCTCCCTCCCCCCTCGCGGGGGAGGGTCGGGGTGGG
>JBBDVZ010000116.1:0-8593 GCA_040903115.1 Planctomycetaceae bacterium
CTCCCCTTCCCCGCGTCGCCGCGTCCCCCCTTCCCCGCGTCACGCTCAATTCACGCAAAACATAGGCCGCTCCCTCAACCTCGCTTCGGAGCAGCGTACTCGCTGATGCCGTCAAGACTCACCAGCAAGAGTTGCTCGCACACCGGATGGTCCATGGTGACGTAGTCTTCGACGACTTTGCGGCGGACGTCTTCGACGGTCTCGGCACTGTTCAGGCTGACGGCGATGAAGAAGTCGCGGCTCGGAAGTCCCACGGCCAGCTCGGGGCCCAGCAGCTCGCGCAGCTTGCGGTGGAACGAGCCGCTCAAAATGCGCGTGGCGTTGTACGCGTCGGGGCGATTGGGCATCAGCAGTCGCGGCCCGTTTTCCTCGCCCGCCATCGTGAACTCCATGGGAGTTTCTTCGAAGTGACGTTCGAGGTTTTCGATGGCTAATGCGTGCAGCTCATCGAGGTCGAGGCCCCAGCGCTGCGGCAAGTCATTGCGAATGTACCAATAGGCCTGCGCTTCATCGACGACGTAAAGAATCATCAGGTCGGCAATCCAGGGTGTCCCGATGTAGTTTGGAAAATTCTCCCGCCACACCGACTCGGGATACAGCATGGGAAAAATGCGCTCGCGGACTTGTTCAAGCGGAGGCTCGGTCTGACGGGTCCCCCATTCCTGCACTTGCACCACCGTTGTCAGCGCCGGGAGAACAATGTCGCGAAAGCGGTCGGGCGCTTTAACGTAGGTCCGGTACAGGTTGAACAGGTTGAGCTGCGACTCGCCCAGCTTAAGCTGCAGCACGTCGTTCAACTCGCACGCGAGCAGCGGAAACTTTTCGCGCGCCAACGCCAACACCCGCTCGGCAAACCCCTGAGGCGGATCAGCCGGCTCGACGGCGAACGACAGCGATCCGAGCACCGACAACACATCAGACTTAACTTCCGGAGCGTGTCCGAGGGAAAATCGACACGTGGCCGCCAACAACAGCCGTTTTTGCCGCAGTAGCCAGAAGCTCCAATGGGTAGATGCTTTTTTCGAGAACAGCCGTTTGAAACCTGTCGCGTCGGTGACGGCACGCGACGGTTCATCTCCCTCGAAGCCGATCGATGTGTCAGCGATATCGAGACCCGGTATGCGGCGGACCCCGGTGCTCGCGGGGAAGCGCTTCGTCAGGGCTGCAATCGATTCGAGATCGATCGGCTCGTCGGCTTCGAGGCGGCAGCATTCCAGCGTGACGGTCGTGCCGTCGGGAGCCGAAAGCAGAACGGTTTCATCGCTTTCCGACACCTGCCAAGGCTGAGGATGCCAAAGGCGATACCAGTTCGCCGTCGAGGTGTAGGATTTCCAATCGTCCGGACAAGAATGCACGGGCCAACTCCCAAAAGGCCACTACAAAACTCCCCTCCCTTCCAGGGAGGGGTTGGGGGACTTCGGCGAGCTCGACTCGACTGAATTTTTCACCCGCAGCCAACCCGTCGCCTTTGTCGGCAGCTTCACACCGCCGATTTATTTTTCGGCCGCGGTAGCCGCCGATTTGTCTTTCGAGAGCTCGACGTAAGCGATCCGCAGTTGATGCAGCGTCTGTTCCAAAATCGCGGCTTCGTTGGCGTCGAGATTTCCTTTCGTCTTGTTTTCGAGCACGCCCAGCATGTCGATGAAATGGCGGGCCAACGGAAGCTGGACCTCGGCCTTCTCGGTCAAAGGGTTGGCGATGATCCCCAGCGCAACCATCGCCTGCGTCGAGAACATGCCCACCAGCGTGTAGAAGCTTGGCGGGGGGAAGTCGTGTGCCGATGCCTCGGCCGCTTTATCCGACGGCTCTTGCTCGTCGTTTTCGCCGGGTGCGTCGGCTGAAGGTCTGCTCGACTCCTCCTTGAGTCGCTGCTCCAGCGCGGCGTCTTCGGTTTTGACCCGCTGCTTCCAGTCTTCGTCGGAGTTGATTTGAGGCTTTTCGCGGTTTTCTTCGGTAGCCATTGGTTTTCCCCATCACCGGCTGCGAGATTTCAAGATACGGCCAACGCGCGCGGGCGGTCAACTGTATGGGCGCCTCAGCCGTACGTCGGCAAGTCGCCAGGGTGGCTGGGGTCGAGCCGCGGGGCTCGCCCCCAGTTCATCGGTCAGGGGGCACGCTGTCGCGTGACCCCAGGCACCCTCAGCCGCCGACAAGTCGCTTCGACGGCACGAATCGCGCGCACACTCGACAGCGCATGCCTAAAGCAAAAGCAACGTCCCCCTGCTCCGACGATGTGGACAGGCTCCAGTTCAGCAATTTCTAAACTGTATGTTCTATCGGAGCGGTCAGTTGTGACGATGTCGCCGCATTTGGCGCGGCGGACGGCACAGTGTTTGCTAACAGGTCAGGCGGAATGGGACGAATGGTTCTGGCCCGTGGATGCCATGGCAAGAGTAGTTCGGCCGGGAGTGTAGCCGGGATTTGACCTTACGGTTTGGGTTCCGGGTGAGCGCCTATGCGGCCGGTCGGCTACTCTTGCATTGGCTCCCGTCGTGCCGAAGCGTGGCGGCTGCGTGTCGCTCGGATGTTTTGCGATCGTGGACTATAATCAGGGTTGTGCCTGGTCTTGAGGGCGAGATGTGCTCTCATCGACGTGGCGCCGAACGTCGCGAACGCATCCCCCAGGGCCTTGCCCGCTATGTCCCACGAAATCCGCGCCACGCCGACCGCATCGGCCGCCGGCTTCACGTCCCAGCAGGTCGCCGACCAGCGACTGCGGATTTGCAGCTTCGAGAGCCGGCGAGCAGCGGAGATGCGATCATTGATCGAACGGCAGGGAGGCATCGCGACGATCGCGCCGTCCATGCGCGAGATCCCGCTGGTCGATAATCCGCGCGTCTTCGAGTTCGCCGAGGAGTTGCTGGCCGGACGCATCGAAGTGGTGATCTTCCTCACCGGCGTTGGGACCAGGGCACTGGTCGAAGCGTGGCTGACACGGTACGATTTCGAGGCCTTCCTGCAGGCGCTGGACCGCTGCACCGTGGTTGTCCGCGGTCCCAAGCCGACAGCCGTGCTTCGCGAATGGAACGTGCGCATCGACCTGCGTGCTCCCGAGCCCAATACGTGGCGCGAGCTGTTGGACGTCATTGACGCCAACTTGTCGCCGGCTGGAAAGAATATCGCCGTTCAGGAATACGGGCGTCCCAATGAAGAGCTGTATCGCGCTCTCGAGCAGCGCGGCGCGAGCGTGCTTTCGGTTCCCGTCTATCGCTGGGCGCTGCCGGAAGACGTGGAACCATTGCTTGCCGCCGTCCGTGCCACGATAGCCGGCCAGTTCGACGTGCTGATGATCACCAGCGCGAACCAGGTCACCAACGTTTTGACTGTCGCCGAATCGGACGGCCTGCGCGAGGCGTGGCTCGAAGCCGCGCGAAAGTGCGTGATTGCCTCGATCGGCCCGGCCGCCAGCGAGACCCTCATCGAGGCCGGCTTGCCCCCCGACGTCGAAGCCTCTCCTCCAAAAATGGGGCAACTGGTCCGCCAGGCCATCGAAACCGCATCGGCCAAACTCGGCAGGAAGAAAAGCAATCCCGCATGACATCTCCGCTGCACAATAGCCGCTTCCTGCGCGCCGTGCGCCGCCAGCCGACGGATACAACGCCGATTTGGATCATGCGGCAGGCGGGCCGCTACTTGCCCGAATACCGGCGCGTCCGCGATCGCGTCACGTTTCTCGAGTTGTGCAAGCGTCCGGAGCTGGCCGCCGAAGTGACGCTTGTCGCCCAGCAGGTGTTGGGAGTCGACGCGGCGATTTTGTTCGCCGACTTGCTGCCGATTCTCGAGCCGATGGGTTTCGAGCTGGACTATGCGACGGGCGAAGGGCCGGCAATCCGCAATCCGTTGCGCGGCGCAGATGACGTCAATCGAGTTCGCGAAGTCGAAAACGTCGACGACCTCGGATACGTCTTCGAGGCGGTACGCTTGGTGCGGCGAGACTTGCCCGCCGACATTCCGCTGTTGGGCTTCGCCGGCGCGCCCTTTACGCTGGCGTCGTATGCCATCGAAGGCGGAGGGTCGCGAAACTACGTGCGCACGAAGTCGATGATGTACAACGACCCGTCGGCATGGCGAGCGCTCATGCAGAAACTGACGGCCAGTCTCATCCGCTACATCAACGCGCAGGTGAAAGCGGGCTGTCAGGCGGTGCAGTTGTTCGATAGCTGGGCTGGCTGCCTGTCTCCGGCCGATTACCGCGAGTTCGTGCTGCCTTACACAAAAGCGGTGATCGGTGGCGTCGCGAGCGATGCGCCGGTCATCAACTTCTTCACGGGCAACCCGGCCCTCCTGCCGCTCGTGCGAGAGGCGGGCGGCGATGTGATCGGGCTCGACTGGCGGATTGATCTGGGCGAAGCGTGGCGGATGATCGGTTACGACGTCGCCGTGCAAGGGAACCTCGATCCGGTTTCACTGTTCGCCGACTTGCCCACGCTGCGTAAGCGGGCCAAGGCTGTGATGGATTCTGCCGCCGGTCGGCCGGGACACATCTTCAACCTCGGCCACGGCGTGATGCCCGACATGAACCCGGAGAACGTCAAGGCCCTCGTGAAAATGGTGCACGAGATGGGCGCGCGTCGATGACAAAGAATGTTGGAACTGTGCATGACAGTTCAAAGTCATCGCGCCCGCCGCGGGTGGCTGTCATTGGCGGGGGACTGAGCGGACTGGTTGCCGCTTTTCAGCTCGGCGAGTTGTCGCGCGACGCGAACGTGCCTCTCGACGTCTCTCTCTTCGAAGCGCAGCCGCGCGTCGGTGGGGTGATTGAGACGAGACACGTTGACGGCTATCTCGTCGAGATGAGTTCCGACTCGTTCATCACCAACACGCCTTGGGCGGTCGATCTTTGCCGTCGGCTTGGGCTCGACGACCAGCTCATTGCGACCGATGCGCAGTACCGCCGATCGCTGGTGTTGCGCAAGGGCCGGCCGGTCGACGTGCCCGAGGGTTTCACGCTGCTGGCGCCGGCGAAGGTTTGGCCGCTGCTGACATCGCCGATTTTCAGCCCCTGGGGGAAGCTGCGGATGGGAATGGAGTATCTCATTCCACGCAAGCGAGACGACGGCGATGAGAGCCTCGCGTCGTTCGTGCGGCGCCGCTTTGGCAGCGAGGCGCTCGACCGGCTCGTGCAGCCGTTGGTGGGAGGGATCTACACATCGGACCCCGAGAAGCTCAGCCTGAAAGCGACGCTGCCACGGTTCGTCGAGATGGAACGAAACCACCGCAGCCTCATCCGCGCTTCGCGACGCGACATTGCACCCCAACCAACCGATGGCCCGCGCGACAGCGGGGCGCGCTACAGCTTGTTCGCGTCGCTGGCCGACGGACTGGGCGAACTGATTGACGCTCTTGCCGCGCGCATCGAAAAAACGATCACCGTGAAATTGCAAACGGTCGTCGAGCGGGTTGAACGCGAGGGTTCCGACGGGGCGCAGCCCGTCGGCTTTGGGGGCTGGAGGTTGATTTTGCGGGATGGCAGTGTCGAGCATTTCGATGCGATTGTCGTCGCGTTGCCGACGCATCATGCCGCGCGATTGGTCGCCGGGTTCGCGGCGCCGCTGGCCGACTCGCTTTCTCAGATCGAATATGCCTCCAGCGCGGTCGTGGTGACGGGGCATCGACTCGCCGACGTCGCCCATCCGTTGGACGCGTTCGGAATGGTGGTTCCCGCCGCGGAAGGTCGAGACATTCTGGCCGTCTCGTTCGCGAGCCGCAAATTCCCCGGGCGAGCGCCCGCGGATCGTGTGCTCTTGCGAACATTCATCGGCGGCGCGATGCAACCCGAGCTATTTGGCAAGTCGGACGAAGAGCTGATCGACATCACGCGCCGCGAGTTGGCCGACATTTTCGGAGTAGGGGGCCGCGAAGACTTCGCGCTTGTGTCTCGCCATCCCCACGCCATGCCTCAGTACAACGTCGGGCATCTCGAGCGCGTCGCCTGTATCGAACGACTAGCCGCCGAACATCGCGGGCTGGCACTGGCGGGCAACGCTTATCACGGCGTGGGAATCCCCGATTGCATCCGCAGCGGACAACAGGCCGCCCAGCGAATTTTCAGTGAAATCCCGGCGAGCGGCCGGCGTAAGCCGGCTGGTTCGTAGGGTGGGTGTCAACCCACCACGAACGTTGCGCGGCCATCGATGGTGGGTTTCACCCACCCTACACGTCGCTTTTGCGCGGAAACCGGGCCAGCAGCCAATCGGGCAGCCAGCGGACGGCTTTCATCAAGAGCGTCGTTTGCCAAGGGAAGTTGTAGACTTTCTTTTGCCGCTCGAGGGCCCGCACGATTTGCCGCCCCGCCTCGTCGGCGTCGAGCAGGCCGGGCATGTAGAAGGCGTTCTTCGCCGTCATCTCGGTGCGAACGAAACCCGGACAAATCGTGGTGACCGCGATGCCCCGGTTCCGCAGCTCGATCCGCAGGCTCTCCATGAACGTGCTGACGGCGGCTTTGCTGGCGCAATATCCCGCCGAGCCCGGCATTCCCTTGTAGGCTCCCTGGCTGGAAACCGCCGCCAGATGGCCGCGTCCGCGCGCAAGCATCTCGGGCAGCACGGCTTCGATCGCATACACGACGCCCAGGTAATTGACGCGGACCATCGCCTCGAAGTCATCCACGGAAAGCGGATCGAACCGGTCCGGTGTCCCGAGTCCCGCGTTGGCGACGAGCAAGTCGATCGGCCCGAGTTGCTCGCGCAGCCGCGCGATTGCCGAAAGCACTTGATGCCGGTCGGTGACGTCAGCGGCGCAGTAAGCAGCGGTACCGCCGGCTTGTTCGATCTCGCGGGCCACTTCGCGAAGTTGCTCTTCGCGTCGCGCGATCAGGCCCAGCTTGCAGCCTTGTGCCGCCAGTGCGAAGGCCACGCCGCGTCCAATCCCGCTCGACGCTCCCGTCACAATGGCGACCTGGTTGGCGAATGTCATTGGGGCGATTCTACATTCGCGACGGGCTTCTCTCCACCAATCGCCGCGCCGTTTCGAACGTCAGGCAACGTCCGAGCGACGTCAACGCGTCTCCCATTCCCAACGCAGCCTCCAGTGCGTATTGTACCTTAAAAGGGACTTCCCAAAATATCGAGTTCCCGTCAATACCGCTGAACGTGAAATGTCAGAACTGTTCGATCTCATCCTCCGATGCATCGAATTCGTGCGCGAGCAAAAAGCGCTCATGTGGTGGCTGGTGGCGTTGTCGATCCTCACGTTTGTCGGCACGCTGGTCGTCGTTCCGATTCTCATCGTTCGCATTCCGGAGGATTACTTTACGCGTGCGTCACGGCATGCGGACGGCTGGGAAATGAGGCATCCGGCAGTGCGACTCGCTATAATCGTGCTGAAGAACGTTGCCGGAATCGTCTTCATCCTAGTGGGCATCCCCATGCTTCCCGGGCCCGGACAAGGAGTGCTGACCGTGCTGATCGGCGTTATGCTGCTCGATTTTCCCGGTAAGTATCGACTTGAGCGCTCAATCATCCGCCGGCGTCCCGTGCACCGCGGCATCAACTGGATACGAGCCAAAGCCCATCGCCCGCCGTTGAAAATTCCAATGTAGCAGGCACACTCCGTGTGCCGTGGCTTACTTGAATGTTTCCGACGCCACGACTCGCTGAGCAGTTTCACAGCTTACCCTTGGCGGACGGCACGGCGGAGCGTGCCTGCTACTTTGCCGCTTCCGTCGCGTCGAGGAGCTCGTCGTGGTTCGTGTCGAGCCTTTCGAACGCGGACGCCGGACCGAGAAATTCGCGTTGCGATACGTCGCCGTCCTGGTTGCGGTCCATCTTCTGAAACCACGTGGGACCAGATGGCGCTATCGGTTGCGTTTCACGCGTTCGCGGTCGATTGACAGCGGCCCGCGGCAGGCCGGGCAGGCCTGGGTTCGCGCGGCTCAGCTCGAGGCGAAAATGCTCGGGGATCTCGTCCTGCTCTAACTCGCCGTCGCGATTGGCGTCCCACGCGTCGAGGCGGGCTGCGGCCAGCGCGAACTCCCGCCGCCCGAGACGTCCGTCGCCGTTCACGTCGAGGATGTCGAACAGGTTGTGTCCTTCGACCAAGGCCGTCAGAACAATGCGGCTGGCGGCCGCCGACGTGCGTTCGGCCACGTAAGCCGTCAGCTCCTGAGGAAACAACCTCTGATCATTGTCAGCGTCGATCTCCGCGAACGCGTTTTCGAACACGGGGTTCGCGTTGACCTCCGCGGGCTCCAAGTATCCGTTGTTGTCGGCGTCCGCCTGCTTGAACCGCTCGAGGTAAAACTGCTCGGCGTTGGTGTCGTCACCGGCGGCGGCGATCTGCAGTTCGTTTTGGCCCATCACAAACGAAACGCCGTTTGTTCCGGGCGACCCGGCGACGGCGATGCCCGCGGCGTCGTTTCGATTCAGGACCTCGACGCCGGGTTGGCCGTTGCCGCGCGTTCCGATCCGAATGGCCAAATCGACGTCCGGCTCGAGCCGCTGCGACAGTCCCTTCAATTCGGCGCCGTCGAGCCGGCCATCGCCGTTGACGTCGAGCTTCTTGTACAACGATTGGTCGAAACCAATCTCGCGGCTGGTGAGAGTCGGGACGGGAGTCGGCGCGAACTCGGGGACCGGTTCGAGGCGATCGTATC
>JBBDVZ010000117.1:0-8567 GCA_040903115.1 Planctomycetaceae bacterium
GAGCGAACTTGGAACTACTGAATGACGAAAGAAATCCGAAGCACGAAGCACTAAAGGATCGTTTGCGTCTTCAATTCGTGCTTAGGTCATTCGTGCTTCTTTCGACATTCGGATTTCGTGCTTCGTCATTCTCTGTCCCTATACATCTTCATTGAGCCATCGAGACCATTATGCCCGCAAAGGTTTATTACGACGACGATGCTGACCTGTCTCTGCTGAAAGGCAAAACCATCGCCATCCTGGGCTACGGCAGCCAGGGGCACGCGCAGGCGCAAAACTTGCGCGACAGCGGCTTGAACGTCATTGTCGGTCAGCGCAAGGGAAGCCCGAATTACGAACTGGCCGTCAGCCATGGGTTCCAGCCGATGCCGATTGCCGAAGCGACGAAGGCCGGCGACCTGGTGAACATTCTCTTGCCCGACGAAGTGCAGGGAGACTTGTACCGCAGCGAAATCCGCCCGAACCTTCAGAAAGCCAACCTGCTGATGTGCTCGCACGGTTTCAACGTGCACTTCGGGCAGGTGGTTCCGCCGGCAGGGGTCGACTCGTGTCTCGTGGCTCCCAAAGGGCCCGGACACCTCGTGCGCAGCGAATACGTGAAAGGCGGCGGCGTTCCCAGCCTGATCGCGATGGGCGAGGGAGCCGGTGAAAACTCGCGCAAGCTGGCGCTCGCGTATGCCAAGGGAATCGGCGGGACCCGCGGGGGCGTCATCGAAACCACGTTTGCCGAAGAGACCGAGACCGACCTGTTCGGCGAGCAGGTAGTGCTCTGCGGCGGCGTCAGCGCCCTGGTAAAGGCGGCTTTCGAGGTTCTCGTCGAGGCCGGCTATCAGCCCGAGATGGCCTACTTCGAGTGCATGCATGAACTAAAGCTGATTGTCGATTTGTTCTACCAGGGCGGGCTGAACTATATGCGCTACAGCGTGTCGAACACGGCGGAGTTCGGCGACTACACGCGCGGTCCGCGCATCGTCACCGAGCAAACGAAGGCCGAAATGCGGAAGATCCTGCACGAAGTGCAAAGCGGCCAGTTCGCCAAGGAATGGATTTTGGAGAACAAGGCCAATCAACCGACGTTCAAAGCGATTCGCCGCGCCGAGCGCAATCACCCCATCGAGAAAGTCGGCCGGCAACTGCGCAGCATGATGACGTGGATCAATGCGAAGGAAGTATAGGCGAGCGGCCCGGCGTGAGCCGGCTGGTGAATTCAGTTTTCAGTGTTCAGTTTTCAGTGTTCAGTCAGCGGATTTGGGTTGAGAGGCAATCGCTTTGCCAGGAGAGCGAGCGAACTGGATATGATGAGAGTCGTGAGCCGACGCGAACCGCAAGGATCGATGACCATGGGACGCATAATTACGTCCGTGACCTTGACCAACGTCATCGATCGCTCAAAGTCGTTTCGTTGCGATGCACTCGTGGATACCGGCGCGACGTTCATGGTGCTTCCAACGGCCTGGAAGGATCGTCTCGGCGCCTTGGAGCTGCTCGAAGAGATCGAAGTTGAAACGGCGACTCAGGAAACTGTCAAAGGTGAGCTCCGCGGTCCCGTTGAAATACAAATCGAAGGATTCCGTCGCATCCACACGGATTTACTGTTCGTCGACATGCACCCCGAGAACGGGATTTACGAGCCGTTGATCGGTTACGTCGTGCTGAAACAGTCGCAGGCGGCAGTCGACATGGTGGGGCACCGACTAATGAAGGTTCAAAAGGCGGATTTGAAGTAGGGCCAATGGCCATGGCAACAATCACTGAAGAAAAAGAAAAAAGCGATGCCGCCAGAGTGCGAAAAACGGACGCGAAAGCTGCGAAATTCATGCTGTCGCTCGTAGGAATTGGTTCGGCCTTTGGCAGTCTATTCGCGCTTGTTGCCGGCCCGCACTTTACCGGTGCAGGCCTGTTCGCCATCGCCGCCGCGATCAGTTGGGGAATCTTGTTCCGCACGCTGGAACGGCGCTAAGGTGCAGTAAGAGAAAGCTGACTGCTGAAAGCTGATCGCTGACCGCTCATGTCCAACGTGCTCTTCACCCATCACCCCCGCAACTTCCGCGAGAACCGATTCGTGTATCCCGTGCTCTCGCGGCGGAGCAGGGGGATTTCGATCGGCGTGAACCTCAATCCCGACAAGGTGTGCAACTTCGACTGCATCTACTGCCAGGTCGACCGCCGCAGCGAGGCCGAGACCAAATTCGTCGGCACCGAGCAGCTACTCGCCGAGCTCGACGCGATGCTCGAGTTGGTCACCAGGGGCGAGATTTATCGGGACGAAGAGTTTTCCAGCGTGCCCGCGCCGCTGCGGCGGCTCAACGACATCGCCTTCTCGGGAGACGGCGAGCCGACGACGTATCGCAACTTCGATGAAATCGTCGCCGACGTCGCGCGGCTGAAACGCAGCCACGGGCTCGACCAGGCGAAGCTGGTCCTCATCACAAACGCCAGCATGTTTCATCGGCCGGCCGTCCAACGCGGGCTGGAGATTCTCGACGCGAACAACGGCGAGATCTGGGCGAAGCTGGAAGCCGGCACGGACGAGTATTACCAGAAAGTCGAGCGGACGAAGGTCCCATTTCGGCGAGTGCTCGACAACATCGCCGACGCGGCCCGCATCCGTCCGCTGGTGATTCAAGCGCTTTTCATGCGCATCGAAGGCGAGCCCCCCACTCAGGCGGAACTGGATGCCTTCTGCGATCGTCTCAACGAGATCGTAGCTGCCGGCGGAAAGTTAAAGCTCGTGCAGGTGTACACGGTAGCTCGCCAGCCCGCGGAAAGCTTTGTCGCGCCGCTGGCCAATGAGGAAATCGAGCGGATCGCGGCGCTAGTGAGAGCGAAGACGGGGTTGACCGCTGAATGGTATGGGGCGAGCGGGTGAGCTATTGTTTCTTCCGCTCCGCACTCCGCGCTCCGAGTTCCGCATTTCCTCTCACTGCCCCAGCTCTCGCTTGAGCGCTTCGAGCTCGGCATCGATTTCGCGATCGTCGAGATACTGACCCGACGCCTCGTGTTGCTCGCCGGTCGCGGCCTTCGACAGTGCCGCCGATCGGCCGGATTCGATCGTGTGGAGCTTTCTGCGGGCTTCGGCCAGTCTCGCCTCCAGCGCCCGGAGCGTCGTCGAGAGATGCTCGCGCGTGGCGCCGGCGGCCTTTTGCTGCTGTTCCAGCCCGGCAATCACGTCTTCGACTTCGCGTTTGCGAATTATGGCCAACCGCGCCTGGCTTTCGTCGCCGGCCTGCAGATGTTTTTTGGCCTGGTTGGTCCAGTACTCGACTTGCGATTTCTGCTCGGAAATCTCCCCCTTGAGCCGCTCTGACGAGGCGGCGGCCGTTTTGACGCTGCGCGTGGCGCCGGCCAGGCCTTCCTCCATTTCAGCGATAATCTTTTTGATGGCCTGACCGGGGTCGCTCTCAGCGGCCAAAATCTCGCTCAAATTGCACGTCACAATGTCGGTTAGCCGACTGAAGTAGCTCATCCGGGAGTCTCCAACAGATATTACCGGTATTACTGAATGAAGCACTAAGCACGAATGACGAAAGAAATCCGAATGTCCGAAGCCCGAAAAAGATTTCGTGCTTCGTGCTTTGGGCCTTCTTTTGGCATTCGTGCTTCGTGCTTATTTTCCCGCCTCTCGTTCCATCCTATCTCAACGCAAAATTTCGCTACGCGGATCATCCCGTACTGCCCCTTTCGTTCGGGTCCGCGACCCCCCGTTGTTTCAGCAGTTCTTGCAGCTTTTCGCGGGCCAGGCGCAGGCGGCTTTTGGCCGTCGGCAGCGACGTTTCGGTGGCTTCGGCGACTTCGGACAGCGAAAGTCCCGTGTAATGATGCAGGACAAACGTCACCCGCTGCTCGCGCGGGATGGCGTCCAGCAGCTCGTCGACGAGTGCCGCCAGCTCGCGGGCGTTGGCCCTTTCTTCCGGCGAGAGGACCTCTCCGGCCAGCCGCGCGAGCGCGTTGTCCTCGTCTTTCCACTGGCCGGTGACGGCTTTGACGAGGGCGTCGTGAGACTGCCTGCGCACGCTGTCGATCAGCAGGTTTCGGCCGATGCGATACATCCAACCGCGGAACCGGCCCAGCGGCAGGTAATCCCACGACTGGTTGTAAACCCGCAGCAAAGTCTCTTGCGTCAAGTCCTCGGAAAGCTGCCGGTCGCGGGTATTGCGGAAGAAGAATCCGATCAACGATCCTTGATAACGATCCACAAGCTCCTCGAAGGCCCGCGAATCGCCCGATTGAATGCGAATCATCAGTTGGTCGTCTTCCGACATCACTTTCCTTGCCGGACTTCCGAACCCACGGATGGCTATCCGTGGGCTTTGCGGCCCTATTCCGTTTATCTACTATAGTTGAAGCGTCGATCGATCTCAAAATGATCCGTGAGACAAAGCCGTGTCGTTGGCGAATTCCAAGCTCGTGAGTCTGACGTACGGAGCTGATGCCCGGTTTTCGCTGGAGCTTGACGCCGACCGCGTGGCAGCCGCTCCGGCAACGCCACAACCCAATGCGGCGTTCATTGATGAGTTGCGGCGCGCGCTGGCACACCCGCTCGATTTTCCGCCGCTGGAGCAGACCCTCGTTCCGGGTGACAAAGTCACAATCGCTGTCGATCGTGGCGTGCCTCAAGCGGCGGCCCTGGTCGCCGCAGTCTGGCCCGTGCTGGCCAAGCGGGGCATCAAGCCGCAGGATGTGACAATCATTCAGCCGGCCGGCGGCCCCGGCGAGACGTTGCGCGATCCGCGTGCCGAATTGCCGCCGGCGGCGCGGCAGCACGTTGTCTGGAAGGTTCACGACCCTGCCGACACTCCGAACTGCCCCTACCTGGCGACAACCGCCAGCGGCGAACGCGTATATCTGGCACGCGAGGTTGTCGAAGCCGACGTCGTGCTTACGATCGGTCAAATCGCCTACGATCCGCTGGTTGGCTATCGGGGAACGAACAGCGTCTTCTACCCGGGCCTTTCGACTGCGGACTCAATTCGGCGTTCGCGTGGAATGGGGCACAGCGAGCTCGAGCCGGACGATTTTCGTCCGTTGAGGCAAACGATCGACGAGGTGGGCTGGTTGCTGGGCACGCAATTCAGCATCCAGGTCATACCGTCGGCAGGTAACGGGATCTTCCAGGTCCTCGCAGGGGCGTGCGAGTCCGTGCTGCGCCGCGGATGTGCGATTCTTGCCGAACAATGGCTCATTCGACTCGAATCGCGACCGGAAATCGTCGTGGTTGCCGTCGAAAACAATGCCGAGGGCCAGACGTGGCAACAAGTGGCGGCCGCGGTGGCAGCCGCGCGAAGCCTGGTCGCCATGGGCGGAAAAGTGCTGGTTCTGTCCGAACTCGACGCTGAATTGGGCCCCGGTTTCGAGATGCTGCGTCGATGCCAGTCGCCGCGCGAGGCCCTGAAACCCCTGAAAGAACTGGACCCGGACGACTTTGTCGAGGCGGCACAATTTGCCCACGCGGCCGATTGGGCAAACATTTACCTGATGAGCAAGCTCGAACCGGACCTCGTGGAAGATCTCTTTATGATCCCGGTGGAAAGCCATGCCGAGGCCGCACGCCTGCTTTCCGGCGACGAATCGTGCCTGTTCGTAGGATCGGCCCAATTCGCATTCGGCCTGATCGATTCGAAGTGACTGTGCATCGAGAGTTGAAAGATCCTCGATGCAAGGGGTAAACTAGAGGCGGTATCACGGTCTCATTTTCGGGTGCCACTGCTGAGTTGCTTCAACTCAGCAGTGCTGATTCGGATGTCTTCAGCGAGCAACCGTCGCGCAGCGAACAGCCGACATTTGGACGCACAATACAGCACTGCTGAACCAAAAGGGTTCAGCAGTGGCACCCAACCCGAAATTGCCGACGTGACAAAACACTAGAGCGGGGCCGAAATGGCTATCCCGGCGCTCCGTGCGACGCAATCCTATCCACGAAGGAGAGTTGGCCGATGTCAAAGCAAACACGCCGTGAGTTTCTCGAGAACTCGATGTTCGCCACTGCTGCGGCCGTCGCCGCCGGCACGGCGAAGCTGCCGCGCTTGAGCGCCGCTGAAGAGAAGAAGCCGACCAGCCCGAACGACGTCCTACGGGTGGCATGTCTGGGAATTCGCGGTCGCGGCCAGTCGCATCTCGAGGCGTACCTGAAGCGGTCGGATTGCAGAATCGTCGCGATTGTCGACCCGGACGAGGCCGTCGGACAGAAGAACGGCGTCGAAACGGTTGCCAAGCATCAGGACGGCGAGAAGCCCGCGTATCACAAAGATTTGCGGCACGTGATGGACGACAAGAACATCGACATCATCAGCATCGCCACTCCGAATCACTGGCACGCGCTGGCGGCGATTTGGGCCATTAAAGCCGGCAAGGACGTCTATCTCGAAAAGCCGGTCAGTCACAACGTGAGTGAAGGCCGCCGCATCGTTCAAGCGGCACGCAAGCACAAAAAAATCGTGCAGACGGGGACGCAAATTCGGTCGTCAAAAGGCGTACGCGATGCGATCGAATACATGAATGCGGGCAAGCTCGGCGAGGTCACGCTGGCGCGCGGCCTGTGCTACAAGGGACGAGGGTCGATCGGCCCCCGCGGAAATTACGAAGTGCCGAGCAGCGTCGACTTTGACATCTGGACCGGACCGGCCCCCATGAAGCCGCTGACGCGACCGCGGCTGCATTACGATTGGCACTGGATTTGGGACACCGGCAACGGCGACTTGGGCAACCAGGGAATTCACCAGATGGACATCGCCCGCTGGGGACTTGGCGTCGATGATATCGGCCGGGGCGTGCTCAGCTATGGCGGACGTTTGGGTTATGAAGACGCCGGCGAGACCGCGAACACCCAGGTCAGCGTCCATGACTACGGCGATAAGACGCTGGTCTTTGAGGTCCGCGGGTTAAAGACCGAGGACTTGCAGGGAGCCAAGGTCGGCGTGATCTTTTACGGACACGACGGCTACCTCGTTATCAACGACTACAGCGGCGGCACCGCCTTCGATCCGCAGGGCAACCTCGTGCAGTCGTTTAATGCCGGTGGTAACCACTTCGGCAACTTCATCGACGCCGTTCGCAGCCGCAAGTCGGAAGAGCTTCACGCGGACGTGCTGGAAGGGCACCTTTCGAGCGCGCTTTGCCACCTGGGCAACGTGTCGTATCGGCTTGGCAGCCAGGTGCCGGCGAAGGAAGTGCAAGAACGGCTGGCAGCCAACGACGAGACCCACGGGACATTCGAGCGGGTCGCGAACCATCTCGCCGAGAACGGCCTCGACCTCGCCAACATGAAGCTGCAACTGGGCGCCCAATTGACGCTCGACGGGAAGGCGGAGGTCTTCACCGGCCCGATGGCGGCGACCGCCAATCCATGGCTCACGCGAGAGTACCGCAAACCGTTCGTCGTTCCCGCCGAGAGCGAAGTGTAAGTAGCCACCTGGCTCGACGAACGCTCAAAGACAAAAACCTGCGCCTGACAAAGGCGCAGGTTTTTTATTGGCCGTGCCGGCGGCGACATGGAACGTGTTCAAAACTGAAACCGAAGTTGAACGCGGATTCACGCCGATTTCTATCATGCATATCTCGTTCCCAAGCTCTGCTTGGGAACGCTTTTTCGCGAAGCTCGGCTCGACTGAGCTCGCCGAAGTCCGCTTCGCGTCACCAACTCACTCGAAGCAGAGCTTCGAGACAGTGGGTTCCCAAGCAGAGCTTGGGAACCAGGGGAAGTAGAGAAAAGCGCTCCACAGATTTCGCGACTCGACTGAGCTCGCCGAAGTCAGATGAACGCAGTTCTGGATTTTTTATAAGGAACCAAGGAATGCAGGAGAAAAGCTTTTCAAAAAACTCCTGAATTTCTGTCTTCCTTAGAGGCCTTTTCTTGTCTTCCTCTTATTCGTGTCGATTCGCGCAATTCGTGGGCTCTTGCATCCGAGCCATCCGAGTCATTCGTGGTCATTTCTTTCTCCTTCTTCTCCGCGGCCTCGGCGGTCAGTCGACACGTTCGGTTTTCTCACTCGATCGAAATCTACGGTGTGACGCCGCTTTGGGCGGGCGTACTATCTGGCCCCGATCATCCGCGTTTATCGGCGTTCATCGGCGGTTCCTTGCCTTTGCAATCTTCGCCGTTCGCCTTACTTGTCTCATCTTGCAACATTCGCGAGTTTCATGCTAAAAGTCTGCCCCTTTTTCCGAGACTTGTCTGAGGGAATCCGCGCATGGATGCCAAAAACGCAGCGAACAGCGGCGGTCGAACAACGTGGCGCTTTCAAGCCTTCCTCCTGTTCACGGCACTTCTGCCTTTTGCCCTTGCACTTTGCTTTTACGTCCGCGGTCCCGTAGCGCAGGCGGCTGCCAAGGGTGACGCGAAGGCCTCGCTGGTGTTCAACCAATACCTGGTGAATTTGGGTGACGTGCCGCCCGGAAAGCGATACGCCAGCGCGTTCTTTCGGTTCTTCAATGCGGGGTCGACGCCGGTCACACTCAAAGCCGTGCGCGCGAGCTGTGACTGCATCAATCCGCAGCTTAGGGATCGCAAGACGGTATATGCCCCTGGAGAGAGGGGCGAGTTGTATGTGACCATCGAGGCTCCTAAGGAG
>JBBDVZ010000118.1:0-8543 GCA_040903115.1 Planctomycetaceae bacterium
CGGAGATGAAGCGAAGTTTGCTTTAAGCTCGAGCCGCCGCTGGCTTTCGGTTGCCAAGCGACCGGCGCGGTTGGATCGCAGCCCTGCTGCGAGCACCTCCACCTCGACATGGAGCACGCCTCTTCGGACTAACTCGAACGTGGTTTGGGGTAACTCCGTGAATTCTCGCGCGCCGACTGCTGTCGCCGGGCAGTGATTATGGATAGATTGATAGCCGCAGTCCTTCGCCGGTTCAATATCAAGATTGACAACTTGGGGAACGATGAGCATGTCCACGATTTGCGAGGTCAGGGAAGCGCCTTGCGCGTGTCCGCCTTCCGAAGCTTTCGCGCGTGATGTGCTCGCGGGGCTTTGCGACGCCCCCAAACGCATCCCGTCGCTTTACTTTTATGACACCCGGGGCAGCCGGCTTTTTCAGCGAATTACCGAGCTCGACGAGTATTATCTCACGCGCTGCGAACAGGAGATACTGGAGACCCACGCCTCGCGAATTGTGGCGATGCTGTCGTCGAAGCGCATTCGCATTGTCGATGCGGGCGCGGGCGACGGCCGCAAGACGGAAGTGTTGCTGCGGGCAATGCTCGACGCGGGCCTCGACTTCGAATATGTGCCCATCGACATTTGCCGCCAGGCGGTCGACCAGCTTGCGGCCAACTTGCACGGCAAACTGGGTCACGCCGGTTTGCGCTTGCGCGGGATTGTGGCCGATTATTTCGACGCCTTCAACCTGCTGCGCGACGATGCCTCGGTGCAGACGCTGGTGCTGTTTTTGGGTTCAAACATCGGCAACTTCGACGTCCCGCAAGCGCAGCGGTTCCTCGCCGGCTTAAGAGACTCGTTGTGCCCGGGCGATTATGCGCTCATCGGCTTCGACCTGAAGAAAGACCCGCGCATTATCGAGCCGGCCTATGACGACGCGGCCGGCGTGACCCGCGAGTTCAATTTGAACCTGCTCGACCGCATGAACCGCGAGCTCGGAGGCCATTTCGATCGGCGGCAATTCGCACACCATGCATTTTACAATTCATACGACGGATGCATGGAAAGCTGGCTGGTCAGCCGCGACGGGCAAACGGTCGCCATCGATGCCCTGGATCGCGAGTTCTCGTTTCATGCCTGCGAGGGCATCAAAGTCGAGTGCTCGTTCAAATACGATCTCGAGCAGATTGAATCGTTCAGCGCCGCCAGCGGCTTCCAAGTTTGTCGGCACTTCTTCGATCGCCGCCGGTATTTTGTCGATGCCCTGTGGGAGGCCGTTTAGCGCCGGCCGAGCCCCTTTGAGGACTTCGCATGATCGAACGCTTGCTGGACCCGGCCCTGCTGCCAACTTTCATCAACGAGCACTACCAAAAGCTGCCCTTTGCGCTGGCGGGCGGGGCGAAGGACTTCGTGCCGTTGGCCGGTTGGGACACCATTGAAGCAGTTCTGTCAAAGCCCAATGTCGATTGGCTCACGGTCCGCAAGGGTGAGAAAGTCGAGTCGCGGGCGCCGCGTTCGCAGCAGGACGTCAAACGTCTTTTGAATGACGGCGTCACGCTCGTCATTCGCCATGCCGAGCGTCATGCCGACTCACTGGCTCAATTGGCGGAAAGTTTTCGCGACGATTTTGGCGGGGACGTCGATGTCCACATCTATTGCACCCCCGCCGACGGTTTCGGTTTCGGCTGGCACTACGACGCCGAGGAAGTCTTCATCATTCAGACTGCCGGAACGAAAACGTATTCTCTGCGTAAGAACACCGTCAATCCGTGGCCGGTGGCCGAGACGCTTCCCGCCGACATGCATTATGGCGCTGAAATCATGCCGCTGCTGCGGTGCCGGCTGCAGGCCGGCGATTGGTTGTACATTCCGTCGGGGTACTGGCACAAAGGCGATGCCGAGCATGAGGCCGTTTCCATGGCTGTCGGCGTCAAGCCTTTGAGCGGCGTCGACGTGTTCGACTTCTTGAGGAAGGAAGTGCTCGAGTCGCTGCGCTGGCGTCAGCGGCTGCCCATTCTTGGCCGGGCCGCAAAGTATCAAGACCTGTCGGTCGAGGATCGCTGCCACGAACTGTTCAGCGAGCTGGCCTCCGACCTTTCACAGATGTTCGCCGACGGGTCGCTGGTCGGTCGCTTTCTGGAGGAGTTCGGCGATGACCGCCGCCGAAAAATCGGCGAGGTGGGATCGCTCACAAGTTCTCGTTGAGCAACGCACGTCGGAATATCTTGCGGGAAGCCGCCTGAGAGTTGCGGGGATTGAGAATCTCGAGCAGATCATGCTCGCCGTTTTCGGCCTCTTCCCGCCGCGTTACAATCTGGCAATGAAAATCCTCATTACCGCAATGCTCTTCGCTGCCACCGCCATCGCCGAAATACTGGGTTGTTACCTACCATACCTTTGGCTACGACACGAGAAATCGCCTTGGCTGGTTGTTCCTGCTGCCGGAAGCCTGGCCATTTTCGTCTGGCTACTGACGCTGCATCCCAGCGCTGCGGGTCGCGTTTACGCAGCTTACGGCGGCATGTACGTTTCCATTGCGTTGGTCTGGCTTTGGCTCGTCGATGGGGTGAGGCCCGAGCGATGGGACTATGTGGGCGTAGCGCTCTGCCTGACAGGCATGGGCGTGATCATGTTCGCGCCGCGGGGCTGACCATCGCACCGCCATCAACGTGGGAAGCTCGTCACCGCAACGGCGTGAGGTAAAAATATTCAGCCGACCTTCATCTCCTAGCCAGTTGCCGACTTGCGACCACAGCGATTCTCCCATCTCGGCCGCTTGATTTTTCGCGTTTTTTCCCGGATGCTGGGCAAACCACCCTGATGCAGCAACCGGAGATTCCGTGAACGAGATTCTGCAATCGTGGCAGTTGCTGCTGGCCATCCTCTCCGGCGGGATCTACCACCGGCAGCAGAAAACGATCGAGTTTCAGAACGATCAGATCGAGTCGCTGCTGAAACAGATGGGCCAGAAGCGCATCCTGCTCACCGATGACCAACGCCGGCTGCTAGCTGTCAAAGGCCAGGCGTTGGGGCGTAAAACACTGCGGGAATTGACGACGATCGTGACACCCGACACGATCCTTCGCTGGCATCGCGAACTCGTGGCACAGAAGTGGGACCACAGCGGGAAGCGTAAATCCGTCGGCAGGCCACGCATTCGCCAGGTCATCGTGGACCTGATCCTGCGGTTCGCCAAGGAGAATTCCGCCTGAGGTTGCGAACGTATCCAGGGCGCGCTGGCCAACGTCGGCTATCCCATCTCCGACACGACCGTGGAAAACATCCTCAAGGCTCATGGCCTGGAACCCGCCCCTGATCGCAAGCGCCAGACGACTTGGAAAACTTTTCTCAAGTCCCATTGGGAAGTCCTCGCGGCAGCCGACTTCACCACCGTCAAGGTCTGGACCCGAAGCGGCCTCATGACTACGCCGCTTCGTCCTCTCGCTCATCGCTCCTCCTTCCCTCCTGGGTTCACCAGGATTCTACACCTTCGGAGGAGGGCATCGCTAACTTCCCGTGTGTCTCACTTCGGCTGATACACTACACTTATTGAATCTGTGTGATTTCAAGCCGTGCCATTATCACGATGGAAGTGCATACAAATGTGGCGCGGACCAAGACTGCCACACGTCTGCGTTTTTCTGGAGAATAATGGATGGCGAACGGCCGGTTTCTTGGGCTATACTCGATATGGTGAGGATCGACCGATGGGAGCGGTCGCTTGGCTTGATTCGGAGACTGCGCTGACAGCGTTTTTCAAACAGGCGAAAGCTGCCGCATGACAAATGCCTCGCAAAAACTTATCGCTGCCTCGATCATTGTTGCCACGCTGGTGGGCCTCGTTTCGCTGCTCGACCTGATCATCGGCGTCCCGTTCGGGCGGCAGACCGTGATGGACGTATTGTTCCTGATCGGTGCCGCGCTGGTCGTCTACATGGGCATCGACACGTATCGGGAGACGCAGTAAGCGCACGGACGGCTGTCCGCGGGCTTGGTGGTGCGCTCACAAGTCGAGGTCGTCGACGAAGCTCGCCTCTTCCATAATCAAGCGATAGCGCTCCGAAGCGTCTTTGCCCAGCAGTTGCTGAAACGTCGTGTCGGCTTCGAGTTGGCTTTCGATGTCGACGCGCAACAGCACCCGCTTGGTCGGGTCGAGGGCCGTTTCTTTCAGTTGGGCCGCGTCCATTTCGCCCAGCCCTTTGAAGCGGTCGATTTCCGGCCGCCGATTGCCCGGCAGCGACGCGAGGATCTCTTCCTTGTGCACATCGTCCTGCGCATAGTAGGTTTCGTTGCCGACGACGATCTTGTACAAGGGCGGTTGACCGATAAACAGCTTTCCCTGACGGATCAAGTCGCGCATGTGACGGAAGAAGAACGCCAGCAACAGCGTACTGATGTGATATCCGTCGCTGTCGGCATCCATGAGCAAAATGACGCGACCATACCGCAGCTTGCGGATGTCGAAGTCGTTTCCGACGCCCGTTCCTAGCGTCTCGACCAGGTCGCTCACCTCTTGGTTCGTCAGGATCCGCGCGACGCCCAGCGATTCGGTATTGAGAATCTTTCCCCGTAGCGGCAGCACCGCTTGCGTGCGGCTGTCGCGGCCATTGACCGCCGTTCCGCCGGCCGAGTCGCCCTCGACGATAAACAACTCGATCTTGTCAGGATCTTTGTTGCGACAATCGATCAATTTGCCTGGCAGGTTGTTTCGCCGCCCGCTGCCGGATTTTCGGCGAACGTCGGCCGAGGCATTGCGGCTGGCGGTTCGGGCGCGGGCGGACATGACAATCCGGCCGATCACGGCTTCCGCCAGCGACGGGTTGTTATTCAACCACGTTTCAAGGGTCGGGCGCACCAGCCCTTCGACGAACGCGGCGACTTCCGGGTTGTTCAGCCGCTCTTTTGTCTGCCCTTGGAACATCGGGTCGCCGTGAAACAGTGACAGGATTCCGACGATCCCTTCGCGGATGTCTTCCGCGGCGACCGCGACCCCCTTGTGTTTGATGTTGTGGACGTCGATATAGTTCTTGACGGCCTTGACGATGCCCGATCGCAGTCCGTTTTCATGCGTGCCGCCGGCGTGCGTGCGGATGCCGTTGACGTAGCTGCGAATCTCTTCGTCGGTCGCTTCGGTCCAACGCATCACGATTTCGATGCGCGCTTTTCCGTCGTCCTTCGACGCCGAGAAGATCTGCTCGGTGACGGGCACCTTGAGCTCGTCTTTGGTCAGTTTTTCGAGGTACGCCGATATGCCCTCGGGGTGCGCGTATTCGGTCGTTTCGTTTTTCAACTCGTCGACAAACGTGATCTTGAGGCCGCCGTGAACGTAGGAAATGTCTTCCAGGCGTTGCTTGATGATGTCGGCACTGAATTGCACGCGGCGGAAGATATCGTCGTCGGGCCGAAACGTAATTTGGGTCCCATGTCCGCGGAACTTGCGGATCTTTTTGACGGGCGTGGTGGGTTTCCCGCGCTTAAAGCGCTGCTCCCATTCGTGGCCGTCACGATGCACGGTGGCCACCAGCTCCGACGAAAGCGCGTTGACCACCGACGCGCCGACGCCGTGCAGACCGCCGCTGCGCGCGTAATTCTTGTCGGAGAACTTTCCGCCGGCGTGCAACGTGGTGAGTATCACTTGTAGCGCCGACGTGCGCGTCTTGGGATGCGTGTCGACGGGAATGCCGCGGCCGTTGTCGATCACCGTAACCGTCGCGCCGTCCTTGTGCAGCGTGACCACGACCTGGTCGGCTGCTTCAGCCAGATACTCGTCGACGGCGTTGTCGACAATCTCCCACACCAGGTGATGCAAGCCGCGCGCATCGATGCCGCCGATGTACATCGACGGCCGCCGCCGTACGGCCTCCAGACCCTCGAGGACTTCAATGTCCTTGGCCCGATAGCTTTTGCCGTTTCGCAATGCCGCCTTCTCAGTGGTTGCCGCTTGATCGTGGGGCGGCGCAGCATCAACCGGCCCGCGACGCTTCGTTATTCGTCGGGGTGATGACGCTTTGCCGTTTCTCTTGTTTTTGGCCGATGCCATTTATCGACTGCTCGTTGTTTTCCTCAGGAGCGACGGCAAGCCGTCGGCTTGGATATTGGAGTGCCCTATTCTTGCTCGATCGCGGCCCAGTCGACCAGTTCGATCTGTGGCCGAATGACTTCCACAAACTCGCTGCGCTGGATGGTTTTGATTCCTTTGCCGCCGCGCGACGTCACGCCGTACTTTGTCTGCCCGAAGCTCATCTGTTTGTCGTTCGAGTTTTTGACGTGCAGGCAATCGCTGGGCCTGCCGAGTTGCACTGCGCCCAGCACTTCGTCTCCCTTTTCGAGCTTGATGCCTCGCACGCCTTTTCCGGCCGCCGCGAGAATCGGCACCTCGTCGATTTTGAAGTGGATGACGCGCGCCATGCGGGTGGCAAGAAACATGGTGTCGGCCCCTCGGCAGAGTTGGACAAACACGACGGCGTCGTCGCTTCTCAAGCGGCAAAACTTCCGCCCCAGTTTTGTCGATGGAGTGCGAAACGTGCTGAACGACAGCCGCATCACCTGCCCCTGCCGCGTTGCAACGATCAGGTACGGGGCTGGCGTGGGCTGGTTGCGGACCTTTTTGTCTTCCGGCGTAAAACGGGCGTCGGTCGAGACGGCGGCCACGACGCTCACCCCATCGCCGAGCCGAACGTGCTTCGACAAAGGCTCGCCGTATCCCGACGACGCGGGGACTTGCTCGATCGGCAGCGTGTAAGCCACGCCGCTGCTGGCAAAGATGACGGCGTGCTCGAGCGTGTTGCCGGGAACAACTTCGAGGACGTTGTCGCCGTCACGGACGCGGGTGCTTTCGACGTTTTGCAAACGGCCGACTCGTTTGAGCCACCCTTCGCGCGTCAGCACGACGTTGGTGTTCTCGCGGACGATGTACGCCTGCGGGTCGTATTCGGCAATCTCCTCAGACGAGCCGATAAACGTGCGGCGTTTATCGGGAAACTTTTCTGCGATTTCCTCGAGCTCGGTCTCGACGACTTTCCACAATCGCTTTGTCGATGCGAGCAGGCTGCGGATTTCCGCGGCCTCGGCGCGCTTCTGCTTGAGCTCCTCCAGGATGCGGTCGATCTCGAGCTGAGAGATGCGATACAACTGCAACTCGAGAATCGCCATTGTTTGAAGCTCGTCGAGCGGAAAAGCCCGCATCAACTTTTCGGCGGCGTCCTGCTTGCCGCTGCTGTTGCGAATAATTTTGAGGGCCTTGTCGAGCCCGTTAAAGATGATCGCCAGCCCTTCGATGATGTGGATTCGCGCTTCCAACTGGCGTAACTGATACTCGAATCGCCTGCGCACCGTCGTATAGCGGAAGTCGAGAAAGGGCCGGAGCAGCTCGACCAGGCCGACACGCCCGGGCACGAGCGCTCCCTGCTCGTCCGGAATCAGACACGTCAAATTGAAGGCGAACGTCTCTTCCAGGCTGGTGTGCTTGTAGAGGTAGGCCATCACCGATTCCGGGTCGCAGCCCGGCTTGATCTCCAGCACGATCCGCAGACCGTTTTCGTCGTTCGTCTCATCGCCCACGGCGACCAACTGCGGCAACTTGCGGCTTTCGACCAGCTCGCCGAGAGCCGTCACCAGGGGGCAAGTCGAGATTCCATACGGAACCGAGTAAATCACGAGACGCGTGGGCGCATCAGCCCGCCGATCGCGGTCGAGCTTCCATTCGCCACGAACTTTAATGCTGCCACGACCACTTTCATACGCTTGTCGAAGCTCGCGGCGGTCGGTGACGATGCGACCCCCCAGCGGAAAGTCGGGGCCCTTGACGTGCTTCATCAACTGCGCAACAGTCGCCTCTGGCTCGGCGATCAGATGAATGCAAGCGCGCACGACCTCGCCCAAATTGTGCGGCGGGATGTTCGTCGACATGCCGACCGCAATCCCCTGCGATCCGTTAACCAACAGGTTGGGATACCGTGCGGGGACGACGACCGGTTCGTCGCGGGTGCCGTCGTAATTCGGCCGGGTGTTGACGGTCTCGTAACGCAGCTCACTCATGAGCTGTTCGGCGATCGGCGTCAGTTTGACTTCGGTATACCGGGCCGCCGCGTGAGGCAGCCCCATGATCGAACCGAAGTTCCCCTGGCCGTCGACCAGCGGATAGCGGAGATTGAAGTCCTGCGCCAGCCGCACCAGCGACTCGTAAACGGCCCCCTCGCCGTGCGGGTGATAGTTGCCCGTGGTGTCGCCGCAGACTTTCATCGACTTGCGGCGTTTGGCATCTGCGAAGAGGCGCAGCTCCTGGTACATCACGTACAGGATTCGCCGCTGAACCGGCTTGAGCCCGTCACGGACATCAGGCAGGGCTCGCGACGTGATCACCGAGAGGGCGTAATTGAGGTAGCGGCGTCTCGTTTCGTTGCTGAGAGAAACGTACTGAATTCGGTCGGTGGAGTCCGAGCCGTTCGAGCCGACAGTCCCGTTTTCCCCCCCGTCGGCCTGATTCTTCTTCCCGCGCAATTCGTCCTCCCGTCGAGGAAAGAGGGTTCCGCCACCGGCTGCTCGAGACCTGCCGGCGACCATCG
>JBBDVZ010000119.1:0-8532 GCA_040903115.1 Planctomycetaceae bacterium
TGCGGGCCGTGTTGACCTTGGGGCCGGCGATGTGGCAATGCATGTCGATGCCGCCTGGCATGACGACCATGCCGGAAACATCGAGTGTTTTGTCAGCGCGCTGAGACGGGTCCGACGGGGCGGCGACGACTCGGCCATCCTGCACCCACACGTCGCGCACTTGCCCGTCGACGCCGTTGCGCGGATCGTAAACGGTGCCGCCTTTGATGCGTAGGAGGGTCATCGTAAGACGGGTATCGCCACGATTAGGGGAATTGCGAGTTCGGGAAGAAGCGGCGTTGAATATGATTCGAGCGCCCAAAGGTGTTCCGACTGATAGCGCCCCTTATTCAGATGGAACACACTTACACTACCCTCGAAGGGATCAATAATCACGTACTCGTGGATTCCGATGCGCTCATACTCCAAGCGCTTTTCGTGGTAGGTGCGCTGCCTCTCGGGCGACTCATCACTCACGACTTCGAAAATCAGTTCTGGAGTTCGCTCCGGAATTCGGCCGCTTGATGATTTGAGATACACGCCAATATCGGCGATGCGCTCGGTATTTTCGTCTATGATGACCCAAGCTCCGATGAAGACATGCTCGACAACATTTGGGCAACGCTGACGATACGCAAGCAAGTGATGGACTAATGCGCTACGCGATACCTGAACGTCGTGATCTGCCGGTTTCCTCACCACCAATCGCCCATCGGCACGCTCATATCGCCAAGGTTCGTCGTATTGGGCCGTGGCGAATTCGTCGTGTGTAATGAGCGCGCCGTGGTCGTCACGGCCTAGCACTAGCATCGGCTCGCTCATGATTCCATCTCCCGCATGCTGGAGCTCAATCCGACTTTCTGGGAATCAGAATCGAAGGCGATTACGAGATCGACGTCGCGGCTAAACTCCGCTGCGCCGTACAGCACGCACGCTTGCCCCCCCATCAGCAGACAACGCACGCCATTCTTCCGCATCGAAGAAAGGACTTTGAGGATCCGGCTCGGGGTCAAGCGAACCTCCCAACGCAATAAATGTATCCCAGAGTTTCATGCTCTCCGCCCAGCGCTCGGCCGGCGACATGCGGTACCATTCGGCCCATTCCGGTTCGCAGAAGTCGTCCAAATCGATCATTCGAACCGTCCGCAGATTTAGGGCTTGTTATCTTTCATAGCAGCGGCCAGTTGCCGCTCGCGGATACGAATTTCAATCGCCTTAAGAATATCGTAATCGCTGCGATACGGCGACTCGAAGGCCGGACGCAACGGAATGGGCACGTCGTCCATGCGGTACACGGTGCCGGGCGTGTTGATTCCATATGTCGACGTCGTGAATGCGACCGTTGCGACCTTCGCGGTTTCGCTCAATTTCGGGTCGAGCACCACCGTCTTGATCTTGCGCAGATGATCGCGGGCCGGCTGGCTGAAGTTCGACATCGGGTCGGATGCGACGATCAGCGCGGCGTCCGCTTCGCCGCGGGCCAACACGTCCGACGTGGTGAACTCGCCGGGATTGAAACGCGGATAGCCCCGCCCGAGGCTCACGCCGAACGGGTAACCCGTCGTCCAGGAGACGACGTTGTCGGCCCCCGTGACGTTGCCGTGCCCGCGCATGGGCTTGGCGACCCAGCGGGTGTGCCGGTTCATGTCGCGCGCCAGGGCCAGCACGGCTTCGCTGTTGATGTGCTTGCCACGTGTCATCGTCACGCCCATGCCGAACAAAATGGCCCCGAACTTTGCCTGCTTCATGCCGTCCATGACTTCCTGAAGCTTCGCCAGCGGAATGCCCGTCTTCTGCTCGATATTCGGATCGATGTCGAGGCCCTTGGCCAATCCCCGCAGCGCCCAGGCCAGCTCGAAATCGGATCGCGGCTTGATCTGCAAAAAAATGTCGGCGGCCTTCGCGCTCTTCGTCCTGCGGACGTCGATCAACACGGCGGTCCGGTCCTTGCGGCCGTTGGGCACAAACTCGCCCTTGGGCATCAAGCTGTATTTTGTGAAGTGCCGCGGATGGCTTTCGGCGGGGTTGCCGCCCCAGAAGATGAGATAATCGGCCCGGTTCTTGATCTCTCCCAGCGAACAGGTGACTTCTCCCACCCCCTGAAAGGCCATGCCCGAAGGCCCGTGGCACACCGACGTGGTGGTGTCGACGATGCCGCCAATCCAGTCGGTGATGGCGACCGCAATGCGCTGCGCCTCGCACGTCGTGTCGGACAGGCCGTAAGTGATCGGGTACGTTGCATTCAGCAAGATGTCGGCGGCGACTTCGATTGCCTCGTCATACGTGGCGGGCTGGCCTTCGATGGTCGCTTCCGGCCGCTCTTCGATGTGGTGGTTGAAGAACCACGCCTTGCCCAGCACGCAGGCGTTCTTCGCCTTCGTGATGGTCGTGCCTTCGACGGTCAGTTCCATGTCGTCGCAGACGCAGCCGCAAAACGTGCAGGTCGCGTCGGTGATGACCTTCAACGCCGGCGAATCAGTTTTCCACTGTTCCTGAACGGTGCTCATTATGTTCGTCTCTCCATCTCGCGCTTAACGCTCAGACGGCAAAGGAATATCAAGTTGTTTGCAAATTTCTTTGATTAGATTCGGGTGAATCTCCCGGTGTCGCGGGACGCTGCTTTGACGGTTATTTGCGTTATTCAAGACCCGCGTGTGCCCGCCGCCTTCTCGAATAACGGAGCAACCACAGCGGCGCAAATGACTCATCAACTTCATCCGCTTCAACGCGCGACTCCCATTTGGATACGAACGTGGAGCGGAAGCATTTCTTGAAAATCGGCCCGCTTGTCTTTCGCTCGGGGATCTGGAACAGGCAACGGCCGTGCTTCCTCAATGCTGCACTCAGCCAGCAGGCGCAGCGCATCACGGATCATTCGCCGCGCAGACCTGAGCGTTTTTCCCTGGCTGAGGGCACCCGGGAAGTCGAGTACCTTGGCAATGTACCAACCGTTGTCCTGGCGGTAATAGGCCGCGTGATAGTTGAGCGTTGAGAGGCGTCGTTGCATGGTTTTCTAGCTCCGCGCTTATACAGATCGATGGCCAATGCATTAAGACTCGGTTTCAATGCAGGCTGTTTTCATGATTTTCGTCAACAGAGACGCGTGCTTCTCGATATCCTGCGGCTTCAAGCGAATTCTATATCGCCGATTTCTCCGATCGTACGGCATCAGGTCCAAGCCGCTCTGATCGAGTTCGGCATCCCAGTCGCCGGACTGATCAAGGCGTGCGGTGAGTTTCAGGAAGTTTGACTTCGGACCGAAGCTTACAAAGTTGTCCGGCTCACCGTCCTTTGCCATTCCGATGTAAAACTTGTTGTACTTCATTTCGACCTCCGGGTCGAAGGTTTTGATCATCTCCAGCAACCGGTCTGCCATCGCCACAATTTCCTGACTGCTTTTCGATTCCCAATAGCTTCGATCCGTTATCGGCGGCTGTTCCTCTTTTTCGGGCGGTCCGAGCGGGCGCTCGTCCATCACAGTTGTGAAGATTAGAGAGTGGTTACCTCCCCAGCGGAATGCCTTCATTTGGACGGCAATCATGGGAATGAAGCCATTGAACAGATTGACCACGTTTAGAAAACGGCTCGTGATATCTTCCGCCACGATCACCGCACAATGATCGAATTGCGGATAGCGTTTTCGCTCGATGTCCCAGTATTCGATGGTTCGAATGATGTGGCTCTCGTCTGTGCGCCCCAGCTGAATCTCCACCTCGTATCGCCGGCCGGATTCTAGATCCGGTTCCTGCAGAAGCAGGTCCAGCCTCCCGGCGCCTGGATGACGCCGTTCCTTATCTCGGACAATCAAGTCGCCAAGGCCGAGTATTTTGGGATCTTCTGCAATTCTTTCCTGAACCCATTTCTCGTTGAAATTGGCATGATGCTTTAACGAGAAGAACTCGGGCTTCACAAAGTTATTTTCCATCGGTGGCCCCCCCGATCATTCGATCGCTCTCGTTCAATCCAACTCCGCAGTACTTCTCAAGATATACGTCCAGTCCCTTGCTGTCCGGCATGCCGGTGCCGTGTGTTTCCCCCGACATCAGCCTGCTCGAATTATCTCCGTAACTGATGAACAAAACGCCTGTGGGAAGTTCCTCTTTTCCCGACTTGCAGGAGACGACGACCTGGCCGACATTGTTCCACATACGCACCCGGTCTCCGTCAGCCAGTCCCAGCCGCTGCATGTCGTCGGGGTTCACGAGCAGTGTGTTGATCTCCTCGCGATACGCCGTCTTGTCTTTCCCTTCGCAAATGCTGGTACCATGCCTGCTGGTTCGACCGGGAATGAGGATGAATTGCTCGGACATTTGCTCGCACTCAAACTCCGACGCCTGCCAACTCCAACTCTGCCAATTGTTCCTCGGGCACCCAACCCTCGCGGTCCCAACCGCGGGCTACGTTGTACGCCTCGATCAGTTGCTTCAATTTCGATTCCGACAGCACCGCGCCGCGGCTCGCGCCGTCGGGCAGCCGTTCGCTCAGAAATCGCCGTGGAAGCGTATCCTCGGCGGGCGTCCAGCCCTGGGAGATGTTGTACCACTTGCGCGCCGTAACGATTCGCGCGCCGGTCTCGCGAAGTTCATCGGCCGTCGCGTCCCAGCCGGTGATCATTTCCAGCATCTCGGCCATCGCGGCCATTTTGTCGTCGAACACGCCGCGCAGAAACTTGCAGAGGATCAGCGAGTCCATGACGGCCGCTTCGTTTTCCGTTTCGATGGCCAACGGCACTGCTTCAAGGCCGGCGTCCATGCGGTCGACGGCATTCGAGAAATCGACCTGGTACGCGCCCGATCGATTATGGTCGGCGCCGCGCGTCCCGACCGCGAAGCCCAGGGCCATCGTCTGCAAGGCACGCGGCTCGTAGCCAGGAATTTCCAAACCCTTGACGTGCGGGGCGAAGTCTGCCGAGCCCTGTCCGATCATCGCCGCCGCCTGGCGGCTTCCCATTGCCAGCAATTTGCCGATCCCTGTCAGCGAGCCAATGTCGCGCAAAGTCGCCAGCAACGCGTCGCCGTTGCCAAAGCGAAGCTGCGGCGCGGAGATCAATCCTCGCTCAGCACACTCCATGGCGAAAGCGATTGTGCCGCCGGCGCTGATGGTATCGATACCGAGCTCATCGCAGAGCGCCGAAGCTTGGAGCACCACATCGGGGTCGGAGATTCCGCACAGCGGCCCGAGCGCGAACAGGTTTTCGTACTCCATCCGCACGCCGACTTTGCCGCCGGGAAGTGGAAAGCGATGCTCGCAGCCGATATTGCACGCCGCGCACGATTCGCGCACGCTCGGATGCGTGACGGACATCGCTTCCGGACTCAGTCTCGACGACTCGGCAAACGTGCCTGCTTGAAAATTGCGCGTCGGCAGCGTGCCCAATCGATTGAACGTCAGGAGGTTGTCGACGGTCCCCAGTTCGCGATACTTCGCCGTTCCCGGTCCCAGCGATTTTTGCGATAACTGTCGCGCGTAAGCGATCAACCTTTCAGGATCGGCGTACGCGGTGCGGCGATTGCCGCAGACGGCGATGGCTTTAAGATTCTTGGCGCCCATCACCGCGCCCATGCCGCCACGTCCGGCATGTCGCCCGTCGTGAGAGACGGTGGCAAAGCGCACGAGGTTCTCGCCCGCCGGTCCGATCGCCGCGATGCGAAATCGGTTGCCCAGCTTCGATCGGAGGAATTCCGTCGCAGCTTGGCTCGATCGCCCCCAGGCTTCCCGTGCGTCTTCGAAGCGCACCTGCCCCGAGTCGATCACGAGGCACGTCGGCGCGCCGGCAGCGCCGACGATCACGATGGCATCATACCCGGTTTGTTTGCCGGCGATGGCGAAGTGCGATGACGAGAGCGAGTCGTTGATCCGCTGGGTCAACGGCGACTTGGCCATCACCGCGAACTTCGCCGACGTCGTGAGCGGACTGCCGACCAGCGGGCTGAAAACGAATACCAGCGGCGCTTGCGGCGAGAGCGGGTCGGGGCAGCCGTCGGTCTCTTCGAGCAGCAGCCACGTGCCCAGGCCGCTGCCACCCACAAAACTGCGAAGCACCGACGCGGGGACCGGACGCTCGGCGATCTGACGCGTGGTCAGATCGACCCGCAAATATCGGCCGTGGTAACCGCAGGTTGAAGCCGGCATGGCAATCGTCGACGGCAAGTGCAAACGGGCCAAGGGTCCGTTTCCGAACTGGTCATTTCCTGTTCCGGCCTTGCGGTTTCAGAGGTTTCCGGCCTGGAGAACACACGATTCTCCCGATAGCCAATTATAGCATCCGGCGAGCCCGTTCAACACCCGTTCACCCGCCGACGTCGGCGGAGAGGATCAAGACAGTGTCTCCGGCCTCTAAAGATGTTTCAGCCCGAGACTGGAAGGAACGGCCGTTGATGTTCGCCAGATAGCCGCTTTTCAGCCGTCCTTTTTCAATGCACGCCTCGCCGAGATGGGGCAATCGCGCGACCAGTTGTGAGTAGACCTCGCCCAGCGTTTGAGCTTCGACGTCGATTCCGGCAACCCCCGCCCGCCGGCGCACGATGCCATAGAATTCGACGTGGACTGTCATTGGTCTTCTCTCTTTCCCAAGCTCTGCTTGGGAACGCATTTCGCGCGAAGCTCGACTCGACTGAGCTCGCCGAAGTCCGCTTCGCGTGATGTGCACTGGAAGCAGAGCTTCCAGACAGTGGGTTCCCAAGCGGAGCTTGGGAACCAGAGCGCATCTACACAAACGCTTCAAACTCCCGCACGCCGATTTCCTCGCGGCTGGCGAACGGTTCGCCGTACGATCGGCCGATGCTCCAGCCCCAATAGCGTGCGCGGTCGCGAATGTCGTCCAGCACCGTGGGAAACGCCTGGTCATGCCCTTTAACGACCTGGCTCTCGTAGCAGCGAATAGACGCCAGTTTCTGCTCGATCCCCTCGCCGACGTCGAACACAAACGACGGCTTGGGATGATTCCGCAGATGAATGCTCCAGAAATAATAGAGCAGCGGCGGCCAGAACGGCTCGCCTTGCATGTCGGTCTTGGTCAGTTTCGACCAAAAGCGGGCCTCGTCGGCCAGGCGGCTGGCGGCGACGTGGTCCGGATGCACGTCGTCCCAATAGGGAGCCAGCACCACCGCCGGACGGGTCGCTCGAAACACCTCCGCCAATAGCCGACGGGCCGGCAGCGTGCTATCCAGGCTCCGGTTCGGCAACCCGAGGTTCGTCCGCCAGGCGATGCGTAGGACTTTACTGGCCGCTTCGGTCTCCCGCCTGCGGGTTTCGGGGTCGCCATAAGGCGTGGGTTCCCCATCGGTAAGATCGACGATGCCCACTCTCAGCCCCGCCTTCTGACAGCAGACAATGGTCCCCCCGACGCTGATTTCGGCGTCATCGGGGTGGGGAGCCACCACCAGAACGTCCAGGGCATTTGTTGTGGGAACCACGTGGTCTTTCGGCCGATTTTGGGCTGGACCCGGCCGTAAAAATGTGCGAGATTTCGCCTCTCTCCTCTCTTCCGACGCTCATCCATCAGCAATCATGATACTCGATCGCCCGGCCGGTGTCGTTTGACGCGCGGTTCGAGCGCGGGAGGACCAGCTTATGGGGCTTCGCAGCACCGCCTTGGCCGTCGCTTTGGCGATGACTCTGGCATCAAGTGGTTGTTCGACGGTCGAGTCGCCGGGAGAGGTCTCGCGGAAATCCGCGGGACTTGACAAGCCGGAGCACCCCAAGGGGTACTCTTGGAATAAAGACGAAGACGACCCTTATGGCTTTGTCGGGAAAGAATCCGGCCGAGCAATGGAAAAAGATCCGGACCCGTGGTTCAAGCAACTTTTCTATTCGGGCAAGGCACGCAACATCGAACGGAACCTCGGCTTGGATTAGTAGACAGATCTGAATATGATAGTGGGTGCCATGCCCACGACTCGGCTGAGCTCGCCGAAGTCCGCTTTGGGTGGGCATGCGTTTCAGGACATGGCCACGCAGAGCCGTGGCCATGGCACCCGGCGGCCAGGCGCTGATTACGGGGCCTTTTTGGCCCGCCGGGCCCTCAGCGGCGCACCCGAGGCATCCTCCGCCGGACCAATCACGCGCTCGACCGAATCGAGTAACAGGTCCATGGCAAAGGGTTTACGCAGGTAGTCGTCGACGCCGAGCATCTCCGCGTAGGCCTTGTGCCGGCCCCCTTCGTTGGCGGTGATCATGATCACGCGCGGGGGACTTTCGAGCGTCTTCAGGAACTCGAGGATCGGGAAACCGCCCATACGCGGCATCATCATGTCGGTGATCACCAGTTGAGGCCGACTCTTGGTGACCTTGTCCTGCCCCTCGATGCCGTTGGACGCCACGATGACGTTGTAACCAGCGGCGTCGAGCACGCCTTGGATGGTCGATGATATCTCGCGATCATCCTCGATCAGTAGGATTGTCTTTTCCGACATAAGATCCTCGACAGCAGCAGCCCGGCGAAGGTGAACGCAGACACTCTCAGTATCGTAGGGGCTGGAGGGTGGATTCTCAAGTACAGGCTGCCGCTGTGCGATTCCTTCGCCAAGCTGCATGGCGGGACACTGGCCGTCC
>JBBDVZ010000120.1:0-8494 GCA_040903115.1 Planctomycetaceae bacterium
CATGCAATCCATTCTCCGAGCAGCGGGCTACAGCCTGCTGGTCACTTGGATGGTGTATCTGCTTGAAAATGCCTTCAGCCTCGACAAGCAGACGGCCGGCACGATGAATATGTATCCCCTCATCGGCGTGGTGCTCGGGTCGCTGAGCGGCGGCATTGTTGTCGATTTGCTGCTGAAGCTGACCGGAAGCAAACGGCTGAGCCGCTCGGGACTGGCGGTCGTCGTCCTGGGGCTGTGCGGAGTCTTCACGGTGCTGGCGGCCCGCGAAACGGGCAGCATCGGCTTTGTGAACTTGATGTCGGTCGCTGCGTTCTTTTTCGGGCTCTCGCAACCGGCGGCCTGGTCGGCGACGCTCGACGTGGCCGGCCGAAATACTTCGGTCGTCATGGGGACGATGAACATGGCAGGCTGCATCGGCGCATTTTGGCTGCCCGTCGGCGTCGGCTACCTGATCGACTGGATCGAAGCCAGCGGCGGCGATTGGAACCTCGTCATTTACCTCACCGCGGCGGTACATTTTGCGGCAGCGGTTTCATGGCTGTTCGTGAATCCGAACGATACGACGATCATCGGCGACCAAACATAACATGTTGTTTGACACGCACACCAACCTGATGTGGTACCCGGACCACTATTCCGACGAGTTCGTCAAGTTCGCCTGGGAAGCAAAGCGCGCGAAGATGAAGCTCTCGCCCGACGTCTATTTCGCCGGCGGCCACGTCGATGCCAACAACGCGTTCAACTCGACCCCTGAAACGTTATTGGCAGCCACTAAGAATTGCGACAAGGTGATCGTCTTCGGCATCAAGGCGCCCTATTGTGGCATCAACGCCGACCAGGAGCTGATCGCCCGGTTCGTGCGCGAGCATTCCGACCGGTTTATCGGCTGGTGCTCGGTCGATCCCAACGATGCCGATTGCGTCGAGCAACTGACGTATTACGTCAACGATCTGGGATTCCGGGGGCTGAAGTGCTCGCCGATCTATCAGAATTGGGACCCGCAGGATCCGCAGCATTTGCCGTTATTCAAGCAGGCGGAGCAGCTTGGCATTCCCGTCAACGTGCATCAGGGTACGTCGTTCGTGCGGCCGGGTCCGCTCAAGTACGCCAACCCGATTCAATTGGAGGACATCGCGATCGCGTGCCCCGATTTGCGGATGATCATCGCGCACATGGGGCACCCCTGGGAAGACGAATGCGTCGTGCTGATCCGCAAGCACCCCAACCTTTACACCAACATCTCGGCACTGCATTACAGGCCGCTGCGGCATTACCAGGCCTTCATGACGGCCATCGAATACGGCGTCGAACATAAGCTGATCTTCGGTTCCGACTTTCCCTCGGCAACGCCCGAACAGGTCATTGCAGGCCAGTGGAAAGTCAACGACGTGGTCCGCGGCAGCAATCTGCCAAAGGTGCCCGACGAGACGATCCACAACATCATCTACGAGAACTGGAAGCAAGTTTTGACGCTCGATTGAGCGACAGATTTGGGCAAAATCATTTTGGGGCAAAATCATGAAGAGAAAATCATTCTTAATTTATTCTGGTTCCCAAGCTCTGCTTGGGAACCCGGCTTCTGGAAGCTCTGCTTCCCGAGCGCTGTAATGACGCAGGACTCGCGCGGCACACCTGACTCGAAGCAGAGCTTCGGGACAGTGCGTTCCCAAGCGGAGCTTGGGAACGAGTCGAATTTTGCCCCTCATGATTTTGCCATCGTTTTTTTAACCTCGCTTGACGGCGCGTGGTTCCATGAGCGAACTTGGAATTGCGCTTTCACATCCTCGAACTGATTCGCAGGGGGGGTTATGGCTTACTGGAAGAATCACGCGTTGTTGGCGGCCATGTTGGGCGTGGTATCGCTTCTGACCGTTAGGTCCGCGTCGGCCGCCGACTGGCCGACCTGGCGGGCCGATGCCAATCGCAGCGCTGTCAGCGACGAGCAATTGCCCCCCTCGTTGACCTGGAATTGGACGGTCAATCTTCCGCCACTGAGCCCCGCATGGGCCGAGGACACGCGCATTCATTTCGATGCCTGCTACGAGCCGATTGTCGTGGGACAAACGATGATTGTCGCGTCGTCTCACAACAACTCGGTGACGGCAATCGACACCCGCTCCGCCGCAACAAAATGGCGCTACTTTGCCGACGCGCCGGTGCGCTTCGCCCCCGTTGCCGCCGCCGGCGCCGTCTACTTTGGCGCCGACGACGGCCGCTTTTATTGCGTCGATATGGCCGACGGCAAGCTGCGCTGGCAGTTCGACGCGGCTCCGTCCATCCGCAAGGTGCTTGGCAACGATCGATTGATCTCCGTCTGGCCGATGCGCGGCGGGCCGGTGTTGTCGAACGGCAAAATCTATTTCACGGTTGGCGTCTGGCCTTTCGAAGGAGTGTTTCTCTACATTCTCGATGCCAAATCGGGAACCGCGACCGATCAGGCGCCGCAACGGCAAATTCGCACCCTGCGCGATGCGACGCCGCAGGGCTACCTGGTTTCGACGGGCTCGCGGCTCTACATCCCTTGCGGTCGTTCGGTGGTGGCCGGCTTCGATCTGGAGAACGACCGGCTGCTCGATCCGTTCAAGTACAACACGTCGGAAGTCACCACGGTGCACGTATCGGCCATGGGGCGGTGGCTGTTTCACGGCAAGCTGAGTTACGACGCCGAGTCGCGGGCGCAGATGAATATCGCCGCTTACCATCCGGTCTTGACGGCCGAGGCAGCGTATTTTGGCGACAAGGGGGACGTCGCGGCTTACGACCTGCGGAACCCCAAAACCGTGGAAATCAAAGATCGCAAGGGCAAGCCCCAAAAGCGAGTCGAGCTGCAGGAACTTTGGCGGCTGCCGAACGCGGAGATTCGCAACGTGCCCACGGTCGATTTCAAAAAGTGGATTGTCGATCATCCGCTGGAAGTGCACGTGAAGGCTGCCAACCGCCTGTTTGCGCATCAGGAAAACGATGTTTTTGCCGTCGATCTTCCGGAAAACGGAGGCAAGCCGCGCGTCTCGTGGAAAACGAACGTCGAAGGAACACCGTCTTCGATGCTTGCTGCGGACGGCCGGCTATTTGTCGTGACGCGCGAAGGGCAGATTCAGTGCTTTGGACCGCCGACGAACGAAACTTTGACCATTGGGCCGAGCCGCCCAGACTCCGAAGCGCGTGTGAGCACCGAGGCGCAGAAAGCAGGCCGTCAGGCCGACCGCATTCTCGCAGCCACCGGGCAGAGGGAGGGCTTTGCGCTCGTCCTGGGCGTCGACGATGGACGACTGATCCGAGAACTCGTCGCGCGGTCGAATTTGCGGGTGATTGCCATCGATCCGGACGCTGCCAAAGTCAACGCCGTCCGGCAGCACATGGACCAACAACAGCTCTATGGGCATCGAGTGACCGCCATTGTGGGCGACCCCTTGAAATGCGGTCTTCCACCATATTTGGCCAATCTGATTGTCTCGGAGAACCTGGAATCGGCCGGCTATAAAAATGGACGCGATTTCGAGAAGACGGTCTTCGCGATGCTGCGGCCATACGGCGGCACGGCCTGCTTTCAGCTTTTGCCACAAGAGCACGCCAAGCTCGCCGCGTCAGTGGCGCGGGAAAAGCTGGCGAACGCGGAAATCAAGCGGCACGACGGACTGACGTTGCTGTCGCGCGTCGGCGCCCTCCCCGGCTCGGCCGATTGGACGCACGAGTTTGGCGACCCGGCGAACACGCTCATGTCGCACGACACGCTCGTCAAGGCCCCGCTGGGCGTGTTGTGGTTCGGCGGACCCGCGGGCAGCGGCGATTTGTTCTACAACCGGCACTTCTGGGGGCCGAGCATGGCGGTCATCGGCGGCCGCATGTTTATTCAGGGACCGGGAAAATTGACGGCCGTCGACGTCTACACGGGCCGAGTTCTCTGGCAAGTCCCGCTCGAGGAGACCGGCAAGAACAACGAAGGCCGGCGCGGAAACGATTTTGAAAACAAGCTGGCCGGTTTCAATTATCTCGCCGTCGAGGACGGCATTTATCTTGTCGATGGCCGCAAGGGCTGCCTGCGTTACGACCCGGCCACCGGAAAACAGTTGTCGCGGTTCACCCTGCCCGATGCCGAAGCGGATTGGGGGACGATCCGCGTGCAAGGCGATCTGCTCGTCGCCGAAGTCTTTCGCAAGGTCGGCGAGAAGCTGAAGACGGCCGCCGACGAAAAGCTGCCCGTCGAGCTGATCGCGATGAATCGCCACTCGGGCGCGGTCGTCTGGTCGAAACAGGCCGAGCTGAGCTTCCCCATGGTGGCCATCAGCGGCGATACGTTGTTCTGCTTCGACGGCACGCTCGAGGACTTCTATCGCGATGGCAAGCGGAAAGGGCTTTTGCCCAAAGCCTCGGAAACGCGCTACTTAAAGGCCCTCGACTTGAAGACCGGCAACGAGCTGTGGAAGTACACCACCGACGTGGTCGCGACGTGGATGAATTATTCCGGCGAGCACGACGTGCTCTTGGTTTCGAACCGCGACGGCATGTCCGCCATCCAAGGCAAAACCGGCAAAGAGCTCTGGAAAAAATACTCCCAGGGGCAGGGGTTCAAAGGGCATCCGGAAAACCTGTGGGACAAGGTGATCGTGTGGAACGACCGTGTGATCGATCAGCGCGGGCCAGGCGCCGCGTACGACATAAAAACCGGCGACCCCGTCATTCGCCGACATCCGATCACCAACAAACCGATCCCCTGGACGTTCACCAAAAGCGGGCATCACTGCAACTATGCCATCGCCAGCCCGCATTTGCTCACGTTTCGCGCCGCCGAAGCCGGCTTTTGCGACATCGCGAGCGGCACCACGTCGCGCCTGCAGGGATTTCGCTCCGGCTGCCGCAACAGCCTGATTCCGGCCGACGGAATTCTCAACGCGCCCAACTACGCCCACGGATGCGTGTGCGGGTTTTCGCTGTTCACGTCGCTGGCTCTGGTGAACCTCCCACAGACGGAAGTCTGGGGATACAGCGCCCTCGACCTGAAAGCGGCGGAAGATGCCGTCGAGCGCGTGGGAATCAACTTCGGTGCGCCGGGCGATCGGCTCGCGTCCAATGGCACGCTGTGGCTCGACTATCCGAACGTCGGAGGCTCGTCGCCCGCCGTGACGGTCACGCTCAACCCCGACAAGCCTCGCTGGTTCCAGCAACACTCATCGTTGGTCGAGGGCGACGACATGAAATGGGTGGCCGCGTCCGGCTTTGAGGGAGACGCCGCGGTGACGATCACGCTGAACGCGAAATCCGAAACGCCGCGTCCCTACACGGTGCGGCTGCACTTCATGGAACCCGATGCGGTGCAAGCCGGCGAGCGAGTTTTCGACGTCGCGCTGCAGGGCGATGTCGTGCTCAAGGCCTTCGACGTCGTGGCCGACGCGGGCAAACCACTCCGCGCGGTGATCAAAGAGTTCCACGGAATTCGCGCTGCGAAAGAACTCAAGATCGACCTGCGCGCAACGCGATCTAAATCCATTTTGAGCGGAGTGGAACTCATCGCCGAGGATCATTGAACGTTCTCAATCTGCTTCACCGTGCAGGAAATCATCCACAGATTGCGCAGATTTCGCTGATTATTTCGATGCCAGTTCGAGGCCCTTCTCTGGTTCCCAAGCTCTGCTTGGGAACCCACTGTTTTGAAGCTCTGCTTCGAGTGAGGTGGTGACGCGAAACGGACTTCGGCGAGCTCAGTCGAGCCGAGCTTCGCGATGAATCTTCGAGGCTTGTGATGGCAATCATGCCGACGCTTTTTCGATTTCTTTTCGCGCACCGTGATGCGCTGGCTCTCGGAACGAACGGCGGGCGGCTCTTGACGCTGGGCGTGCAAGACGTTCATCTCACGCACGACGGATTGTCAGAATTGATGACGAGCGCGGGAATTCGCCCGCGCGAAATTCCCGAAAACGAGCGCCGCTACACGCACTCGGCGATCGTGCCTCGCGAACTGCGGCGCGCCCACGTGAAAGATGCGTTTCGGATGCTCGGCTTCGACGAGGTCGAGACGCTCGACTACAGCGACGCCGAGGGAGCCGACCACATCCACGACTTGAACGAGCCGGTGCCCGCGCACCTGCTAAACCGCTTCGACGTGCTGCTGGACGTCGGCGTGATGGAGCACATCTGCGACATTCGGCAGGCCATCGAGAACTCCATCTGCATGCTGAAGGTGGGCGGGCGGATCATCCTGCACTTGCCGCTCTTCGGTTGGCACAACATGGTGTATTTCAACTTTCAGCCGCCGTTTCTCACCGAGGTTTACGCCGCCAACGGCTGCGAGAACATCCGCACGTTCATCAATTTCTGGCCGACGTATCGCGAGTGGGACGACCGGCCGCTGATCTATCGCGAGTTTCACTACAGTGACGAGCTGCCATTCACGAAACGGCACTACCGCACGAACCTGATCCTGTTTGGCACGAAAGTCCGAGAGGTCGCGCCGTTCGTCAAGCCGATTCAAGGATTCTACGAACGCTACCACGGGCGAGCGACCGAATCAAAGAAATCCATGGCCCCGCAGCAATCAAACGGTTTGGTGCGCACGTGCAAAGCGTTCATGCGTCAACATCTGCCGTATTGGTTCAACGCACTCTTCTGGTCGGCCCTTCACTCCAAAGAACTGCGCCGCCTGAAACAAGCTCAACCACGCGAGGAGTGGTACGTTTAGGTATGCCGGCAAAGCAATCGAATTTCATTGAAGAAAGAAGGCAGGTAAAACCACAAAGGCACAAAGGACACGAAGAAAACCGACAGCTCACGAATCGATGATTCTTCGATCGTTTGATTTTGAATCGTCGGCTGCGGCATGCGAAACTCATTTCAATAGAAGTCTCGTCATCTCTGCTTTGTGCCCTTTGTGCCTTCGTGGTAAATCTCTTTCTGATCGTTCAGTGCCATTCGCGGCGGCAGCGCAAAAACACAACGATCGAGCCGGGCACGCTGACGAGCGCGATGATCGCGAGATACCCGGCCGCCGCTCCGAGCGCCCCAATGCGGCTTCCCAGGAACCAGACGAGACTCGCGATCGCGGCACTTGAGAAAACGCTTAGCGCGATGAGCGGATCGCGCTTGTGGGCCCGGAGGTAAATCGTCAGGCTGATGGGAATGTGGGTCAGGACGACGCCCGCGGTCAGCAGCAACGTGGGCAACGGGGGCAGTAGTCGCGGAGCCAGCAGTGCGGCTAACCTGCGCACGACGTCGGGCAGCCGGTCCGTCCAGCCGTCGCCGTATGCCATCGCATCGAGCAGCCAGACGCCGCCGACAAATAGGGCGCCCGCGGCTGCCAACAACGCAAGCGAGACGGCCGTCACTCGATTAAAGACGCGATCGAGCTCGCCGAAGTCGCGCCGGGAAACGAGCATGCCAAATTGAGGCGCGCGGGTCCACACCCAAGCGATTGCCGAATACTGCAGGGCCATCAGGCACGCGTTCCATGTCATGCCCATGCGGCCGGCCGCTGCCGGCCCGTGGTAGTGAAAGATCACCAGCGTCATCAGCGATGCCGCCAGTGCGCTGAGTACGCCCTGAATGCCCATGCGCCATTGCAACGGCCAGATCTCGTCGCGCCATTGCATGATTTCGGCGGCAGGTCGCCGGCGGAACGGGTCGAAGAAACGGCGAAAGCGCACCACCAAGGCCGCTTCCCAAAACAATTTCACCGCAGCCACCGCCACCGCCGACCACAAGTTCGCGCCCAGCGGGATGCAGGCCCAGATCACCAGGTTTCCCGCGATGGCCTGTGCCGACAGAAAACGGTTGACCGTTGCCATCCGATGACAACCGCGCAACAGCGCGGCAAACGGTATGAGAGCGATGGAACAGCCGGTCAGTATCGCCAGCACGCACCACGGCGCAATCCAGCTCACCTCGGCCGGCTTTTGCGCGAAGAAAAACCATCCCGTAGTTCCAACGCCGACAGTAAACAGAACGGCGGCGACGGCAAAAAATCCGAACGCGAAATGTCCCAGGCTCACCAGCCGCGACAATGCCTGGGGGTCGCCGACGATGGTTCCGCCCTCGTCGACGTGCAGCTTCGCGCGCTCGTGGCTGGCGATGTAGACGATGACCCCCTCGAGGCCGAGCTCGACAAACGCCTGCAGGCCCAGCAGGCTGGCGAACGCGTAGTAGTATCCCTGCACGTCCGCAGTGAAATACGACGCGATCAACAGCATCGTGATCGGGCCGGCCAGCAACTGCCACCCGCGCACGACCAACGCATAGAAGACGGCCTGGTCGACCTCCAGGCGGTTCAGCATCCGCCGAGGCCATGAGCGTCGGCGGACGGGCTGTGGCTGCTCGGGTTCCATCAAGTACGCACGCTCCGGGCCCGCCGGGGCGGGTTGATCATTGCAGTTGGTGAACGACGGCCGCTAGAGGGCATTTCAAAACCCCTCTCCCCTCGAGGGGAGAGGTTGGGAGAGGGGTGAAAACTTCGAGCGTCTCGACCCTCCCCCAACCCCTCCCTGGAAGGGAGGGGAGTTTTGAAACT
>JBBDVZ010000121.1:0-8461 GCA_040903115.1 Planctomycetaceae bacterium
GCCATACAGTCCCACGATCCGCATGCGTGACATGCCGTTAAAGCCGATGTAAATGTGCATCCGGTTGTACACGGCAATCGCGAGGATGAAATTTTCCAGCGACCAGATCCACGCGAGTCGGCGCAGCGTCGCGACGCGGCGGTCTGCCAGAATGCCCTTGTGAAACACAAGCGATAATACCGCCGTGGCCAGCGCCAGTGCCGCCGTCAGCCAAGCCGCGCCTTCATGCGCGTAACCCGAATAGTAGAAACCGGGGGGGAATTCGCGAAACCATAACGTCTGGAACTCGAACACGAGGTAAACGGCAAACAACGCGATCACTGTCACCAGTGTGTTGCGAAATGCGGGGTAAAGAAATGAGTCGGCCCCAGCCGTGGTTGTTTTACCGTGGCCGTTTGCCGATGGCTGGGTCAGGTTGCTCGCAGCCAATACCGGACGCAGCAGGCCGGCAACGATCCACAGCGTTGCGAACCAGAAACAGACCTCGAACCAGTCGGGTGAGAACCGGTGCAACCAGGTCTCAATGGCCTCGAGCACGCGCTCGATCCCATTTCCAAACGACTTGACGAGGTCCGGGTTGGCAAACACGAAAAGGCAGCCGAAGGCAAGGCCGGTCAACACAGGTAGAATGAAATTGAGCCAGCGGATGCGCGGAACGGCAGGACCGGTGACAGTCAGCTCCCGACCGTAAAACACCGTTCCCAAAAGGCCGGCGTACAAAACCTGCGCGCCGAAGGCGACAATTTGAACAACATAAGGGCAATACCCGGCCAGAGCCGCCGCGAAGGCAACCAGCAGGACAAACCCGATTCCAGTAATCGCCGCCGAGCCACACCAGATCAGCTTGGCCGCCAACGCCAACAGCATTGCTGCGATTACCCAGAAAGCCGCTCCGTAATAACGACGCGACGAGGCGAACCACATCAACGGGGGCGCCGCGACAAACAGCAATGCGAAGCCGGTAAACCCGTCGGGCGTTCCACGGTACACCGTCACATCGGCCAACGCGATGAGGCAGACGACTCCGAGCAACTCGCGCACGCGGACGGGTGGCCGCTCGTCAATTGAAGTCGACGCCTTTGTTTGCCCGGCCCCGATAGGCGTGCGCGCTGAATGCTCGGCGCGCGCTCGGTTCCAGACGTCGACAAACGAAGTGATTTCGATTGCTTCGCTTCGAGGCGCTGCGTCATTGGGCGATTTTTCGCTTCCCTCGGCTGGCGACGCCGATTCATTCTCATTGTCCATGGCGCTCCCTCAGCCGGCGGGTCGGCAATGACGGTTCTGCGTGTTCCACATCATAAGGCGCGATCGCTCCAGCCGACTCTACGTCGGCGAGCCGCAGCGGCGCAAAAAAAATGTGGCACCTGAACCCACGCCACGAGAGAAATCGGCCGAACCGTCTTCAATGCGTTTCAGCGGCATTGAGTTTTGGACTTGTCGTCAGCGGAAAATCGAGCCGCTTCACAGTATCCGCCTCGATCTCGTGCTTTAAGACCGATTGGCAACCCGAGCTCAATAGACTGGCTGAGAACTGGCAAGACCCTGACACCTGCCGGAGACTCGAAACAGGCGCGCGGCGGCTAGCGCGCCGCGCGCCGAATTCTCGATGAGGATCGGGACGGCTACTTGCTCTCAACCTTTTTGTCGGTTGATTTCTCGGAGCCCTGTTTGTCGGTCGATTTCTGCTCTTTGAGTTTCTCGACATCGAAGGACAAGCCTCCTTTGGACTTTCGCACAACTCCCTTCCGCTTGGTTTCCGAGTCAGCCGCCAGCTCCTTGAGTTTTGCTTTCTGGGTGTCAGTCAGCACCGTTTGAATTTCCTGGTCCCGTTTGTCTTCGAGTGCCTTGAGCTGCTTGCGCAGCGCATCGATCTCGTCGGCCGACTTGGCCTGGATCGCGTAGATCTGGTCACGTTGCTTCGTGGTGAGATCCAATTTTCCGTAGTTGCTTGGAAGACGGGGGCCGGATTTCTTTTTGGTTGCGTCTTTCGATTCCGACGCGGCCTTATCCGCCTTCCGCTTGCCGCCTGCCTTTGTGTCCTCCGAGTGGAGCGAGGCGATTCCCGCGATCAGGAACACCGCGGTTACGGCCACGGCAATCAACTTGGTGTACTTACGTGTCGAATTTTCCATTGCGATCTCCTTGTGCGTATATCGTTGGTGCAACGCCGGCCCGGCAGAACGTCACAGCGCCGGTCGAATCTCAAAGACCGGCCGCGTGAAACTCAATCTCTGCTGCCAACTTACGCCCGTCTATGGTGCCCCCCGCGAATCCAGGAATCAATAGAATTCCCGGCAGAATCCGCAACGCCCGAAAACTTTGCCAATTGCCGTCGTTCGCGTTCACGCGGTGAACAGTTCCGTGTGAAACGGCGTGAGCAAAGCGAAAACGCCAAGTCTGACCGCAGGGGAAACGCTTCGTGCGATTCCAGCCCCCCTTTCTCGAAACTTGGCGCCATGAAAAGGTTACGTCCGGCGGATCTTGTGCCGCCGCTACCTTGTGGCAGAAGGATGTTGCGTTCAAAGTCCGAAACGCACCAAAGGGCCGCAAATCGCTTAAGGTTAGCCGGTCTGTAACATTGGCGCCGATGTGGGGTCCGGCACGTCGCCTCCCAGTCGATTTAAGTGCGTTTGGGTAAAGTGCAGGCGAAGAATCGTTCGATTGTATCACTATCGCAAAAATCTTAGGGGTAAACCCTCCGCAAAGCCGCTGCGAAGCGCCGCGGTGGTCGGGGTGCTTCTCACACGATGGAAGTTCGTGAATGTTCCCAGATCTGCAACTGATCCTCGCCGGTACAGCAACGCTTTTGCTCGGTTTGACGATCGGATGGTGCGCGCCCATTCTCTTGAGGCGAGCCGGTCGAACTGCGAAAACTCGCCAAATCGATGATCCAGTCGGCAGCGAGCGGGCGGGAATTGGCGCCAGCGAACAGCCGGATGGCCAACAACAGGTCGGTCGGCTTATCCCGACGCGCGCTCAAGAGATGCTCGACGCCAAGCATCGTGTCGGCACAAACGGCGATTCGAAAGCGCCCGAATCGACGCGGACGACTGATCGGGCTTCCGGATCGATTGGTGACGTTTCCCCGTCCTCTCGGAGACAACGCAACAGTACGACCCACTTCGACTCCGCGCTTGCCCCAATCCAGCCGAAAGGGTCGACTGGCCAGGTGAAAACGCTGCTGGCCAACACGCTGCACGACGTTCTGGAATCAAAATATCGCCTGGAATCCGAGCTTTCCGAGGCCGCACAGAAAATTGAACGTCAGGCCGCGCAACTCAAGGCCGCCGAGCGTGAAGCACGGATCGACGTGCTGACTCTCTTGCCGAACCGTCGCGCATTCGACGAGCAACTCCAGGTCGTTCACTCTCTATTTGAACGTCACGGAGTCATGTACTCGTTGGTGCTGTTCGATTTGGACAGGTTCAAGGCGTTCAATGACACGCACGGGCACGCGGCCGGTGATTCGGTGATGCAAACGGTCGGCAAAATTCTGCAGACTCAATGGCGCGCTTCCGACCGCGCCTTTCGATACGGCGGCGAAGAATTCGTCTTGGTTTGCCAGGCGACGGATGCGCGCGGAGCGCTCATCGTCGCCGAACGCATCTGCCGCCGTATCGAAGCGTCCGTCGTCTGCGTGGAAGGCAAAGAGCTCAAGGTGACCACCAGCGCGGGCGTCGCGCAGATTCAAGCCGGCATGTCAACCCGCTGGCTGTTGGAACAGGCCGACATGGCGCTTTACATCGCCAAGCAAGAAGGACGAAACCGCGCGTATGCTCCGCAAGTCGACGATGAGCCCATCGCTCAGCCGAGCGCCGGCGCGGTTGTTTGAGGGCCGTTAGCCGAGGTATCCCTTCTGCTTGAGATACGCCACGACCTCATCGGCCAGCGCGTCGATTCCCTTGGTGTTGGCATCGAGGATGATCTCGGGTTTTTCGGGGGCTTCATACGGGTCGCTGATGCCCGTAAAGTTTTTGATCTCCCCTGCGCGGGCCTTTTTGTACAACCCTTTCGGATCGCGCGCTTCACAGGTCTCAATGGACGCGTTGACAAAAATCTCGATGAACTCGCCCGCGGGCAATAGCGCGCGGGCGGCGTCGCGATCGGCTTTGTAGGGCGAGATGAATGCCGTCAGCGTGAGAATGCCGGCATCGACAAATAGCTTTGCCACTTCGCCGATGCGGCGGATGTTTTCGGCGCGATCTTCGGCCGAGAAGCCGAGGTTCTTGTTCAGGCCGTGGCGAATATTATCGCCGTCGAGCACGTAGCTGCGCTTCCCCATCGAATGCAGCATGTGGTCGACCGTGTTGGCCACGGTGCTCTTGCCGCACGCGCTCAGGCCGGTAAACCACAAGACCGCTCCGCGGTGGCCGTTGAATTTCGCCCGCTCTTCTTTAGAAACGTGATGCTCGTGCCACGTAATATTGGTGGCTTTCTGTTGGGCCATGTCAGCCGCCGCTCCTTTCGAACTCTGTAACGTTTTCGACCCGATGACGCTGCGCATATCGCGCGGCAGTGTGCCCGCGCCCTTCGCCGCCGACTCGACGAGGCAGCGGGGATGTTAGAAAAATCCAGGGACTGATGGAAGGCCGCCACCCCGGAATTTGAGCGATTCGCGAGACCAAGGCGTAGCGGCTTAGGCCGGCTTTTTAGCATTCGCGGCTGACGCGGGGACGCGGCCTGCGGCGAGCTCAGCCGAGCGGAGACGGGGCGACGCGGGGACTCATGCTTGGGCGTCGAAGCGCGTTCGTTCGCCGGTCCGCACTCCGCGCTTGGAAACTGGCTTCTGCGGGTCGAAAGTGTTACTGTAGCGCCCGGGTGCGCGGGCGAGCATAAGCCATTGGAGGAATGTCGTGAACGGCCCCGACTTTTCGAAATCCGAACTGATCCCCGTCATCGCCCAGGACGAAGCGACCGGCGACGTGCTGATGCTTGCCTACATGAACCAGACGGCCTGGGAAGAGACCCTCCAGACCGGCCGGGTCTGTTACTTCAGCCGCAGCCGCAACAAACTGTGGCGCAAGGGCGAAGAAAGCGGCAATGTCCAGGAGGTGAAGGGCATTTACTTCGACTGCGACGCCGACACGCTGCTCATTAAGGTCCACCAAATTGGAGGAGCCGCTTGTCACGAAGGATATCGCAGTTGCTTCTTCCGCAAAATTGACCCCGCCGGGGGCAGCGTACAAGTCATCGGCGAAAGAATCTTCGACCCGAGCAAAGTTTATAAGAAGGGCTAGAGGCAAGGTGAAACTCCCCTCCCTTCCAGGGAGGGGTTGGGGGAGGGTTGAGACGTTCGTAATTCTTATCCCTCTCCCGTCCGACTTAAGGGGAGTGGGGCATCTCGAATCGTTGGCTTATTTCGAACGGCGGAAACATTCATGTCGAAGCGAGTTCTAAAACTGGGAATTCCGGCCGGCAGCTTGCAGGAGGCGACGGCGGAACTGTTCCGCAAAGCCGGATACCACATCACATTCTCGTCGCGGTCCTATTACCCGCAGATCGACGACGAAGAGATTGAGTGCCTGCTGATCCGCGCGCAGGAAATGGCCCGTTACGTCGCCGAGGGAATTCTGGACGCGGGCATCACCGGTTACGACTGGGTGCTCGAGACGGGCGCCGACGTGCACGAAATCTGCGAATTGCGGTTTTCCAAAGTCAGCCGCCGACCGGTCCGCTGGGTCCTTTGCGTTCCGGAAGATTCTCCCGTCAAGTCGGTCAAAGACCTGGAGGGCAAACGGATCGCGACGGAAGTTGTCGGGCTCACGACGAACTACCTGAAGATGCATGGCGTAAAGGCGAAGGTTGAATTCTCCTGGGGCGCAACCGAAGTCAAACCGCCGCGATTGGCCGACGCGATTGTCGAAGTTACCGAGACCGGAAGCTCCCTCCGCGCAAATAACCTGCGCATTGTCGACGAGGTGCTGCAAAGCACCACGCGGTTTATCGCCAACAAGCAGTCGTACAAAGATCCCTGGATCAAGGAAAAGCTCGACAACATCGCGCTGATGCTCAACTCGTGTCTGGCCGCCGAGGGCAAGGTGGGCGTCATGATGAACGTGCGCCGCGATCACCTGCCCGCGGTGCTCGCAATCTTACCGGCCCTGCAGACGCCCACGGTGGCGTCGCTTTCCGATCCTGACTGGGTCGACGTCAACACGATTCTCGACGAGTCGATCGTCCGCAAGATCGTGCCGCAGCTCAAGCTGGCCGGCGCACGAGGCGTTGTCGAATACGCGATCAACAAGATCATCGATTAGGGCAGATTGCCCTGCTGTATAACCACCGCGCACCTCGATTTCTCGAGCGATTTTGCCGCAAGGTGGGGTACATCATTTGTGAAACCGCTCTAGGCGCTCTTCGTCCCGCGACGCAACGCGATGCCCGCACCCACCGTGCCGATCTCGACAACCGTCTATAAGTTGGGCGGCAGCCTGCTCTCGCTTTCGCACCTCGGCCCGCGGATTTGCCGACTGCTCGACAGCCAGCAAGATAGCCGCCCGCTGCTTGTCGTCGGCGGCGGCGACGCTGCCGACCTCGTTCGCCGCTGGGACCGAGAGCACCATCTCACCGCTGAAGCCGCACACTGGTTAGCGCTGGCCGCGATGACGCTCAACGAAGCGCTCGTTCAACAATTGCTGCCCGATTCACGGATCGTCGCCAATCGGCACGAGGCAGAGCGCGCGTGGGACGACGGCGTTGTTCCAATCTTATGTGCCTGTCACTTTCTTCGGAATGAAGAACGGACCTGCGATCATCCGCTGCCACATACTTGGGAAGTCACCAGCGATTCGATCGCCGCATGGGTGGCCATTCAATGGCCCGCGGCGCGAATGATATTGCTCAAATCGACGTCACTACCGCATCCAGGGGCAGGGGCACTGGTCGATTCGTATTTCACCCATCTCTTGCCGAAAATTCGAGATGTACGCTGGGTGAACTTGCGCGCCGACAATTTCATCGTTCAGCCATTCACCGACGTCAACTAATCAGTTGTCCGAGACGCTGGCGAAAACGTCACAGTCATAGCCGCTTTGAAGCGTCGCACAGAGTCGGGACAAATGCTCCCGCTGCGCTCGCCGTGTCGACAGGCGGCCGTTCTCACGGCGATGATATCCGGGGCCACATCAGCCAAGGCTGCAAGCGACTCGATCCGCAGGCTCCCGGCAACGGCGAACGTCATTCCCAGCTTTGCCGTTTGAGCGGCCAAGTGGGCCACCTCTTCCGGGGGCATCCAATCGAGCAGAGTCTGGCCGTCCTTCCCGAAGGTGTCGAGCAAGACACCCGTGCAGCCGGTTTGCGCCGCCGCTGCGATAATCGAAACGGGTTTCGGCGCCCGGGCAACCGAATGATCCGCGTACGCCACCGCGATCCACGCGAGATTTCGCCCGGCGCGGTCTTTGAATCGACCGAGAACTTGCTGCCAACAATATTGCCAGTCCCACGCGTCATCCAGCCCGGACAAGCCTAGCTTCACGAACTCGACGCCAACGGGCAGTTGCGGTACATCGTGAGGATCAATCCAGTCGCGCACCTCGCCGAGCGCAGCACTCACGGGGACGCCGTCATCCTCGCCGCAGTCGCGAGCGACGGCAATCACCTCTTTGATGGCCACAATGTCGGCCATTCCGAGCGGTCCGCGGTTCGGCTCCTTGACGTCGAGGATATCGCAGCCACCGGCGATAGCCGCCCGCGCTTCATCGCGATTGCGAACGCTCACCAGCAGCCGAGGAGTCGGAAAACGCCTTTTTGGAAACGACATTGGAGAATCCGCAGGGAGCAAGCGGCAATGACTCCGTCCGACGGGTGCCAATAATCGCAGACAGTTTCACTGTGTCAACCATTCAAGCCCAGCGGGGGTAGCTGCCAAAGGAGTAGGCACACTCCGTGTGCCGTAACCACGCGCTAGATCCGCAGGCGGCCCGGGGCACTGTACCGGCTAACCCTTCGGCGGACGGCACAGGGAGTGTGCCTGCTACATTGCCGGGCTTGTCGGCGGAGCGGAGATCGCCCATAATTGTCCGGAGTTGGTCCCGCCAATCGCCTGCACGCCGGCCCGGTTGAACCTGATTGCGAATTTTTGCGGACCGGGATTTGGCCTTTTCCGCCCGATTGCTACACTCCCGTCTCAGTGCGCCGGCCGCCTCGAGCCCGATTTCCAGCCGACTGAACTGCATTTTCGACCGAACTCAGAAACCATGCGACGACAAGAACTGCGTAATATCGCCATCATTGCACACGTCGACCACGGCAAGACGACGCTGGTCGACGCCCTTTTGCGGCAAAGCGGGCAGTTCCGCGCCTCGCAGCTCACCGGCGATTGCATCCTCGACTCAAACGACCTCGAGCGCGAGCGGGGCATCACCATTCTCGCGAAAAACATCGCGCTGCGCTACGACGGCGTGAAGATCAACATCATCGATACGCCCGGCCACGCCGACTTCGGGGGCGAGGTCGAACGGGT
>JBBDVZ010000122.1:0-8436 GCA_040903115.1 Planctomycetaceae bacterium
GTCTCGGTCTCCATGACCGCCAGCTCTTGTGCGCTCGTCGCCGCAGCCAAAAGCAGAACGAGAGATCCGACGCCGGCACATAACATCGTTCTATTCAACATGGCACGCCCTACTTGATGTCAAAAGTTGATAATCCGGCCGCCGCTATTTCCTGGTTTCGAAGCGACGCGGTTGACCACTCGAGCCGATTTGCACCGTGTAGCTACTGCCGTCGGGGGCGACGGACGCCTTGATGTACGTGCCCCGGCACTCGGCGGTGTCTTCCTGATTGGCCATGAATTCAGCCGGCGCCTGGATCTCGGGGCCGAGGCTGATGTTGCGGTGAAGCTGGTACAGCGCCTCCAAAGATTTGATCTTCCGCAGCGTGTGCAGTGTTTCCGGATGGCCGCCCTTTGTCGGACCGTTGCACATCACGGCGACTTTCGGATCGATGGCCAATACCAGCGCGGGGTTATTGCTCACCGGCAAACCGTGGTGCGTGACCATGAACAGATCGATTTGTCCCAGCGGATTGTTTGGCGTCACCAGTTTCCCTTCGATGTTCCACGACAAATCGCCGCAACATAGGTAGTCGAACGAGCCGAACTTCAGCAGTAGGCTCAAGCTGGCGGCGTTGTCGCTCGTGTCCGTCTCTTGTGGAACATGCAAGTCAGCAAACGGATTCAGGTCGCCGGTATTTGGTATCACTTCGCGGCTGGCGGTAACCGTCGTGACCGACAACGGCGTTTTGCCCGACTTGAGCGGGATCTTGTCGCCGGGCCGCAGCGCTTTCGAGCGGTTTTGCGACGCGCGGCGATAGTCGGCCACGCGATCGACGAATGTGGGGTCCTCGCTGAGGGCATCCGGAATTCCACGGTCCCAGAACTGGCCGATGGGAATCTTGCTCGCCAACGCGGCGTGATTGCCGTAGTGATCGAGGTGCCAATGCGTCACGACGGCATGGTCGATTCGCTTGAGCTCCGCTGATCCGGCAGCGGCGAGAATGCGATCGCGATCGCGACCGTTGTTGTCGGGGTATCCCGAGTCGATCAACATCGACTCGCCGGAGGGCGTGACGAACAGGGTGGCCGCCCCGCCTTCCACATCGATGAAATAGATATCCAGTCGCCCGTCATGCTCGCCGGCCGCCGCCGGGATGACGGCCGTCAACGCGATTGCGGCGGCAAATCGACACGTCAGGGCCGCTCGGTATACGTTCATTGTCTTCAAAAGCCCGATGCAAAAGGTCCATTGGCATTGCCGCTTGACGGGCGCCCGCCAGCGGAATTTCAGCATATCCGCACGGCGGGCCAGATGCACGTGTGAAACGGGTTACACAAAACCAAACGGCGGAAGTGGTTACAGCCTGCGGCCAAAGCCCGAAAATACCAGGCTTTTGCGACTGACCTTGACCCCTTTGTCATGGGTCCTTATCCTTCCGCCGCTTCTCCTCTCTCTCTTCACCCCAAAAACCAATCTGCCGTTGCATTCACGTGTGCAGTCGGTCTTCGCCCGGATCGCAGCTCGATTCGAAGCGTTGCCATCCGGCCGTTCGAGCGCGCCCGCGCTTTGCCGAATAGCACATGAAGGGAGTCGTGTTTCGATGAGACGATCGAAATGCCTGGTGCTGGTGCTCGTTGCCACAACTGTCGGATGTCAGAGCATGCCGAAATTCGGCAACATGTTCGACTGGCGAAAAGATCGCACGCGATCGCAAAGCCCCGATGAAGAGTCCGGCGCCGACGAGTTCCAAACGAACGTCAAGACTCCCATGATCGGCGAGTTTACAAAGGTCGAGGGCAAAAATCTTGTCGTGCTGCAGGGGGTGGGACTGGTGACCGGTCTGAATATGACCGGCGATGATCCGCCTCCCTCCCCGGAGCGAACCCAGTTGTTGGAAGACATGAAGCGCCGCAACGTGCGAAAGCCCAACGAAATTCTCAGCGATCGTTCGACGGCCTTGGTCATCGTGCGCGCTTACCTGCCTCCATTGGTCAAAAAAGGAGACCATTTCGACGTCGAAGTGAGGCTCCCGGCCAATAGTGACGCGACAAGCCTCAATGGCGGTTGGCTCATGGAGACCTTCTTGAGCGAAGCCGCCGTCGTTCCTGGCGAAGGCATCATGAAGGGCCACGTCTTGGCCAAGGCGAAGGGCCCGATTCTCATTTCATCCGGCGAGGGCGAACGCGAGGCCATGTCGGCCGTCTTCCGTCGAGGCCGTGTTTTGGGCGGCGGAAGCTCGCTGAAAGACCGCGACATGGCGCTCTATCTGCTGCAAGATTTTCGCAACGTGCGCAACTCGAACCGCATTGCCCAACGGATTGGCGCACGGTTTTACGGATACGATCGGCACGGCATCAAGGAGCCTTTGGCGAACCCCGTCACCGATCAAAAGATCGAGCTCAAGATTTTGCAGCGATACAAAGACAACTTTCCCCGCTATCTGCAGGTGGTGCGCAAGATTGCCTTCCGTGAATCGGACCAGGCGCGCCACGTCCGCATGGAAATGTTGAAGTCAAAGTTGAACGATCCGCCCAGCTCGGAACGCGCCGCCATCGAGCTGGAAGCCATTGGCCGCGATGCCGTGCCCATTTTGAAAACCGGCCTGAAGAATCCCGCGCTCGAGGTGCAGTTTCATTCGGCCGTCGCGCTGGCCTACCTGGAGAAGCCGGATGGCTTGGAGGTTTTGGCCAGGGCCGTTCGCGAGGAACCGGCGTTTCGCGTCCACGCCTTGGCGGCCATGTCGGTCGTCGAAGAAGCGGAATCGAACCTGTTGCTGCAAGGCCTGCTCGACGAGCCCAGCGCCGAAACTCGCTACGGCGCGTTCCGGGCGCTCACCACCATGGATGAGAAACATCCCTTCGTCCACGGCGAGAACATGAACGACGAATTCAAGCTCCACGTCCTCGACACCAAAGGGCCGCCGATGGTGCATCTGACGACCCGCAAAAAGGCCGAAGTCGTCTTGTTCGGTGCCAAGCAGCGGCTCGTGACGCCGATTGCCGTCCAGGCGGGCGAGCATATACAAGTTACGGCGGGCCCGGGCAGCGATACGGTCACCGTGAGCCGCTATCAACTCAACCAGCCCGATCGCCGTGCCACGGTATCCGCCGACCTCGCGGAGGTCATTCGGACCGTGGCCAGCCCGCAGTTCGGCGCTAGCTATCCCGACGTCGCGCAGCTGCTGTTCCAGGCGTCGAAACAACGCAACCTCGCAAGCCGGCTGGAAATCGACGCCTTGCCCGAGGCGGGGCGTGTTTACTATCGGCCGCAAGAGGGCGACGGAGAATCGCCCAAGTCGCGCGCCCGCGTCGGCCATTCGGGCGATACGCCAAACCTGTTTGAGTCGGGCAAGCCGCGTAAACCCGACGACGGTAAAGACGACGAAGATGCCGACAAGCCGGCCAAGCCCTCCGACTCCGGTATCGATCTGGTGTCAGGAGACAAAGACGGTGACGGCAACTCCGGGTCGGCGAGCCTTGCCGATGCCCGCACGTCACTGCCGCGCGAACCGGCGGACAGCAAGCCCGGCGCATTTACGAAAATGAAAAACGGCTTCATGCGCGTGATCGGCGCACCCGTCGATTACGCGGAGCCCCCGGACGATTTGGACTGACAGCCCGTAAACTCGATGCAAGGACTCTCTCTGACCATCAGGGTTTACTGATGCTGAAGTCCCTCGAACTGTTCGGCTTCAAGAGCTTTGCCGACCGGACAAAATTCGACTTCGATCCGGGAATCACCGGAGTCGTCGGCCCCAACGGCAGCGGCAAAAGCAACATCGTCGACGCCATCAAGTGGATTCTCGGCGATCAGAGCGCTAAAAGCCTTCGCGGCGAAGAGATGACCGACGTCATCTTTAACGGAACCGCGGGGCGACGCGCCAGCAACTTTGCCGAGGCCTCGGTCACCTTCGACAACTCCGGCAGAATCTTGCCGATCGATATGCCGGAGGTGCAAGTCGGCCGGCGCTTGTGGCGCAGCGGCGAGTCGGAGTACTTGATCAACAACGCTCCGGCGCGATTGAAGGACGTGCGCGATCTGTTCATGGGCACCGGGGCGGGCCGTGCCTCGTACTGCATCATCGAGCAGGGCCGCGTCGACCAGATCCTGCAAGCCAACGCCACCAGCCGGCGCGGCATCTTCGAGGAGGCGGCGGGCGTCAGTCGCTACAAGGCGCGCAAGATCGAGGCCGAGAAGAAACTCGAGCGCGTCGATCAGAACGTGCTGCGACTGACCGACATCGTCGACGAGATCGAGGCCCAGCTCAACTCCGTGCGAAACCAGGCGCAAAAGGCGGCCAAGTATCGCGAAGTTGCCGGCGAGCTAAAGCGGTTCTGGCTGGGGCTGGCCGCCGACGACTTTCGGCACCAATCGGTAATACTCGAGGAGCTCGAGCGAGCCGTCGCCGAATTCAAAACGCAATCGTCGCAATTAAGCCACGAGCTGCAGGACCAGGAAAACGAGCTGGCCGCACTCGACCGGCAACTTGCGGGACTCGACGACCGCCTGCGAGACGCAGAACGCCAAAGCGGAGCCAATCGCGAGTCCATCGCCAGTCATGAAGCGACCGTTCGCCACCAGACGGCTCGCGAACACGAGCTCGATTCCGATCTCGTCCGCCTGCGAAAACAGCGCACCCTGATGGCGGCCCGCGCCCGAGAAATCCTCGGCGAACTTGAGCACGTGCGCGAGCAAAAAAACCGGTTCGAAGCCGAGTTCGCCGCACGAAAGCAAAACGTCGCGGGTCGCCGCGCGCAGGTTGAAAAGCTGGCGACCCAGCTCGAAACCGCGCGGCGACTCGTGGAAGAGGACCGCGGTCGGCTGCTCGGAAAAATGAAAGAGGTGTCGTCGTCGGAAAATCGCGTTGCCGCGCTAATGACCCAGTCGCACAGCCTCGATGAAGACAAGCGGGCACTGCTCAACGAGCGGAAGCGCATCGAGACGGAACTGACCGCTGTGCGCGTCGACTGTGATCGGCAACAAGGGGTCGTGGAAGAGGCGGCCGTCGCCCTCAGAGCGGTGGAGCGAGACGTCGAGGAAATCGAGCAGCGCCGCCAGGAGCTGATGGACGCGCAAAATCGGGTGCACGAGAACCTCGCGCAGCAACGCGAGCGCCGCAGCGCGTGCCGCGCGCGCAAGAGCGTGCTCGAAGACCTCGAGCTGCGGCAGGAAGGCTTGGGAATTGGGGTCAAGGAAATCCTCAGACGAGCCGGCGAGCTCGACGGGGAACCTTGGAGCCTCATCCGCGGCAGCGTGGCCGATTTGCTCGAAGTCGATCTGGAGCAGGCGGCGCTCCTGGAAGTCGCCCTCGGAAGCCGCGCGCAGCTCATCGTCATCGACAACTTTGCGCCCCTCATCGACTACCTCAACAGCGGGGCCGGGCAAATCTCCGGCCGCGTGGGTTTTATCGCGTGCACGAGCAGCCCCGCAACGCGCCGGGGACCGCAGAGAACGGCACGAGGCATCGAACAGTTCGAAGTCGGTTCCGAAGCGGCGATCGATCTTAGCGGGCAACCCGGCATAGAAATGAGGGCCGACAGAATTGTTCGGTCGTCGACATTGCTGCCGGAACTGCCGGCCAGGCTGCTGGCCGACACTTGGATTGTCGACACGCTCGACTCGGCCCTGCGGCTATCCCGCGGAATTGGTCGCGGTTGCCGCTTCGTCACGCTGCAGGGAGAGCTGCTGGATTCCGACGGCACATTGACCGTGGGCACGGTCCGGAGCGAGTTGGCGCTCGTCTCCCGCAAAAGCGAGCTGCGGCGGCTGCGCAACGACCTCAATCGGCTGGAGCGAGACATTGTCGACGAGGAAAACCGGCTGGCTCAAGTCGACGGCACTCTCGACGAAGTGAACGTCGAAATCATCGCCGCCGAGACAGAATTGCAGCAGGCGGCCGAGCGTCACGGGACTTTCAAGTCGCTGCATGCCGACTTGCTCCGAGACCTCGAGGGCCGGCAGCGGGCACTCCGCGAAGTGCACGAGCGAGATGTGGAGCTTGAAGCGCGCGGCGAGAAGCTCGCGCAGAGTTTGCTCGATGCCCAAGCGGATCTTGCGGCCTTCAATCAGCAACTGCTCGAGCTGCGGCAGGAGATCGAGCGGCACGAACAGCATGTCACCCAGACGCAGCAGCAACTCACCCAAATCGAACGGCAACAGGCGGCCGATCAGCTTGATCTGGCAAAAAAGGAAGAGCGACTGATTGGGATGCGCACGGCTTGCCAGCGCATCGAGCAAGATCAGCAGCAGCGCGAACAACAGCGGGAGGAAGTCGAGCGGCGTCTCGCGGCCGTCAATGCCAAACGTCACGAGATCAAGCTGCACATTCTCAACACGAGTGCCACGCTGTCGGATCTGTACCTGACGCGCGAGCGATCGGCGGCGGAAGTGGCAGAGCGATTGTCGGAAAAGACACGGTTGCGCGACGCGCGGGCGGGCCTGCAAGAACAGATCAACATCCTACGTGCACAGCGGCGAGAATTGGACGAAGCCCAGCACCAGCACGAGATCCGTTCGAGTGACGTCCGCCATCAAATCGCGACGCTGCAGCAACGGATCACCGAAGAATATCAGATGTCGCTGGCCGAGGTCGTGAACTCGGCCGTCTCCGCCTACGCAGATTACCAGCGCGAGCGGCTGGCCGATCGGGCAGGGGGCGATTCATCGGCGGCAAACTCGACGCGTAGTGGCGATCGCCATGCCGGCGACTTGCCGACGTTTGTAGAAGTGCGGGGCGAGTTGGAGGAACGCGTCAGCCGGTTGCGGCGAAAGCTGCAGCACATGGGCAGCGTTAATGTCGACAGCCTGCACGATCTGGACGAATTGGAAGGCCGCTTCGGTCACCTTCGCGAACAGCTCAACGACCTGGTCGAAGCCAAACGCGCTCTCGAGGAGATCATTCGCCGCATCAACCAGGAGAGCAAGCGACTGTTCGTCGAGACGTTCGAAGCGATCCGGGCGCATTTTCAGACGCTGTTTCGCAAGGCGTTCGGGGGCGGAGACGGCGACATCGTGCTGGAGGACCCCGACGACGTGCTGGAATGCGGGATCGACGTCGTCGCGCGCCCGCCGGGCAAGGAGCTCAAAAGCATCTCGCTGATGAGCGGGGGCGAAAAGACATTGACCGCACTCGCCCTGTTGTTGGCTCTGTTTAAGAGCCGGCCGAGTCCCTACTGCCTGCTCGACGAAGCCGACGCGGCGCTTGACGAGGCGAACGTGGGTCGAATGCTGGCGCTGTTGGAAGAGTTCAAGCAGTCCACCCAGTTTATCCTCGTCACTCACAAGAAACCGACGATGACCGTCGCCGACGTCCTTTACGGTGTAACGATGGAGGAATCGGGCGTCTCGAAGAAACTTTCCGTCCGATTTGAAGACGTCCGCGAGAACGGCGACTTCAGCACGCGGCCGTCGCAGCGCACGGACAGTGCACCGGGCAGCCATCCCTCGAAAGAAGCGGCCTAATCGACCGTGGGTGGCGGGGCCTAAGGCTTTGCGTGGCCCCGGATCGACGGACGAAAGCAATGGCTGCCTCGCTTTCTTGCGATTCGACGGAGTGAGATGTCGAACGTTGCTCGGACGGGCCACGGCGAAGCGCCTTAGGCCCCGCCACACGTGTCCGTTTCGATCGTGGCGCAAGAATTAATCGTAACCCTTTGACGAGCGCTGCCGGGTTTTCCGGCTTTATCTGTCGCGCCGCAAATCGGGTCGAATGCCTCCGGAATCCTACGGCCGTCGCCCATTGTCTCAGCGTCCCACGGTTGCGGCGAACCCCTCGACGCGGGCGCAGGGTACTCAATATCTTTGTAAATAACGCTTTACGGCGAAATCCGCAGTGCCGCCCCGTACGTACTGACGAACCCGCAGGAGTTGCCCCATTGGCTCAACGCCTGATCGCTAAACGGCTTTCACGAACCGCAGACCAACAAACTTAAAGTCGTCTGGTGCAAGAGGTCGAAAGTATAGGTCAGACGGTTGGATTCGGAACGAACCAACGAGCGTTTCGTGACGATTGCAAGGATGCGATTCGGCGATACATCGCTCCGGCCGTCTCTGGGGGGGAAGGACATTTCGGAGAGAGTCCCACCACACGAGCCGGAAGCTCAAGCGATTGCCTTCCGGTCCTACCTCCCCACGCCTCGTTCACCATACACAACCTGAACACACCGACGCGAACGATTTTCGTCGCGCCGGCCGTTGTAACGTATCCAGCCTCGAGAACGGCTCGCCCGCTCGGTGAGACCGCTCTTTTGGCAGTGGAGACGAGCGTAGAGACAAACCCCGACCCAAAGCCGCGGTGGTTCTTGTATGTCACGGACCCGGAGGCTAGGAGAGCCGACCATCGTAGTAGGGGTGAAGATCTGGAGGGCCCGACAAACCCTCGAAGTTGGCACGTATCTGATTTGGAGAGCCCGCAATGAGGACGATCTTCACTACTGGACAGGTAGCCAAGATCTG
>JBBDVZ010000123.1:0-8382 GCA_040903115.1 Planctomycetaceae bacterium
GGACTGAGCCGGAGCAGCCAGAGCGCACCGTCAGTCGAGCCATCGCTTGCGGCTTCCGCCGCTTCACTGACGGGTGAGTCGATGGACGCCTTGCTCAGCCGGGCCGATTCAGAAGTGCAGCGAGGCGACCTCGAAGAGGCGAAGAGCACGTACCGGCAAGTGCTCGCGCTCAAGGCCGATCATCCGGTCGCACATCACCGCCTGGCGATCATCGCCGATCGCCAGAACGACTTTGAGGCGGCCAATTTCCATTATGAATTCGCACGCCGCTCGAAAGGCGCCGATCCCGACCTCTTGAACGACATGGGATACTCCTGTTTCCTGCAAGGCGATTACAAAGAGAGCGAACGATTGTTGCGGCAGGCGCTCGAAGTGCGTCCCACGCATCGCGACGCGTTGAGCAACCTGGGGCGGCTGTATTCGGTGCAAGGAAAATACAGCGCAGCCGCGTCGATACTGCGTCTGGCCAATTCCGAACCAGAAGCCGAGGCGGCTTTGGCGCAGCAGTTTCGTCAAGGGGGGCCGGCGCACAACGCTCCTCGAATCGGCTCGAACCTGCTGGCGGAACCGCTGGGGCCGCTTTATGCGCCCGAGTTGCGACCCACGGATCGACCGGGCCCGCTCGCTGGAGGCGATTTAGCGGACACAACTCCACGTGCGAGCGTTTTGCAGGAAGCGGATTACTCGGCGACGCTTCCCCGCGCGCGGTTCACCGACATCTATCCAACCGAAGAAACGGAACACTCAACGCCTGCTCAAACGCTCGGCGCGCCGGAGCCCCAATACGCCGATTGGAACCGTATCTCCACGTCGTACAATCCCGAGCTGGATGTCGATCGTGCACACGATGTCTCCGCGATCGCCCCCGACCCGCAGGCGCACGCAGGCTACCCGAGGGCGCCCGGCAACGTCGATCCGCTCGACTCGATGCCCGTCTGGCCGCCCTCTTCATCCGGGCTGGAAATTCAACCGCCGGCGCAGTCCACGCCTACGACGGTTGCACCGGCTGGCTATGCAGCGCCGGTTGGTGCGAGCGGATATGGCCAGCCGCAATACCCGACCAACGTTGGGCGGCCCTCCACGTCGCAGGGCGGCGTGCCGGCAACCACGACATCGCAGCAACCGTCCGGAACTTTTCGCGACGCTTGGTGACCGAGGCTCAAGCCTTCAATCGAAGCGGGTGCCATGCCCACAGCTCGACTGAGCTCGCCGAAGTCCGCTTTGGGTGGGCATGTGTCCGAAGGCATGGCCACGCAGAGCCGTGGCCATGGCACCCAACCCGTCATTTGAGCCCGGTCGGCCCACTAGCTTGCCCTGATCTGTTGTTCGAGTGCTTCGACCAGCTCCTGCATTTGCCACGATTGCGTTGCGACGTTGACGCTGGTCTGGTCCTCCAGCCAGTGCGCGACTTTCTGTTCGGCCGCCTTCACCGTACTGTGATTGCGCCCGCCGAAGTAACTGCCGATTTCTCGATAGGCGGCCTGCGTGTGCTTTCGCGCGAGATACATGGCGAGCATGCGCGGCTGGCTGACCGAACGGTTCCGACGCGGCGATTTGAGATCGTCGGCCCCCAGACCGAAAAACGTGCAAACGACTTCTTCCACGTCTGAAATTCGCGTGATGCGAACGCAGTCGCGCTCCAAATCGGCCAATACGTGCCGCGCCGCGGTCAGTCCCACGCGCTTCAAGGTCATGTGGCAATACGTCTCGAGACAGTTCAGGGCGCCGATCAGCTCGCGGACGTTGCCGGTAAACCGTTGAGCCACAAATGCCAGTGCTTCGGGCGAAATATCGGCGTCCAGCCGTGCGGCCAGCGCGTCGACGATCTTGCGTCGCGTTTCGCGGTCGGGACTTTCCAGCCGGCACACGAGGCCGGAGAGAAACCGCGTGCTCAAGTCGTCGCTCATTTTTTCGAGCAGGCGCGGATGGCTGTCGGCAGCGACGATGATTTGACGCTGGTGGCTTTCGAGCTGCTTGATCGTGTGGAGGAACTCCTCCTGGATCACCTTCTTCGAGCACAGGAAGTCGACGTCGTCGACAATCAGCACGTCGACGTTGCGGAAGCGCCGGCGAAAGCCGGGAAGCTTGTGTTCGCGCAGGGCCTCGGTGAAGTAGTTCGCAAACGCCTCCGCGGTGAGGAACATCACGTTGAGCGCCGGGAACTGCCGGCGCAAGCTGCTGTAAATGCCCTCCAGCAGATGCGTCTTGCCGGTGCCCACCAGGCCGTGCAAAAACAGAGGATTGAACTTCGCGCCCGGGGATTCGCACACTTTGTGAGCCGCCGTGAGCGGCAGGCGATTGCACGATCCTTCCACAAAATCGGCAAGCGCCGCGAAACGCCGTCCGTTGCGCGCGGGCTCACCAGTGGGCTCCGCTTGCGGCGTCAACTTCTTTGGGTTGCCAGGCGCGCGGCTTGACGCTAAGGCTCCCGCCTGACCGAGCAATTTGGCGTCGACTTCGAAGTTGATGCGCGCCGACGGCCCGAGCACGGCTTGTGCGGCCGCGGCCACCGAGGCTCGGAATTGTTTCTGCATCCAACTGAGCAGGAACGGACTTCCGACGCCGACCGTCAGGACGTCGTCGGCCGTCTTGAGCGACGTCGACCCGCAAAACCAATGTTGGTAGTTGCGCGTGCCGACAAGCCGTTCGATTTCCTGAGCAATCGCGTTGCTGGCCGAATCGGCCGTGTGTGCGGGCGGAGCTCCCTGCGCTGGATCGTCGGGCTGCATCTTGCGACCCCCGGCGCGCAACCCTGCCGCCTCTGAGGATGATGGAACCACCCTCAGGTAGAAACGGACGAGCACTCCGTTGCCACCCCCAGCGGCTAATCGGTGCGGGTTGTGCGACGCTAATGGAATGAGAAAGGTAGAGGGCCCAAACGCCGAGCTGGTACCTGGCGTTCGGACGCGTTCATGAGCAATCAACTCACTCAGTTCGCCGATACTATCGCCGCTGGCGCAGGTGTCAAACGTAAAAAAAGTTTTTCTGCGCCGGTTCGCCTTCGTTGCCGCAGCGATGCCGACTTTCCTCCCGAATTCATCACGCTTTGCGACTTCAAGATTTTTTTTCGATCGGCCGGGCGTTGTGAACAACGTGTCGATTGTCGCGCGCTGTACGTGTGGAAACTCTCCGGCGATCGTTGACAAAACTGGCAGAAACCGCACCGAATCGAAAATCGCAACGACGGCTTCAGTGATTTTCTCGACGAAAACAGGACGCGAGCGATTTCAATCACAACCGCGGCGGCTTGGATGCGCGCGAACGTGCACCGACCGCACGTCGATTTCACGAAAACCCAAATCCTCGTACACGTTTCGTGCGAACGTGTTGCGGCGATCGACCGCCAAAAGCAACGAGCGGCGGCCGGCCGTTTGCGCCTCGCGAATGCCGTCGAGCAACATCTCGCGGCTAAAACCGTGTCCCCGCGCTTCCGGCACGACGCCCATGTAAACCACCTCGAGCGCGTCCTGATCGGGGTGGTCGTTGATCAGCAAGACGCCGACGTCGCGCCCGTCGATTTCGTAAAGCTTCCATCGCAACGGATCGAAGCTGCCGACGGTTTGATGGCTGGCGAGCGCCTCGATTGCCGTGCGTTTGCCGCTCAAGCCCGGGCAGTCGTGCGAATCGCGATAGGTGTGTTCCAAGACCGAGGCAAACCGTTCGCGGTTGGACGGATCGTAAGTTGTCGTGCGGAAGTTCAGCCCGCGCGCCGCAGGACACCGCAGCTCGAGCAGCCTCTCCATGTACGACAAGTCGGCGAGATGGCTGAAACCGTTGCGATCGAGCGCCTCGCGCTCCGCCGAGTCATCGACTTCGACCAGACACTGCGACAGCCACGCGTCCGCAGCGTCGGCCCGTCGACATAATTCCGCATACAGTGCGTCGCGGATGGGCTGAGTGCCGTCGTCGCGCGCACACACGGGCGGCCAGACGAACGCGGTATTGTCCGGCTGCAGCACATACAAGGCCGCGCCCACGGCTTTCCCGTTTTCTTCGGCCAGCAACAGGCCGTCGAGCCGGATTTCGCCGCGCTGTTGTGCATCGAGGACGTCGCGCACGCATGCTAGCCGCTCGGCAGCGGGATGACGCGCGAACAAAAGCACCAGAGCCGCCGAGCATTGGTCGGCACGCGCAGGGGCGACGGTAATCATGGGGCGAAGTCGAAGCTCATTTCTCCCTTAGCCAGTCGGCAATCCACAATTGGCTCGTTTCATCGGCGGTGCGCGTCGACGTCCACATCAGCTTTTTGCCGTCGGGGCTGAAGACCGGCAGGACGTCGGCCTTGGGATGAAGCGTGATCTGTTTGACCTCCCCCCCTTTGAAAGTGGCATCGTCGTATGCAATGTCCATCGTGAACAGCTCGTACGATGCGGCGCGCGGGTCGCCCGAATAATCCGCTGCCGCCCAAACGATGTACTTACCGCTGGGATGGAAATACGGGCCCCAGTTGACGTGATCGACGTTCCGCGTGAGTTGGACCTCGTGCTTGGCATCGACGGAGATGGCGAAGAGCTGCAGCATGTCTTTCTTGTCCCGGTCGCTGCGGAAGATGACCCACTTGTTGTCGGGCGAGAGGAACGGGCCGCCGTCGTAACCGGGCACGTTCGTCAGTTGCCGCACGTTCGAGCCGTCGGCGTCCATGACGTACAAATCGGGATCGCCGTCGCGCGTCGACGTGAAGACGATCTGTTTGCCGTCGGACGAATAGCTTCCTTCGGCGTCGTAACCGGGCGCATCGGTCAGGCGCGTCATTTCCGTGCCGTCGAAGTTGACGACGTAAATGTCCATGAATTCGTCGAAGACCCATTGGTACGGACGCCGCCCGCCGCGCTTCTGCTCTTCGCGCGCCACGTTCTCATCGCTTTCGAGATTGGGGTTGGTGTGGGCCGACGCGAAGAGGATTTTCTTTCCATCGGGCGTGAAATAGGCGCACGTGGTCCGTCCCCTTCCCGTACTGATCAGCCGCGGCTTTGTCTCCCCCAGCTTCTGCACGTAAATCTGGTAGAACGGATAACCGACCGGATACGCCTGGTAAACGATCTGCGTGCCATCGGGCGAAAAATATCCTTCCCCCGCGCGCGGCAATCCGGACGTCACCTGTTTGATGTTGCCGAGATGGACGGCTTCCTTTTCCGCGACCGAAGGTTCAGCCGCGCGCAGGGAGGCACAAGCGATGACGAGTGCAACGAAAACGGCATTCTGGATCAACGCAACACCTCGTTGGCGTGGTGAAATACTTGCACCAGGCGAGCGGGGAGCGTCAGCTCCCTGGTTCGACCAACAGCCCGCGCGCCCGAATTATAGCGTAAATGCCGCTTGACATCGAATCGGTTATCTGGCTCGTCTCTCAGTGCGGCGCCAGGCGAGCGGGGAGCGTCAGCTCCCTGGTTTTCAGCATGTGTCGTAGATGTCGACTTGAGCGGACGATAAATTTGCAACAACTGGGAGCGGCGGGTACAATTCGGACATGATTCGCGCGTACGAGGAAATCGTTGAATTCATTGCCGCCGGCACCACGCCAGACGCAATTGCAGCCTTTGAGGCGTCCGAGCGCACGAAGGACCACGTCGCGAACCTTCTGCACAAGGAGAAGACGAGCGGGTTGACGTCGGACGAATCGAGCGAGCTCGATCACTTTCTGAAGCTCGAACATCTCATGCGGCTCATCAAGGCCCGCGCCCGCACGATCTGCTCGCCATGACGGATTATGTGAGTGCACAATTGCGCCGCTTGGTGCAATCGCGTGCGAATCACCTCTGTGAGTACTGCCTGATCCACGAAGACGACACATATCTCGGCTGTCAGGTGGATCACATTGTGTCACTGAAACACGGCGGACGCACAGACGCCGATAACCTGGCGTACGCTTGCACGTTCTGCAATCGCTCCAAAGGTTCGGATATTGGATCGATCGCTCTAAGCACCAATCAGTTCACTCGTTTTTACAACCCGCGCCTGGATCGCTGGGCGGATCACTTCATGTTGATTGGAGCGCGCATCGAGCCTCTCACGCCAATCGGCGAGATAACATCGCTCATCTTCGAATTCAACAGGGCCGAACGAGTTCTTGAACGCGAGCTACTTCGTCGAATCGATCGTTATCCGTGCAAGGAAGCGGTGGCACGCATATACGATCGCAGTTAAGTCGCGCCAAGTGGTTTAACGGTGAAAGATCAAATTACTATTCCAGTTGACGCCGCTGTGGGCGAAGCCTACAGGACAGCATTGCCAGAGCAACAGCGCAAGCTCGATTTGATAATCATTTTGACGTTGCGCCACGCTTTTCAATCGAGAACGGCGCTGGCACAAATCATGTCTGATATCAGCCGAAAGGCGCAAGAGCGAGGATTGACGCCCGAGATCTTGAAATCGATTCTCGATGAGCAGTGAGACACGCTACGTTTTCGACACAAACGTGATCGTGTGTGCGCTGCTCTTCAGGGTGGCCAAAGTTGCTTGCAACCTGGGCCACCCGCGAAGTACAAGAACCAAACCTTTGTAGGGTTTTTATATGTTTTCGACAAATAGACGGAGAATTGCAGCAGCGAGCGTCGTGCTTGCTGTTATGGGGGTCCTCACATACGTGCTGTTCCATACACTGATCGGTCGCCGACAGATCTCGATGGAAAGCGGGGTGACGTCGATGAGCGCCACCGAGTACATTCGGCAGCTTGAAGATTGGCATGCGATTCTGCGTCAGCAGAGCGCGACACGTGCACAAGAAGAAGATGAAGAAGATGTTGTTTATCGCAAAGCGCGTTCATTACTTGATGACGTTTACTCGGCGGACGTGCTGAAAGAGATATTCTACACCTGTGGCGTTCTGCGTAAGAAAGAGCTGAGAGAACGCGACGTGGAAGACTTTTCTCCAAGCGTATATTTTCTTGCCGAGGATGCAGTTGTGGACAGATTGGCGGAGTTGAATAACGACGCGAGTGCCGCAGCCTTGGTGAGTATCCTTAACGATCCGTCAGTCTCGCTCGACGCGTCACGTGCCGTTTCCGTCATGAATTCAATCTCGCAATGTGGCGCCAAAGCCGTTCCGTTGCTGAAACAAGTAGCAGGTGAACGAGCCGTTATGGCGAAGGAAGTGATCGCCAGCATCGAGCGCGGCGAGTTGTATGGGCCGTAGCGGTTACCTCGAGTGGGAGCCAAGTAAAGGACACGATCGACGTCTTGTCGGCACAGCCGACCAGGTTGCAAGCAACCTGGGCCACCCACGAACGCGTGCCTCAACTCGCTATTTCTTCTCATCCTTGGCGTCCGCCGCCGGGGGCTTTGCCCCCGCATCGCGCCCCCGTCCGCCGCCGCGGCGGCCGAATGGGCTGCGGCCGGGGCCGTCGGATGTTGCGCCTAGGAACACGAAGCACATTTCGTCGGTCGTTTGTTCGCCGAAGATCACCATGCGGGGCGGGCTGTTCGGGTTGTTCGGGTTGGCGTTGCTGTTGTCGTAGACGGCTTCGACGTCGAGCACCGTGCCCGCTTTCACTGCGATCGGGTCCTTGAGGAAGTACGTTTCCTGCCAGTTGTAGTCCCAGTCGTCGATGTTGAGCAGCGTTTGCTTTTCACCCTCGGGCGGCTTCATCGTCACTTTGATTTGCCGACCGATCAGGTGCATGTGCGGCATGATCGAGTGCAGAACGCAATCCTGCGAAGCGGTCGTCGAACCGACAACCTTGAAGCTGGCGCTGCCCGCGGGGATGGCCAGCAGCCGACCGGGAATCACGCCCCCCTTGTAGGCTTTCATTGCGTCGCTGTTCTTGGCGAAGTACAGGCCGATTTGCAGACGGTCGTGCTCGACGCGGCCGTTGCGGTGATAGTGGCACTGCACGACGACGTCGGCCCCCTTGGGAAGCTTGAACCCGTAGCCGGCCGGAAGCTGGTGAGGCAACTGTCCCGGTGCCCAGCCGCCGAGTCCTCCCTGCGGGAAAAAGCCGACGCCCATCGCGACCGAGTAACCGGGGCCGCGGTCATAGTCGGACTCTGACTTCTTTTTCTCCGCTTCTTGCCCCTTCTGCTCCAACTGTCGGCCCTGGCCGGTGGTGTCGATGAAGTTCAGCGTGTGATGCACGACTCGCGCGTTTCGCGGCTTCACTTCGAAGGCCACCACGAATTTGTCTTCGGGCAACTCGGTTGGAAGCACGTAGACGCGGAACAAATCGCGGCCTCCCGGCCCCAGCACGAACTCTTGCCGCGTCGCCAACACCAGATCCGGCTGTCCCAGTTGCCAACCGTCGGTGAATTGGCGAGGCGAGGGCGCGTCGCTCGGGTTGCCTTCCGGAGTGCCGTCGTCGACCCAGGCGGCGATGGTTGCGATTTCCTTTTCCGTCATCCGCCTGTCGTTGCGGAATTCCGCTCCCTGGGCAATTTTCCACGGCGGCA
>JBBDVZ010000124.1:0-8321 GCA_040903115.1 Planctomycetaceae bacterium
TATCTGCATGCGAATTGTTCGCACTGCCACGTCGCCGACGGCGGCGGCAATGCGCGCATCGAACTGGAGATCGATACAAAGAAGGCCAAGACCCAAATCTTCGACGTCGCGCCTCTGCAGGGCGACTTCGACATCGTCGACGCGAGGCTTGTCGCCCCCGGCGATCCGTACCGTTCGGTCATTCTTTACCGCATCAGCAAGTTGGGCCGCGGGAGAATGCCGCGACTTGGTTCGGCGGAAGTCGATCAGCGCGCCGTGCGGCTGCTGCACGATTGGATTCAGGGCCTTCCGCCCGAGACGTCGACGACAACCGCCCAATCGGCGGCGAGCCTGCGCGAAGGCGACCGCGCCGCGATCACCGCGTTGAGCGCGGCCAAAGACGCAACAGCCGAAATGGCGGCGAAAGCCGTCGACCGGCTGCTTTCGACGACCAACGGCGCGATCTTGCTGCTGTCGGCGATGTACGACGGTCGCGTCAACGGGCCGGTGGCGAAGGCGGTCGTGCAAAGGGCATCTGAACATGCCAGCGTCGAAGTGCGCGACTTGTTCGAGACGTTTCTTCCCGAATCGCAGCGGCTGAAGCGGCTGGGCAACGTGTTCGATCCGCAGGCCATTCTGGCGATGCAGGGCGACCCGGCACGCGGCGAAGTTTTGTTTTTCAAAACGGCCGGCGTGCAGTGCCAGAGTTGCCATCAGATCAAGGGCCAGGGGCGGGAAGTGGGGCCCGATTTGAGCACCGTCGGCAAGAAACTCGCGCCCCCGCAAATTCTCGAGAGCATTATCGACCCGTCGAAGGCCGTCGAAGAGAAATTTGTGACGTATCTTGTCGAAACCACCGACGGGCTGGTCCGCGGCGGCATTTTGGTCGAAAAGACTGACCGGGAAGTCGTATTGAGAGACAGTCAAAATCAGCTCATCCGCGTGCCCGCCGCCGACGTCGAGCTGATGGTGAAGCAACGAAAGTCGCTCATGCCGGAGTTGATGTTGCGCGACGTCACCGCGCAACAGGCGGCCGACCTGCTGGCATATCTCACCTCGCTGAAGTAGAAGGCAGCAGGGGTGGCGGGGTACTTTGAGATTCTGACGAAGAATTGGTTTCTGCGTTGATCGCTTTCGATCGGTGTAATGACAGCCTGTGTCGCGGGACAGTACGGGATCGGCTCAAGGCGGCTGCAAAGAAAAAGCTTCGCCGAGCTTCAAGTTCCGGTTAGCGGAGGATCGGGGTTACGATCCCTCCCGCGCTACGCGCGGACCCCCCCGGCAGACTATAAGGCTGCTGCGCCACCAAGACGCGGGCCGTTCTCCAATCGCGAAATGCCCGGAACGGACCGCATGAATGGGCAATAGACGCTAGGAGGCTACCGCCGGTTCGCGATAAATCGCATCGTCTGTAACGCGGCGAAGCGCACCCTTGCATTCGTCGTCGAGAAACTGGAGCGCGTGCTCCTCCAATGGCTTCAGTCGCTTTCGAATAATACGCCTTACCACAGTTCCGGGAGGCATATAGCTGGTGAAGCTTTTGTACTTCTTGACTGACTTTAGTGGTCGTAGACCTTCTTTGATGCGGAATCTTCAAGATATCGAGCGATAACCGACGCAGCGTAGAGTGGGCGGTAGTCAATAAAAAGAATCTCGAACTGCGGGCGTTTCAATCGATCGATCCGATCGTCATGGCTGTGCGAATGCTCAGAAAGGACAATGGCAAACACGGCCTCCACAATGTGAACCGCTTTGTAGAAGGCGATCGTCGCAATCCATTCGGGACACGTTTCGGCATGCGGCAAAAGTAGGCATAGCGCGTCGTGATTGCGGTTTGCAAGCGCTATGTGGTCGGCGGGAGTGGCCATACTCTAATCAAAAACCGCTTGTCAACGAACGACTGCAAGGATTCAGTAGAGGTCAATGGCAATACCAAAACGTTCATGCGAATCAAATCAAGATCTACGTTCGAAGAGACCTTCAAGTCAAGGCGAGACGCGTCGTCTTCAAGATCATCATCGCACTCGGCCTCACGCGAGATGATAACAAATGAGAGACGCGTGTCGCGTAGCGTGAGATACGCACAGGCGACCTTTGCCTCATGTGCCTTGCTCCAATTAGCAAGTCGGCCCAAAAGGAGGTCCAGTTGAGCGCGAAACACTTCTGCTTGTTTTGCGCGCTGGAGACCCTCAATTGCACGCTGTTTCTGGACCTCGAAGCGGGCTTCGTCTTTGGGAATGACAGTAACAACATCCGCCTCGGAGTCATACGCGATCACAATCGGGTCCACGAATTCGCAGTTTTCGTGGATATCGGGGGTCCAGCGAGATGAGGACGGTGTAGCCATCGACATGCAAAAAACTCCAAACGCATCAATGCTCAAATTTGAGCCAGCAGTCATCCTTGACAAACCTCGAATCGCGCGGTCCTCGCGGATACCGCTAGTGTAACTGGCAGGGCCAGTTTACTCCATGGACACGCGAATTGAAGGCCCCGCTATGCTGTACTTGAGATAAAGTCAAGGGACAATTTTCGGATCTTACGCAAGTTATTTGTCGACACAAGTTTAGGCATTATAAACTTTTTGTGAAATCGTCGGAGAGAGCGGCGTATTTTGCCGAAATTGGACTGACATTTCGAATGTCGCTTCGCTTGCTTGACGATCTTGATGGTTACGCGTCAACCAAGGGCGGCCGCCGAACCAAAGATTTCCAGGGTCACGACAAGCTTGCTTTTCCGTAGTAACAAATATGCCACCCGCCAGAAACCCGAAATGAAACTCCCCCACGACCGAGGCCCCGGCACCCTGATCCTTCTTGGCGAGGCGGGGAGATTACTTCTGCGAGGGTTCGCTGGCTGCAGCCGGCTTGACTTCGGCAGGGGCATCGGCGGGCCAGTTGGGCCGCGGATACTTCGACAGGTCGACCTCCGCTGCCGGATTGACAGCGGGAAGCGCGCGTGTCGGTGGCGCTTTCTCGAGCAACTTCTGGATCTGTTTTGCCGCGTCGAGAACTTGCTGCTGTTCCGGATCGAGCTGCTGCGTGAGTCCCACCCAGGCATAAGCTTCAGACATCAGCCCCAACTCCGAAGCGCGGTTTGCGGCTGCCCACGGCTTCAGGATGTCGGGCTTCTCGGTCAGGACGTTGAGTTCCTGCGTCGCTTGCATATACAGGTTCAGCAACCGGGCGCGATCGAGAAACTTTTTCGCATCGTCGGTCCTCTTTTCGGCGGTCAAAAGTTGCCCGAGCCGATCGACGGCCGGCAGGTGATTCGGATCGAGGCGAACCGCTTCCCAGAAGCAGCGGATGGCCACCTTGGGCTCGCCGTGCTCGTCGGCCCACTTGCCGCGAATCGCCCAGGTGAGCGGATGCGCGTCGGCTTCCTTGGGCAGGCCGGCGTTCCATTGATAAAACTTCGCCGCGGAGTTTCCGCCCGCGAGGGCCTGGCCGAGTCGAACCTTCGCTTCGAGAATCTCCGGATGCGAGGCGATGACATGTCGATAATGCTCTTCCGCCTCATCGTACCGCTTCTCATTCATGGCGACGTCGGCAAGACCCAGCCGCACAATGGGATCGTCGGGAGCGGCCTCGGCGCATTTTTGCAGCAGTTCGACGTTGGTGTGCAGCGAATGCCCCAAACTCAAGTCGTACAACCGCCGGGGCGAGACGTAGCCGTACGGCATCCCAAACTTCGCAATCCAGACCTCGTACGGAACCAACTCCCACGTTCGCGTGCCGAGCCGCAAAATATCCGGGATGAGATTGTTCGCGCTGGGGTTAAAGGGATTCTGGTCGTAGCCGCGCTGAGCTTCACTCAGGGCTTGCGATGGCTGGTGCAAGTCGTACATCAAGACGATGCCGCCGTTGGAGCGCGCATCGCCCGCTTCCGGGCTGCGGTCGTCAGGAACCTTGCGAAACCACTCGAGCGCCTCTTCAGGTCGATTTCTCCGCGAAGCCAACAGTCCTTTGAGTAAAAAACCTTGCTTCGAGTCGGGGTCGCGGCGAATCAACCTCCGCGCGTACTTGTCAGCAGCCGGGTAGTCCTCCAGCATGATCGCTCGTTGGCCAAGCTGAAAAATCTGCTGGCTGGGGCGAAACTGTTCATAAACCCAGAAGGCTCCCCAAACGAGCGCGGCGGCAATTCCCAGCGCCACGCACACCCGGAGAATTCGCGTTGGGACGCCGACGCGCTTTGTCGAACTTTTCGCACTCCTGCCGGCAGTTTGCTCGGGACTTGTCGATTCGTTCATAGAAAAGAATCATTCAACCTTGCGTATGAATTAAAAGAGGTTCCACCTCTCAAGGTTACCGCACCGCCCGAAACATTTCGAGCGGCAGACGGAAGAGACGGGAACACGGACAAAAGTCGGAAACCCCTGCTCGCTCCGCATTCCGCGCTCCGCGCTCCGCGCTTGCCCTGACTTTGCCGCCGATTCCATCCCTTTCCCTCCTGCGCAACCTGCGGGTATCCTGGTCTACGCGTCCTCCATCCCCGTCGTTTGAATTGAACCGTGGCAACAATGTTCGACTTGCCCATCCCGACGTTCGTGCTGATCGCCGCCGTGGTCCTCCTGCCGCTGGCGCTCATCGGCGGGGCATTGTACGCCTCTGTCCTCAGCATGAGCCGCGACGATCTCAAGCTTCAACCGGTCGGACCGGACGAACGACGGGACTATTACGCCATTGTGGGAGCCCATCATGCCTTTGCAAAGTCAGCAGGTTTCGCATGGGTCGGCGGATACCTGTTCAGTGCGACAAACACGCTGTTCGTGGCGGCTTGGAGACATCAGCAACTGCCGAGTTACTTCTGCATCTACTGCCACGGGGCGACCAAACATTTCGACTTCGTCACCATCTACTCCGACGATGAGGGATTGACGACGGCGAGCACGAAAGATGCGCACACGCTGCCGCATCGGCCCGGTTCGTACGTCGAGTCGCTGCCCGGCGCGCAGCCCGAGGAACTATGGGCGCAGCATCGTCGTTCGATGAAGTTTATCGAACGGAACTTCGGTCTGGTACCCGGGCCGCGCAACATTTCGTTCGAGGAGGAGATCGTGACGGCAATCCGCGGGCAGATGGCCCACGTTCGATCGCTGTTTGCCTGGCCCGTTCGAGGAATCTTTTGGTATCTGGTCGGCCGTACGCTCAAACAAGGCCGCACGATCGAGCAGCAGTATGGTGGCAAATGAGAATAATGATTGCGGATTGAATCAAACTCGGAGCGCGGAACTCGGAGCGCGGAGCGAAAGGCGAGCGGTCCGGCGTGAGTCGGCTGGTTAAGCGATTGCGGATCGAAATGAAATGCGGAGTGCGGAATGCGGAATGACAATCCGAGCCGCGGGGTTGATCCCCGCGGTCCTCGGCCCGCGCTGAATCAACCCGCCCATTGCGTTTGGACGGCGGGCGCGGGCCTGATCGTTCTGCTGGTCGGTTTGACCGTTGCCGTCTTCTGGCCGGTTCATGCTTTCGACTTCGTTCGCTACGACGACCCGCTGTATGTCGTCGACAATCCGCACGTCCGAAGCGGACTCGATTTCAAAGACATGCTGTGGGCGTTCTACACGGGGGAAAGCGCAAGCTGGCAGCCGATCACGTGGCTGTCGCTCATGCTCGATGCCGAAGCGTTCGGCCCCAACCCGCGGGCGTTTCACCTCACCAACCTGGCCATCCATGTCTTGAACGTCGTGCTCGTGTTCTTGCTCTTGCAGCGGATGACCGGCGACGCCTGGAAGAGCGCCTTCGTGGCGGCCCTGTTTGCGATTCATCCCCTGCGCGTCGAGCCTGTCGCCTGGATCTCGGAGCGGAAAGGGCTGTTGAGCATGTTGTTCGGGCTGCTGGCTTTGGCAGCGTATCTTCGGTACGCGCAAGCGCGCGGTCGACGCTGGCTCGTCCTTTCGTTGGCCGCTTACCTTGCCAGCTTGATGTCGAAGCAAATGCTCGTCACGTTTCCCTTTTTGCTGTTGTTGCTCGACTATTGGCCGCTCAAACGTGTTCGCACGCCTGTTAACGCGACGACCGAAAGCACCGCAGACGCGACTCGAACGCCGGCCGAGCTCCTGCGAGAAAAGATCCCGTTCTTCGTCCTGGCCCTATTGTTTTCCGTCTCCGCGTACGCGGTTCAAAACTGGGCCGGTGCGATCTCGACCTTCGCCGAGATGCCGATGACCGTCCGCGTCACAAACGCCACCGTCGCTTACGCGGTTTATCTGGCGAAAACTTTATGGCCCACGCACCTGGCCGTCTATTATCCACACTGGGGGCACGCGCCACCCGCCGCACACGTGGCGGCTTCGGCGCTCGTGTTGTTCGTGCTGACGGCTCTGGCGATTCATCAGCGAACGAGACACCCTTATCTCATTGTGGGCTGGCTTTGGTACCTGGGCTCGCTTGTACCGGTGATTGGCCTGGTGCATATCGGCGGCGCGAAATGGGCCATCCGCTACACCTACGTGCCGCTGTTGGGCGTGTTTATCGCCGTGACCTGGCTGGTCGATTCGCTGATGTCATCGCGGGGCTGGCAGCGCCAACTGAAGTGGGCCGCGGCCCTGGCGACCATCGCGGCGTGCGCCCTGGTCTCTTCCCGAGAGCTCGAGCATTGGCGCGACACGCTCGCACTGTTCACGCACGCGTTGAAGGTGGCCGACGAGAACACCGTGGCGTACAACAATGCCGGAAATGCGCTGGCGCGGCTGGGACGGTATGACGAAGCGATTGAGCTTTACGAGCGCGCACTTGAACTGAAACCGACCGACTTCGACACGCACATCAACTACGGCGTCGCCCTATACGATCTGAAGCAGTGGGACTCCGCCATCGGGCATTATCGCGAGGCACTGAAAGCCGAGCCGGACTCGTCCGTCGCTCGCAACCATCTGGGCAACGTGTTCTTCGCTCGTGGGCAATACGACGAGGCGGCCGAAAGTTTCCGTGCCGCACTGGCCATCGACGCCACTTTTGAACCGGCGCGCCACGGATTGGAACTCGTCGAGCGCGCACGCGCGAAATGAGCTAGTTCGTCTGGATCCCAAGCTCTGCTTGGGATCCCACTTTCTCGAAGCTCTGCTTCGAGTGACTTCGGCGAGCTCAGTCGAGTCGAGCTCGCCAAAGTCTGCTTCGAATGCACGGTGACGCGAAGCAGAGCTTCGCGGGAGTGCGTTCCCAAGCAGAGCTTGGGAACGAGGCTCAACGAGGTTCACGTCGGCGTATCCGAAGACAGTCCATTGGTCACCGGCGGCGCGGCAGGCGGCGATGTTTTTTGCGATCCGTTGCCGTTGTGCCCGTTCGACCAACCAGGCAGCAGCCGACGAGGCAGCCACCGCGCTTTATGGGCGCTGATCAGGAAGGCCAACAGCAGTGCCCCCAGACTCCACGAGAAGGCCGTCAGTGCCGGTCGACCGATGACCCCTGCGGCGCTGCGAAATGCCACCGCAATGCCACCGTACGCAGCCACCAGCAAGCTGCCTGCAAACGCGCGCAGGTACCAACGGTCGCCCCACAACATCGCAATGCACAGGCTCGCGACAACCAACAACCCCACGTACAACGTGCGCCACAGCAGTGGAACGTCGGCCGCTTGAGAGCTCGTCGTCACGACGATTGTCGCAAACAGAATGAGAAGCGCACCGGCGGATCTTAAAACTCCGGCGAAGCGATCCCGGTAAGCCAATCCAACGGCCACAATCGCGGCCAGCAACACGTTGAAGCAAACGGCGACTCGGTAATCGACCGAAATCGACTGGGGAAGCATCAGCCAAAGGCCGAACACGGCCGCTACGGCTGCGGCAGCCATCGCACGCGATGAGCGCGCCCACAGACCATTGGCTAGCAGAATAGCGCCAATGACGAGGAACGGCTGCGGCTGCGGCTGGATGAAGGTTCGAAGGTCGATCGTCCTTGCTCCGACGACCGATAGCAGCCCGAGGGCGCCGATCACCCCGAAACGCGCCTGCGCAACGCCGCGCAACCAACTCCAGCAATAAAAGCCCAACAGCGTCCAGACCGTCAGCCAAACCGGCGAGCCGACCGTCTCCGTGAACGTCGACAAGAATCCGCGAAAGACGGGTCCGCCTCCCAACGGCGACGACAGCAGCAACAGCGCCGGGGCCGCCGCCATCACGTTTTGCAGAAAACGCTGGCTCTTGGCGACGAGTCCCATTTCCAAAAGCAGCAGCAAGATCGCCAGGCCCAACGGCACGAGAAAGTACGGCCCCCAGGTCGTGTCGAAAACAATCGCGCGCCCGCTGGGAAGGTCCTGCCAAATCGGTCCCTTGCGGGTGAACGTCATGCAGAGGGCGAATGACCGCAGGCAGAAAGCCACTGCCAGCACTCCAAACGTGATCC
>JBBDVZ010000125.1:0-8309 GCA_040903115.1 Planctomycetaceae bacterium
GACCTATATGCAGGATCGCTACGTCGAAAGCCTGAGTCACGGGATGAAGCAGCGGATCGGTATTGCGCGAACTTTATTGCATGATCCCGAAGTGTTGATCCTCGATGAGCCGGCCAACGGTCTCGACCCGAAAGCCCGCATCGAAATGCGGGAAATGCTGCTGCGACTGGCCGATTCCGGAAAAACGTTGATCGTTACCAGCCATATTCTCCCGGAACTTTCGCGAATCTGTAACCTTGTGGCGATTATCACCGAGGGCAAGCTCCGCGCGTTCGGGACGCTCGATCAGATCATGAAGAAAGTCACGCAGCGGCGCACCATCGAGGTTCAGTTGGCGGCCGCCGACCAGATCGATCGTGCCATCGAAGTCATCCGGCCGCTGGTTGAGAAGGACGCCGAGATTACCGGCTCTCAGGCCGAAGCCATGGTCCGCTTTCAAACCGCCCGCAAGGAGGACGAACTGGGCCAGATTCTCGCCAGGCTTGTGAAAGAGGGCGTTCACGTCACCCAGTTCCGCGAGCTGCAGACCGACCTCGAGACGGCGTTTCTGTCGGTCACCCGGCAGGGGTCGGAACAGGGCCGATTCGATTCCAACGAAGAATCGGCCGCTCCCGTCGCGGTCACAACGCAGCGTTCAAGGGGCACTCGATGAAGAACCCCATCATCGAACGCGAACTGATTGGCACGCTCCGCACCCGCAAGGCGCTTGCGCTGCAAGTCACGGTAGCAATGGCGTTCGCGCTATTAGTGGTGGTGAGCTGGCCGACTGACGCGCTGGTCGATCTCTCGGGAAGCCAGTCCAGACAGGTGTTTCACCTTTTCGGATACGGATTGTTGGCGGCGATGATCTTGCTGGTGCCGGTCTTTCCGGCGACAAGCATCGTTCGAGAGCGCATCGGAGGCACGCTCGAGTTGCTGCTCAATTCTCCAATGAACCCGGTCTCGATTTACTTCGGCAAGCTGGCTGGGGTGCTGGGCTTCATTCTGCTGCTGTTGATTATGAGCTTTCCCGGCGCGGCGGCTTGCTACGCCATGGGCGGAGTCGAGGCGTACCACATCGTCGAACTGTACGGGCTGCTGGCACTTGTCGCCCTTCAATACGCGGTCTTGGGATTGCTCGTAAGCAGTTATGCGCAATCGACCGACTCGTCATTGCGCACCACGTACGCCCTCGTGCTGCTGATGGCCGTTGTCACGCTGGGGCCGCATCTCGTCATGCAGGGCAAGGAATCGCTCACCGCGACCGCCGCCTTCTGGCTGCGGAGCCTGTCGCCAATTCCCGCCGTCATGGAAGTGTTGGGGCATAGCGACGTCGGCGCTGCGGGCCAGGTATCGGAGTCGGGCGCCCCATTGCGGTACGTGGTGTTGGCGATTGTCACGACTGCGGCCTTCATCGTCCGGACAATTACCCGGATGAACTACTCCATGCTCGACTACAGCCGTTCTCAGGGCATCATTACCGACGAGCGGGGCGCCGCGGGCCAATGGGCGCGGCGGCTGATTTTCCTGGTCGACCCGCAACGGCGAAAAGGCAGCATCGGTCCTCTCACCAATCCGGTGATGGTTAAGGAATTCCGGTGCCGTCGCTTCGGGCGCTCGCATTGGATTCTGCGCCTTGTCGCCGGTTGCGCCCTGCTGTCGATGGTGCTGACGTATGCCGCAACAGTCTTTACGGAGAGTTGGGGCGTCAACGATATCGGCGGAATCCTTGTCGTGCTGCAGGTGGCGCTCATTGTCATGCTGACGCCCAGCCTCGCAGCCGGATTGATTAGCGGAGAGCGCGAGAGCGGCGGCTGGACGTTGCTTCAGATGACTCCTCTGTCGACCGGCGCGATCCTCCGCGGCAAGCTGATGAGCGTCGTTTGGACGCTGTTGCTCATCTTGTGCGCGACTCTTCCCGGGTATCTGGTGATGATCGTCATCAAGCCCGACATGACGCAGCAAGTCATTCAGGTTCTCATCTGCCTGGTTTGGACCGCGGTGTTCGCCGTGCTGTTGAGCGCGGCCGTCAGCAGCCTGTATCCGCGTACTGCGCCGGCGACGACGACGACATACCTGCTATTGGTCGGCATGTGCGTGGGCACGATGCTCGTGTGGTTCGGCCGCGATTCGCGCTTCGGGCGCGGCACCGTCGAGCGAATACTGACCGTCAACCCCATGGCCGCCGCGCTCAACGTGATTGAGGCCCGCGGATTTCAGGATTACAACCTCGTACCGGCCAACTGGTATTTCGTCGGTTGTGCCTCCGCCTTGGCGCTGGCAGTCTTGATTGTCCAAACCTGGCGGCTGGCCCGACCTCAGTGAAAGTGGATAATGCACGCTCCATCCGAAATCAGATGCAGTTTCAATACCCCCCTCCCTCTTAGGGAGGGGGCGGGGGAGGGTGGAAGACTTCGAGTGCTTCGCCAGGCCCTGTTGCTCATTATCGTCGCGGTACTCGCCGCGTTTTGCGGATCTGAATCGCGCGCCGCGGAAATCGTCATCGAATCGACGATGTTCAACGATCCGAAAATCGAGGTGACCCCCGAGCACCTCGCATTCGATCCGCGGCTCAAGGAACTGTGGCTGCAAGCGCTCGCCCGCCCGGAAGCCGACCTCAAAATCGAGGCCGCCAAGGCCATTGCTAAGGCTCATTCACGAGGCATGCCCGACCTCAAGGACACGGCAGAGCAGTTGACCGCGGCGCTCGGCGAATCGGACTTGCACCCCATCGCGGCGCTGGCGATCGCGCGAGCACTCATCGTTCTCGATGCGCGCGAGTCGGCAGCCACGCTGCATCAGCACGCGATGTCCGACGGAGCCGAGTTCGCGCAGCTCGCCGAGCCGGCTTTGTTGAAGTGGAAGTTCGAGCCGGTGAAAAAAACATGGCTCGACCGGCTGAACTCTGAGCATCCCCCCAGGCGCCTATTAGCGCTGGCAATGCGCGGATTGGCGGAGTTCAACGAGCAAGCCGCGGCGCCGCGGTTGCGGGAGTTGGCGCTCGATTCGTCCGGGCCGCCGACGGTGCGCTTGGAGGCGTCGCGAGCGTTGGGCCGCATCCAATCGTTGGGGCTTGTCGGGGATGCAGGGCAACTCGCCGGCGACAAGTCGCCCACCAAGAGTTTTAACCGTCTCGTGGCAGCGTCTATGCTCGTCGGCCATAAGGATGACGCTGCCCAGGCGTTGCTGCTGGAGTTGGCCGTCGATAATGAGCCCACGGTTGCCGCGGTGGCCCTGGGCCGCCTCGTTGAACTCGACCCCGCCGCGGTCGTCTCCGTTCATGAGAAGGTTGTCGGCAGCCCCGATGCCAACGTCCGGCATCAAGCGGTGCGTGCGCTCATTGCCGTTCCGAACGTCGAACGCATCGGCCTGTTGGCGAAGCTTCTCGACGACTCCGACCGCAAGGTCCGCAGTCATGTTCGCGATGCTCTCTACACGTTTGCCGCCGATCCGCAATACAAGGACCTCGTCATTCGCCTGGCCACTGAGACGTTGGCAAGCGATCGCTGGCGCGGACAGGAACAGTCGTCGTTGTTACTGGGCGCTCTCGACCACGAGCCGGCCGCCGATCGACTCGTGCAACTTATCGATTCTGAAAAGCCGCAGGTTTATGTCGCTTCGGCGTGGGCATTACGGCAATTGGCGGTTCGCTCGACCCTGCCGGCGATGCTCGATCGTGCAAAAAAGATGACGGAATTCCTGTTGAACTCGACGATGCTGACGGAAACGAACGCGCCGCAACGTAAAATCAACGAGCAGATTCGGGAGCTCTTTCAGGCATTCGGCCAAATGAAATACGCCGAGGCGCTGCCATTGATTGCCCGTTACGTTCCCAAGGGTGGGGTCTGGGAAATTCAGACTCGCTGCGCTGCCATCTGGGCGGGCGGGTACATCCTGGAGGGTAACCCTGACGAACGGACCGTGAATGCTCTCATCGAACGCCTAAGCGACGTCGACAGCCCCAATCCCGAAGACGACCGGGTCCGCCGCATGTCGGCCATTTCGCTCGGGCGAATGAAGGCGGAAAAGGCCCTTACGGCGCTGCGCAAGTTTTACGACGAAAGCGGCCCGGTTGTGGGGTACGCCTGTGCCTGGGCGATCCGAAAAATTACCGGCGAAGATTTGCCCGACCCACCCGCGCCGACATTTGTCCAGCGCGGCTGGTTCCTCGAGCCGATTCTCGAGTGAATTCATCGCCGGCTGTTTTTACGCGAACATCGGCCCCGTGCCCGCCGGCGTAAACGCGTCGCGGTAGTGCGTGACGACGGGAGCCGTGCCATCAGCCGGCGACAGCACGGCGACCACGTCAAAGCGCGTGCGCTGCTCGAGCAGTCCGTTCCGCTTGAGATACGCCAGCGCGACCCGCGTCAACTGCGCTTGCTTCCGCGGGGTGATGGCCTCGGCGGGATCACCCGCGGAAAGGGTCCGCCGCGTCTTCACTTCGACGAACACAAGCGTGTCGCCGTCGACGGCAATGAGGTCGATTTCGCCGAAGCGGCTCGAATGCTGCCGCGCGATGATTCGAAAACCGCGCTGGCTCAGAAAGTCGGCGGCTTGCCGCTCTCCGGCATCGCCCAGGTTTTCGGTACGACGCAAAAATCGAGCAAGCCAGCCTCGCACGGTCGATCTCCGAATTACCGATCCCAGACATCGAGCCGGCACGGTGCGACCGGATGCCGGTCATTCGTCGTCGGGTTTTTTCCCCCGACGCTCCGACAGTCGCGTCGCTTTGCCCGCTCGCCCTCGCAGGTAGTACAGCTTCGCGCGACGGACGGTCCCGTGTCGTTGGACTTCCAGCTTCGCGATTTTGGGTGAATGAATCGGGAAGGTCCGCTCGACCCCCTCACCGGCCACAATGCGGCGGACGGTGAATGTTTCGCGGGTGCCGCTGCCTCGCCGGCCAATGACCACGCCGCTGTATACCTGGATGCGTTCCTTTTCGCCCTCGAGGATGCGCGTATGAACGTCGACGGTGTCGCCGATCTGAAAATCCAGCGGCTTTTCGCGGTGACTTGTGCTTTCGGCCAGGGCCATCAGCTTGTGCATGGCAGTGATTTCCTGCAACTTATCGAACATGAGCCGCGGAGCTTGACCCCGCAGTAAACCGGCGAAAACTCGCGGCCGGCTCATTGATGAATGTTTTTCGTCAGGTCTTTTCAATACGCAATTCCCGGTGTCGCGTCAATGCAAGCGGACCTAACCGGCGGGCTTGTCCCCCATCAGGTCGGCACGCTGTTCGCGGGTCCGCTGCCGGCTTTGCTCTTCGCGCCATTGGGCGATCTGCTGATGGTTGCCGCTGAGCAGGACCTCCGGCACTTTCATGCCCCGAAACTCGGGCGGCCGCGTATATTGCGGGTACTCCAAAAGCCCTGATTCGGAGAACGACTCGTACTTGTTGCTGGTTTCGTCTCCCAGCACGCCGGGTATGAGCCGGATCACCGTGTCGATCACCACCATGGCCGGCACCTCGCCGCCGTTGGTGATGAAGTCGCCTGCCGACACCTCGAGCGGGTTGAGTCCCGTGCGAATTCGATCGTCGAAGCCTTCATAACGCCCGCAAAGCAGCAGCAGCCGTTGATGCTCGGCCAATTCGCCAACAAGTTTCTGGTCGAGCCGACGTCCCTGCGGAGTGAGCATAATCAGCCGCCCTGGCTCCGCCGCGTCGGCCTGGACATCGGCGACGCAGTCGAAAACCGGCTCGCATTCGATCAACATGCCCGGTCCGCCGCCGTAAGGGCGGTCGTCGATCGACTTGCGCTTGTCCTTGGCCCAATCGCGAAAGTTCCACAGCCGCACGTCGACCAGGCCCCGCTCGATCGCCAGGTTGAGCAGGCTTTGTTGCAGGTAACCCGTAAAAATTTCGGGGAAGATCGTCAGGACGTCGAAACGCATTTAGTTTTCAGTTTTCAGTGTTCAGTTTTTTGATGCCGATTGCGCGGGGTGCCATCCGCTGCAGGCGGACGGTTTTGCGTGGCCATGTCTTTGCCGCATGCCCACCCAAAGCGGTGGGCATGGCACCCACCTTTTCATGTTGATCGGTGTACTAGCCTTCGGCGGGCGCTTCTGCTGTCGCCGCTTCGTCGGCCGGCGCCTCGGCGGCAGACGCTTCCGGCACCGGGGCGGGCTTTGGAGGCGTCATCGGCGGGGGAGCCGCAGCCGTCCCGAAGCGATTCGTCTTCACCTTCTTGATGAGGGTGGCAACGTTGTCGCTGGGTTTTGCGCCGACGGAAATCCAGTAGTCGATGCGGTCGAGGTTCAACTGCACCCGGTCGGCCTTGTTCTTGAGCATCGGATCGTAAGACCCGACTTCCTCGATCGCCCTGCCGTCGCGAGGTTTCCGCGAATCCATCACGCAGATGCGAAAGAACGGACGATGCTTGCGGCCCATCTTCTTCATGCGAATTTTTACTGCCACTTCTTCTCCTTATTGAATTGGAAAGTGAATGCGTTAGGTGGTTTTGGATGGCTTTTAGAACCCCTCTCCCCTGAGGGGAGAGGTTGGGAGAGGGGTGAAAGGTTCGAGGCGTTGAGAAGCATTCGGTGTGTTCCACCCTCCCCCAACCCCTCCCTAAGAGGGAGGGGAGTTCCATGTCCGCCTCTATATCATATTTGACCGACGACTACCGCCGGTTGCGTTTTTTCGCTTTGCGGGCGTTTCGGCGTTGCTGCTTCTTTTTATCGCGGAGCTTTTCCTTGTCGAGCGGTCCACGCTTGCTGCGGTGCTTTTCGCGGCGAATGTTGGCGCCGGGATTGAACAGGCCGCCATCGGCCATGTCTTTTACGGCGCGCATTCGGTCGCGCATGCCCATGCCGGCCATTTTTTGCATCACGTCCGACATGGCCTTGAACTGCTTGAGCAGGTTGTTGACTTCCGCAGGATCGTTGCCGCTGCCTTGGGCGATGCGGTTGCGTCGGCTGCGATCGATGCGGTCGGGATTCTGGCGTTCATCCAGCGTCATCGAGTTGATGATGCCGTCGATGCGCCGCACGCCCTCCTCGGGGTCTTCCATGTCCGGGTCTTGATCGAGCAGACCTCCCATGCCAGGGATCATCTTCATGATGTTGCGCATCGGCCCGAGCTTGCGGAGTTGCCGCATCGACTTCTGAAAGTCGACCAGCGTGAACTTGCCCTCGAGCATTTTGGCCTGCTGCTCGACCATCTCCTGCTCGTCCATGAGCTGGCTGGCCCGTTCGGCGAGCGTGACCATATCGCCGCCGCCGAGAATTCGGCTGGCCATGCGGTCGGGATGAAACTCTTCCAGCCCGTCGAGGTCTTCGCCGACGCCGACGTACTTGATGGGCACGCCGGTCACGGCCCGCACGCTGAGCGCGGCTCCGCCTCGCGTGTCGCCGTCGAGCTTGGTGAGTATGACGCCGTCGAGCTCCAGGGCCTCGTTGAAGACCTTGGCGCTGTTGACCGCGTCCTGGCCGGTCATGGCGTCGCAAACGAGAATCGCCTGGTCGGGCCCGAGCTTGTTGTCGATCAACTCCAGCTCGGCCATCAACTCGTCATCAATGTGAAGCCGCCCGGCCGTGTCGAGAATCAACACGCGAATGTCGCCGGCCTGCTTGGCGGCCCGCAGTCCGTTTCGACAAACCTGCACCGGCGAGCTCGTTTCCGGCGGCTCGCTGTAAACGGGGACGTCGATCTTCTCGCCGATCACCTTGAGCTGCTCGATGGCCGCCGGACGCTGAAGGTCCGCCGCGACGAGCATCGGCTTATAACCGGACGCTTTGAGCCGCTTGGCCAGCTTGCCGCAGGTGGTCGTTTTCCCGCTTCCCTGCAGGCCGCACATCATCAAGATGGTAATGTCGTCGCGCTTGAGATGCAGCGAATGGTCGGGGGCGCCCATCAGGTTGATGAGCTCTCGATAGACGATGCCGACGATCTGCTCGCTGGGCTTGAGCGACTTGAGCACCTGCTCGCCGACGGCCTGGTCGGTCACCCGGCGGATGAAGTCCTGCGCGACGTCGTAGTTGACGTCGGCTTCGAGCAGCGCCTGGCGAATTTGTCCCATCGCGTCGCGAATGTTCGACTCGGTCAACCGGCCGCGGTTGATCGCCGAAAGCGCGCTCGAGAGGCTTTGTGTGATCGCTTCAAACATCGGGAGTTGACCTGACTCGGCAACCCACTTGGCGCAGTTCGAGCGCCCGGTGGTCGAGGGAGCCTAGCATCGACGCCGAAAAGCCCAATTCCACAGGCCTTACGGCAATCGGGCGATTTTAGAGCACTCTCGGGAGCATGACAACGGCACCGGGGCTCGAATTCCCGGCTGGGCGTGGCAATTCGTTTTGGCGTCGCTAAGTTCTTATGGGGGTTGGAAGTTTCC
>JBBDVZ010000126.1:0-8253 GCA_040903115.1 Planctomycetaceae bacterium
GTGTTTTGCTGGCTGGGGTGATAGCTGGCGAGCATAGTTTGTCCGGTTTCGAATTCCACTTCGGCCCCGTGTCCGAAGCGCGGGATGCGTCCGTGATACCGGCCGCATACGCGGGCCCAATCGACGGTCGCTCGCCACGCGATCTGGCCCAACGTCAGAAACACGCGGACCGGCAACTGTTCGATCGTTTGGTTCAACCACCCAGTGCAAGCGGTTACTTCCTCTCGCGTCGGTTTATTGTCAGGCGGCGCACAATGGCACACGGCGGTTATGGCACAGTCTTTCAAGATCAGGCCGTCTTTGCAATCGGTCGCGTGCGGCTGGTTGGCAAAACCGGCGCGATAAAGCGCGCGGTACAGCCACGCGCCGCTTCGATCGCCGGTAAACATTCGCCCGGTGCGGTTGGCCCCGTGAGCGGCTGGAGCGAGGCCGACGATCAGCAACCGTGCCGCGGGGTCGCCAAAGTTGGGGACGGGCTTTCCCCAATATTCCCACGTTTCGAACGCCCGCCGCTTGGCGCGCGCGGTGTCCTGGCAGTGCGCTCGCAAGCGTGGACACCGCTCGCATTCGACAATTTGCTGGTTAAGCAGGTCCCAGGCGGTCATGTGGAAGCACGAAACGTGGCGCAATATCCAAGCCGACCGCTTGCGGTCGTTCCGACGGCAAGCGGTCGGCTTGGATAAACGACAGCGTAGACGGGAAAATCACCGTCGGACGCAAGCAGCCTCTTGCGACCCATGGGCCGTGCCCATTAGGATAAATAGATACGCCCATTCTTCACCACCCGCCGCGGGTTGTTTTCCAAGAGGACAACGTGAGCAAGACCGGTCTGTTTCTCGTCTCGTTGGTTGCCGCGATTCCCGCCGGCTTTTTGGCCGTGCTGCTGGCGCTGGACTTTCTGAATCGTGCCGAGCAGATGGAGACGATGCTGAAGGTCGTTTCCATCGCGACGTTATTGGCGAGCGCCCCGGTGATGCTCTTGCCGTTCGGAATTCTGATCTTCGGTCCCAAGGCGGAACCGGAGCCCGAGGAAGTCGCTGCAGCGTCGGCTGCCGATGTCTCCAAGGCAGACGTCGCGGTCGTCGCGGAGCCGGAATCCGAGGTGATCATTTCGCCAAGCGACGAATTCAAGACCGACGCATCGGCAGATTTCGCGGCGGCCGAAGACGAAATGGTGACCGAAGAAGGGCTCGACGTCTTTGAGGACAAGATTCTCGAAGACGAGGACGATGCGAAGGCATAATCGTGTAGGGTGCCACTGTATTGGGTGCCACTGGCGTCTCGCCAGTTCTCTTATCGATAAAGCATTCGTCTGCCTCGCAGTCAATCGTTCGGGCAAAGCTTGTACCTCCTCACCGTGCTCCATGGTGAATGGAATTCGAAAGCATGTCACATTCGCGAAGAGCACTGCCGGGACGGCAGTGGCACTCGGCACGCGGACTTCGGCGAGCTCAGTCGAGTCGAGCGTGCCAGCTACGTTTCAACTGCTCGCGCTGCGGTAACGGCGTAGCGACCAGTGGAAGATGGCTCGCGAGACCAGCAGGCCGGCGGCCGTCGATGCCAACGCCACCAGCGAAAACCACCATCGCCAGCCTCCCTCTTCCACTTTCGAGAGCAACTCGCTCGCCGGAACTGTGACGACCAGTAGAATGGGCACCACATACGTGAAGACGGCTTGCAAGACGTAGCCCGTCGACGAGCCGTTGTAGATGCTCCAGGGGTACCGCGCGAACACCGTCACGTAGAACCAGAAATCATACAGCCCCTGGTTGCGGCCGAACCAAACGCTCGTGCTGGCCAGCGCCAACATCAGGCTGTAAAAAAATGCCACCGCCACGGCGAGAAACAACACGTACAACAGCACCGGCACGAGGCCAATCGGCTCGCCGCGCACCCACAGCGAGTAACCCAGCAAGCCCCCCGCGAACACCACCTGATTGAGCATCGGCAGGTTCACTTTCTCGAACGAGATGAGAAACTGAGTGTCGATGGGTTTCACGAGCACGTAATCGAGGTTGCCCGTCCGCACGAGCTCGCTGAAGTTCGCGCAGTTCGGCATGAAAAACGTCTCAACGACCGCGTTGATGAGCATGCCGGTGGCCATGAAGGCAAAATACTCGGGACGCCCCCAGCCGTTGATGTCGCCCGACGGGCCGAGGCTGCGAAAGATGATTTCGAACAGGACCACCTGCGCGGCAAACCACAACGCCCGCGACGTCACAACAATGATAAAGTTGCCGCGAAAGAGCATCTCGCGCACGATCGAGTTGCGGAAGAACACCGAGAGGACGCGGAGGTAGTTCGGGCGCGAGGAGGACACAGTGGGCTTTCAGGTTGGAGGAAGCACGAAGCACGAATGACGAAAGAAATCCGAAGCACGAAGGCCCAATATTCTTCGTGCTTTGGGCCTTCTTTAGACATTCGTGCTTCGTGCTTTGCATTGGCGCGTTAGTCGATCAACTCCCCCCCTCGCTCGCCCGCCGCGACTTTGCCGATGACATGCGATGCAATGCCCGAGTTGTTTAGCGTCAATTGAATGCGGTCGAGCGATTCCGCCGATATCACCAGCACGTAGCCGATGCCCATGTTGAAGACGCGGAACATCTCATCGACGTCGACCGGGCCCAGCTTTTGCAGCCAGCCGAATACCGCCGGGATGTTCCAACTACCCCGCTGGATGTGAATGCGGCAACGGGCCGACTCCGGAATGATACGCGCGATGTTCTCCGCTAATCCGCCGCCGGTGATGTGCGCCATTCCGTGAACGGCGCGCCGAGTGACTTCGTCGGACATGAGCCTCGATACGGGATCGGCGTAAATCCGCGTGGGTTCGAGCAGCACGTCGGCCACCGATTTTCCCAATTCGGGCACATCATCTTGGATTGCCAGTCCCGCTGACTCGAACACGACCTTGCGCACCAGGCTGTAGCCGTTGGAATGCAAGCCGCTGGAAGCCAGCCCGATCACAATATCGCCCGCCACAATCGAGCGGCCGTCCACAATGTTCTCGCGTTCGACCACGCCCACTGAAAAGCCGGCCATGTCAAAATCACCGGCGGCATACAAATCGGGCATGATGGCCGTCTCGCCGCCAATGAGCGCCGACTTGGCCCGCACGCAGCCTTCGCTCACACCAGCCACCAGCTCGGCGATCAATTGCGGGTCATCCTTGCCGAGGGCAACATAGTCGAGAAAGAACAACGGCTCGGCGCCCAGGCACAGGCAATCGTTCACGCACATGCCCACCAGGTCGATGCCGACGGTATCGTACTTGCGGGCAGCGATGGCCACTTTGATCTTGGTGCCGACCCCATCGGTCCCGGAGACCAGGACCGGATCGCGATAGCGGCGGGCCTCATCGGTCAGCCGAAACAGTCCGGCGAACCCGCCCGGCAATGGCAGCACGCGGCCACCCTGAGCCGCGTGCGTGCGGCTCATAATCGCCGGCAGTTTTTGCATCGCCTGCTGGTAGAGGTCGAGGTCGACGCCGGCGGATCGGTAAGTCAGATCGGACATTTTGGCTTTCACCTCGTTCCCAAGCTCTGCTTGGGAACGCACTCTCGGGGAAGCTCTGCTTCCCGTCCAGTATCACTCGAAGCGGACTTCGGCGAACTCAGTCGAGTCGAGCTTCGAGACAGTGGGTTCCCAAGCGGAGCTTGGGAACCAGAGGAGCTTCACGTGGCGTCGGGGTCGTGTGCGTGGACGCGAATTTTGCGGAAGCGCACTTCGACGCCTTCCGCTTGAAAGCCAATACCCCCCTGCTTCAGCGCGCCGGGCTTGCTCTCACAGACAAGCGTACCGTTGAGCTTCACGGTGAGTGCTCCGCCGTTTGAGACGACTTCGACGCTGTTCCATTCACCCGGATTCCGCCGGACCTGCTGACGCACCCCGGCATAATCCGTGACTTGCGGGTCAGGCGCGCCGCCGTTGGCTTTGATCATCCCCATTTCGGCGTATTTACCTTGCACCTCAAGCGACACCGGCCACAGCTTGTGCTCGCCGTTAATATAAACGAGCACGCCGGTATTGAGCTTCTTTTCGTCGGCCGCGTTGTCGGTGGGAGAAAACTGGTAATCGAAGCGCAGGGTGAAGTTGTCGTAGACTTCCTTCGAGTAGATGTAGCCCTTCGGGTCGCCGCTGCACGTAATGACGTCGCCGGCGCTCGTCCAGCCAGGGGCAGCCGGCGCCTTTCCACCCGGATAAACCTCAAAGTCTTCCGCGAGCACCAGCGGGTAGAAATCTCTTTCTTCGGTGCCCGCCTCATCGGTCGGCTCCTCGCCCGGCGTCGCGACTTTCGCGCCATTGGTCGTGGTGGTCTTCGAAGCGTCTTTGTCCGCGCAACCGGCAATCACGACGGCAAGCACGGCACTGCCGGTGACGGCCATGCAGGCCTGGCAAACCAGTCTGAGCATCTTCTGCCTCCATCTAGCCAATCGCGCGCTCGTCGCGCCGACTATCTGGGGTGGCTGGGGTCGGGCCGACAGGCACGCCCCCAGATCCGTCGTCCTGGGGGCACGCTGCCGCGTGACCCCAGGCACCCCGTGTCCGCTCCCGGACGGCTCAGCCTGCGATTCTAGAACGAGACCGCGGAAAGTTAAAGGATTTGACCGGTTCCGGCGGCCGAACAAAGCCGCCCGTGAAACAGGCGTCTGATTGTCATGCGTTCGCATCAATGCATTCGTATTCGTGTCGATTCGCGAGATTCGTGGGCAAAAGCACTCCCATTCATCTCGTTCCCAAGCTCCGCTTGGGAACGCACTCTCTGGAAGCTCCGCTTCCCGTGACCGTGGCACTCGAAGCAGAGCTTCGAGACAGTGGGTTCCCAAGCGGAGCTTGGGAACCGGAGAAGTCGTCGCTCGAGGTACAGGCGGCATACGTCATCAATCTTCGCAGGCACTTCGCATCGGCGTAACGCGCCGATACCGCAGAGTAGTCACGACCGACAATGATTCGGCGTCCGTGCGATATCGGTCCTCAAACCGGCAAAAAGTGCCGCAGCGCTGCGAGCCTGCGGACCGATATCTTTCCTCGTTCCCATCACGAGGAGCTTGCTGCAATGAATGCCGTTTACCGACGAGATGTCGCGACAGAATACCTGACGTGGATCAATCTGGAACTCCGCAAGATGGCTGAGCGGAGACAACGCGCTGAGGAAGAACAGGGACGACTTTTCACGAAGATTGTGAAGGCCAGGTCCTATCTTGCTGCCGGATTCGCCGGCATCGCGGTGGTGGTGTGTCAGTTCTTTTGGCCGTAACCTGAGCAAGATAAGCACGAAGCACGAAGCACGAAGCACGAAGCACGAAGCACGAATGACGAAGGAAGGCCCAAAATCCTAAGCACCAAGATTTCGGGCTTCGGGACTTCGGATTTCCTTCGTCATTAGTGCTTCGTGCTTTACCGCTTTACTCAAACGCCACCGCCGTCTCCGCAGCGATCCTCCGCAGGTCTTCGACAATCGGCATCAAGAGCGGAATGCCCGCCTTGCGGCGGATCTTTTCCGCTTCGCGTTCCGGGTCGCCGGGGATGAGTGGCCCCCCGGTTCCGGGTGCCGGCTTGGTGTTGCGAAACGTGCGAATCCACTCGTCGATTTGACGTTTGAACTCGTGCGGGTCGATGAACGCATCGATCTTGAGCGCGCCGAAGAGGTACCCGATGCCCTTCCCCACCTCGCGGTCTGACGACCAAAGACCGACGGTGAACGGCGGCGTGAACGGACCCCAGTTGGCGCCCGACAGCGGGCCGCACAGCAGGTCCACCATCGCCGAAAGACAATAGCCTTTGTGGGCGCCGCGCAGGCGATCGAAACCCAAAGGCAAGAGTGCTCCGGCCTCGATGACTTTTTTCGGATCGTCGGTCATCCGTCCTTCTCCGTCGATGGCCCAGCCCTCCGGCAACCGCTCGCCTCGACGCTGGGCCATCTCGATTTTGCCGAACGGGACCGCCGAGGTCGCCATGTCGATGACAATCGGCGGCTCCTCGAGCCCGGGAAATGCGATCGCCAGCGGGTTCGTTCCGAGCATTCGCTGCGCGCCCCAGAGCGGCGCGGTGATCGGGCTGGTGTTTGTCATCGCCCAGCCGATTTGATCGCGCGCGACGGCCTCCAGCACGTAGTAGCCGGCGATGCCAAAATGATTGGTGTTGCTCACGGCGACCCAGCCGCTGCCGACGGCGTCGGCTTTTTCCATTGCCCATTCGTTTGCCTTCGGGCCGACGACCAGGCCCAGGCCGTTGTCTCCGTCAACGGTAGCCGTGCTGGGCGACTGCCGCACGATCGTGATGTTGGGCCGCGGGTTGATGCGTCCGGCTTTCAGCAGTCCGACGTAGCTGAATAGCCGCGCGATGCCGTGCGAATCGATTCCGCGCAAGTCGCTGAGCGCCAGCACGTCGGCGGCCAGATCGGCGTCGGCGGCCGGAACGCCGAACGACTGAAACACGCGCGAGCTGAATTCACGCAGCCGCTCGATGGGGTAAACACGAGTCGGAACGTCGGTCATGCGTATCGATCTACCAAGTCTAAATGACCAGGGTGCCATGCCCACGGCTTTGCGTGGGCATGATTCGACGTCCTTCTGCGACCGGCATGCCCACCCAGAGCGGTGGGCATGGCACCCAAAATTGTACGACAGTCGTTCTCAAAAAAGTTGCGTTCTCTGGCGGCTTATAGCCGCGATTGCAGTTTGTCGACGATGATCTGCCCGATGTTCAGCGCCGCCGTCGCGGCCGGCGACGGCGCGTTGATGACATTGATGACGCGGTCGTTGGTCTCGATCAGAAAATCATCGACGAGGTTGCCGTCGCGGCTGAGGGCCTGTGCGCGGACGCCCGACGGGGCAGGCTCGAGATTGTCCGCGCGAATTTCGGGCATGAGCCGTTGCAACGCGGCGACAAATGCCCGCTTGCTGATCGAGCGCCACATCTCGCCCAGCCCCATTTTCCAATGCTTGGCGGTCATCCGCAAAAAACCAGGATAAGTGAGCGATTCGAACAGGTCGCGTAAGTTGACGTCGGTCTTGCGGTAACCCTCGCGCGCGAAGGCGAGAACCGCGTTCGGACCGCACTCGACTCCCCCCAGTGCCAATCGGGTAAAGTGCACTCCCAGAAACGGAAAAGTCGGGTCGGGGACGGGATAAATGAGGTTGCGGCACAAGTGTTGCGCCGAAGGCTTGAGCTCGTAGAATTCGCCTCGAAACGGGACGATCTTCGCGTCGCTAGGGTGGCCGGTCATCGTCGCGACCCGGTCGCTATGCAGTCCCGCGCAGTTGATGAGGTATTGCGCTTCGACCTCGCCGGCTGGGCTTTCGACGACGACGTGCCCTTCCCGCTCGTGGATGGCAGTCACGGGAGCGCGGGTCCGAATCTCGCCGCCGCGCTCGCAAATGATGGCCCTCAGCCGCTCCGACACACCCTTGTAATCGACAATGCCCGCCTCGGGAACGTGGATCGCGCGGATTCCCGCGGTATGAGGCTCGAGCTGCACGAGCCGATCGCGGCCGATGATTTCGCATTTGACGCCGTTGGCAGTACCCCGTTCGAAGATGCGGTTCAGCCGTTCGAGCTCTGAAGCGTCGACTGCGACAATCACCTTGCCGCAAATTTCAAAGGCGATGCCCTCGCGCCGGCAGAAGGCTTCCATGGCCTGTTTGCCGGCCCGGCAATTGGCAGCTTTCAACGAACCCGGTTTGTAGTACATGCCCGAGTGCAAGACGCCGGAGTTGCGGCCGGATTGATGGTGGGCAAGCTCGGCTTCCTTCTCGAACAGCACGATTTTCTTGCCGGGAAATCGCTCGGTGATTCGATAGCCGGTGGCCAGACCGATGATCCCGCCGCCAATGATCGCAATGTCTGTCGTTTGCATAGTGCTGGAATCGGCCGATTGTAACGTTTGAGAAGCCCGGCTTTTTTTACGTTTCGAGAAGCCCGGCTTTTTTGAAAAGCCGGGCTTCTGCTACGTCACTGCGCGCCGGAAAGGGCGTTTTAGCCGTCCGCGGCCGGAAATCATAGCTGAATTCCGCGGTAACGTATGGTACATTTGAGGCTGCGGGCCGAACGGTTGTGGCCCGGTCGCCTGGGGTCTGCTCCCCCGCTGCAACGTTGTTGTTCGCCCCTCATGCCAAGGATTCCGAAATTGCGATATTGCACAACTCTCGTGATCGCTGCGGCTGCGATTGGGCTGGCTCACGACTCGGCGCTCACCCGAGCGGCGGATGCCGCTGCGAAGCGAAACTTCGTCCGGTTGTACAACGAAAAGAA
>JBBDVZ010000127.1:0-8195 GCA_040903115.1 Planctomycetaceae bacterium
CGCGGGGAAAACTGACCGTCAAAGTCATCGATTCCCCGCCCAACGAACCCCCAAAATTGGTGGCGCGTGAAATTTGCGAAGAACTCGCCGCGAATACCGAAGACGTCGAAATCGGCTACGTGCGGGGACGACGTCAAACAGTGCGCGCGTTACCCCAGCCGGCGTATTTGCTGCCTCGCCGCGAGATTCCAACTGGCAGCGTTTGGGTGATTACCGGCGGCGCGCGGGGCGTGACGTCTCTTGTCGCGCGGGAGTTGGGAAGTCGCTTCCGGTTGAAGCTCCACCTGCTCGGTTCGACACCCCTCGCCAAGACCGACCCAAGCTGGCGCGATCTCGACGACGCCGGACTCAAAACACTTCAAACCCAAGTGATGCGTGATGCACTGGCTGCCGGCGCGTCGCCGCACTCCGCGTGGCGGCAGATCGAAAAGTCGATCGAGATCGACCGGACGCTCGAAGGCTGCCGCAACGACGGCGTGGCGGCCACGTATCATGCTTGCGACGTCGCCGATCGTGAAGCGTTGGCCGCCGTCCTCGAGAAAATCCGCCGGGCCGATGGCCCCATCACGGGCATCGTCCACGGCGCGGGCGATCAGGTGGCCGGCCGGTTTGCCAAGAAGAAGCCGGCGAACGTCGCGCGCGTGCTGGGGGCAAAACTCGACGGCACCGCGGCTTTGATGGCGCTGACAACCGATGATCCGCTCAAGTTTTTTGTCGCCTTCGGCTCGACGAGCGGACGCTTTGGCGGTTACGTGCAAACCGATTATTCGCTGGCCAACGACATGCTCGCCAAGATGGTCAGCGGCTTCCGCGACCGCCGCCCCGACTGTGCGGCGTTCACCATCCATTGGACGGCGTGGGACGAGGTCGGGATGGCCACCAGCGTCGCGGGGAATGTGATCTTGCCGGCCATCGGCGTCAAACGCATGCCGGTTGCAGAGGGGATTGCTCACCTCATCGATGAACTGCAGGCCGACTCGCACGAGACCGAAGTGCTGATTACCGATCATCCCGGCGGCGTGCATTCCGATCACCCGATAATGCCCACTGCACATCAACTGCAACTGCACGAACGGCAGCGAAACCTTATCGCCCGCGCTCCGTTGATTGACTGGGTGTACTCAGATTCCGAAACGAGCGCTGTGGCCGGCGCGACGTTGGATCCATTAGCGGATCCGTTTCTCCTTTGCCATCTCGACGAAGGCATTCCGTTGTTTCCGGCGGTCATGGGGATCGAGTTGTGTGCCGAAGCGGCCGAAATTCTGACCAACGGTCTGAAGCCCGTCGAAGTACGAGACTTCAAGCTGCTGAACGGGTTGCAAATGGCTGTTTCGAATGTGCATCGCGCGAACGTGCAGATCGACATCGACGGCGACGCCGCCACCTGTCGACTGGGCGGTGACTTCTATGACAAGCAGGGGCGCTACACCGATCCGCAACGGCAATATCAGTCGTGCACGATGCGATTAAGCGATACGGTTCGCGAGATTGCGATTCCCGCCCTGGGCTCTCCGCCGACTGAATGGGAGGACGTTCCCTATCCCGATGACTGGCGGACGCGGACGGGCAACAAGAGCGGAACCGTCTTCTATGGGCCGGCGCTGCGCACTCTGAAAGCCGTGCATTACCAGGGCGACATCGCATGGGGCCGCCTCGTCGCGCCGCCGCTAGCGGAATTGAATGGCCCACGGGTGGGTGACCGCTGGATCACACCCCCCGCTCTGCTCGACGGCGTGCTGCTGGGGTGCGATCTGTTCGCCGCCCATTTACATAATTCGCGGCAATTTCCCCATGCCATCGAGCGTCTCGAGCTGGGTCGAATGCCGCGCGAAGGCGAGAAATGCGTGTCGCGAACGCTCTGCTTGGGCCGCGATGATCGACACATGGTCTTCGAATTCTGGCTCTTGGGCCAGGATGGGTCGGTGCTGGCCCACTGTGAAGGATGCCGGTTCGTGGGGCTGGGCCGACAGGCATAGCGCACTGGGTGCCATGCCCACAGCTTTGGGTGGGCATGTGTGCAAGGACATGGCCACGCAGAGCCGACTTCGACGAGCTCAGTCGAGGCGTGGCCATGGCACCCGGCCGAAAGACGCAGCAGCCACGCGGGACTCGGAAATCCGGGAGAATCGGTAGGCCACAAGCGGCCGGTGCCGCCGGTGCCGCCGTAAAACGTCCCACAATGCTTTGTCTTCTGCCGCGTTAAACTCGTCGCGACCGCGACATTGAGAATTCGAGAAATCCGCTTGACGCGGCCCGAACTTCAGACGATGCTGTAGTTTAGACAAATTGGACAGACTTCACATCGTCCGAGAGGCGACTGGAGAGCGACATGCTGCGCAAGAGCAATACACAGAACGTGCGGACGGGCAAGCAGAGACGGCGCAACTCGATGCTGCCGGTGGCTGTGGGCATTGGCTGCTTCGCCGTTGTCCTGGCGGCGGTCATCGTCATCGCGAACCATAACCCGGCCGCGAAAACAGCGGCGACCGTTGCATCCGCATCTCCGCAAACTGTGGTCGCCGATCCGTCAAAGGGCGACGCGAACATCGCCGCCGCCAACCCAGTCGCGCTCCAGCCTGCAGGACCAAAATCTGTTGTCAGCGAGAGCAAATCGGCTGACACATCAGCGCCCGCAGTTGCCGCTGTCGGCGACCCGGCGGCGCATCGAGAATTGGTTGCGGCACATTTGGCCGCAGGCGAGTTTGGACCCGCGATCGAGATCGCACATTCGACTGGCGACGTCGCCGAGAAAGCAGCCTTGTTGCAGATGGTCGCCGACGCGCAGACAGCGGCCGGAGAGTTCGCTTCGGCGGCAACGTCGATTCGCGGAATTCCGGTCGGCAAGCGTGCAACGAAAAATGAAATCGAGCGGCCGGCAACGGAGTCGCTGGCTGGCGGAAGCGGCGCGGATTACGGACCGCTCATCGATCTCATCGTCGAACAAACGATCGGCCCGTGGGAGAGCAAAGACGGAGACGGCGCGCAAGATCCGACGGAGTACGACAACGGCGTGCGCGTCGATCCGAATGGTTTGCTGTACCGGCTGGCTCGTGCCGAACAATCGGGCAGGCTTCAGGCGCTCGGCAATCGCGCTCGGACAGCCGACCTGAACGAAGACATGTCCGTCTCCAGCCGTTTGCGGCTCGTCTCGCTGACCCGGTTGGAGCGCGAGATCTCGCGGCGAATCGCCGAGGGAAAACCGGCGCTCGAGACAATGAAGCACCTGGCCGGTCTTTCGCAAATTCAGCACGTATTCGTCTACCCCGAAACCAACGAAATCGTCATCGGCGGCCGGGCCGAAGGCTGGCGGTTCGATGAAAGCGGCGCACCTGTGGGAATCGAAAGCGGCAGGCCGACGCTGCAACTCGACGACTTCGTTACCGTATTGCGCACGTTCGGACCGGAAGGCGATGGGATTTTCCGCTGCTCGATCAATCCGCGACGCGAGGGCCTGGCGAACATTCGGCAGTTCGTTGCGGAATCGAACAAGCGCGGCCCACTGAATCCGGGGGCCGTCGAGGGCTGGACCCGTCAACTCGAAAAGCAGCTCGGCTTGCAGGACATTGTCGTCGCCGGCGTGCCTCTCGAGTCCAGGGTGGCCCGAGTGATCGTCGAAGCCGACTACCGCATGAAGTTGATCGGCATCGGGAAGCTCGACAATAGCGTCGGCATTCCCAGCTATTTCGATCTCTTGCCGCCGGAGCTGCAGAAGAATTCCCCCGAGACGACTGCTTTGCGATGGTGGATGACGATGAAGTACGACGCCGTCCTTTACAGCCCGGACCGGGACGTCTACGAGATCCAGGGGAACTCGGTGCTGTGCCAGTCGGAAGATGAAATGATCGCCGCCGACGGCGAGCGGGTTCACACGGGCAAGTCGGAAGCCACAAACCGTTTGTTCGCCCAGAACTTTACGAAGAGCTTCGCGCAACTGGCCGCACACGACCCAATCTTCGGCGACCTGCAGAACATCTTCGACCTGGCCCTGGTGGCCGCGTTGATCCGCCAAGACCGCCTCGACGAAAAGACCGGCTGGGATCGCGGCGTATTCGCTGCCGACGGGGCTTATCGCCCGGTGGAATACGATCCGCCGCAATCGGTCATGTCGGTGGTCAACCATCGCGTCTACGCCGGTGGCAACGTCGTGGTCCAGGTGGCGGGTGGAGTGCGAGGCGACCTGATGTCGGTGCTGACCGACGGCAAGCTGTACAAGGAAGCGGCCCGCCTGGCGAGCGTTCGCGACCGTGGACAAGCACCCAAACTGTCCGAAGGCCGATGGTGGTGGGACGCGAAATAGTTCGTCGTTTGGCCTGCTTGCGTATAATTGACGGCCGGGGAAACCCGGCCGTCGTCGTTTGACGCAGAGCCGTTGACGGGTTTGGCGGGAATCACTAAAACGGCGGCGCACACGGTCAGAGCCCACGGACGGCCATCCGTGGGCTTTTATGCAAACTTGCCTCGAAAGCCGATCATGCCGCGCCTCTCGCAAGCCGACCTCGTCGACGTAAACAAGTCGTTCGAAGAGCGAACTCCGCAGGAGTTGATTGAGTGGGGCATTTCGATCTTCGGCACTCGCATTGCGGCCCTCTCATCGATGCAAAAGGCGGGCAGCGTCATCTCGCACATGCTGCACACGATGCACGCCGACGTTCCAATCCTGTTCGTCGACACCGGGGTGTTGTTCGACGAAACGCTGGCGACTCGCGACAGGATCGCCGGCGAATACGGCCTCGAAGTCCGCACGCTGCGGCCGAAACTCACAATGGCCGAACAAACCGCCCAAATGGGCGTGCTGTACCTGTCGGTCGTGGGACAGGAACAATGCTGCCAGATGCGCAAGTCCGATCCGCTGCTCGAAGTCAAGGATGAATACGACGCGCTCATCGGCAGCCTGCGTCGCAGCGACGGCGACCGGCGAGCCCAATGTCCGATTCTCGCCATCGATCAGCCAATGAACTGCCTGCGCATCAACCCGCTCGTCAACTTCACCGACGAGCAGATGGGGATCTACGTCCGTGAAAACAACGTGATCATCAATCCGCTGCACGCGCAGGGCTATTCAACCATTGGCTGCAATCGCTGCACGACGCCCGTGCTGCCCGATGAACCCAAACGCGCCGGACGTTGGCGGCATTTGGGACCGTGGTCGGTCTATTGCGGCATCAACCCCACCGACCTCGATCCGGCGACTTCGCCATCGATCGAGTTGACGCAAGACCTGGTCGACCGAGTGCTCGGACGTCAGACTGACTTCGTGATCTAAAGCAAGAAAATCCGAAGCACGAATGACGAAGGAATGCCCAAAGCACTAAGCACGAAGATTTTTGAGCTTCGTGCTTCGGACTTCTTTCGACATTCGTGCTTCGTGCTTCAGATTTTGTTGACCTTGATGTGCAGGTCGCGCAACTGCTTTTCGTCGACCTCTGACGGCGCGCCGCTGAGCAGGTCGCTGGCCTTTTGCGTCTTGGGAAAGGCGATCACCTCGCGGATGTTGTCGTTGCCGCAGAAGAGCATCACCCAGCGGTCGAGCCCCAGCGCGACTCCGCCGTGCGGCGGAGCGCCGTAACGCAGCGCCTCGAGCAAGAAGCCGAACCTCCGCTCGGCCGACTCGGAGTCGATGCCCAGCAGATCGAAGATCGACTGCTGCACTCGGGGATCGTGAATTCGGATGCTGCCGCTGGCGGCTTCATAGCCGTTGCAGACAAGGTCGTACGACTGCGCTCGGACTTTGCCGGGGTCTGTCTTGAGAAACGGAATATCCTCGGCCACTGGTTGGCAAAACGGGTGATGCTCGGCGTCCCAACGCTTTTCGTCGGCGTTGTATGAGAATAACGGGAAGTCGGTCACCCACAGCGGTTTCAGCTCGCTCGGATCGTACGCCTTCAACTCGCGGCCCAACCGGTGCCGCAAAGCCGCTAGCGCGGCGGAAGTAACCTCCGAACGGTCGGCGACAAAGAACAGCAAGTCGCCCGGCTCGCCGCCCAGCTTGGCGATGATCGCCTGCTGATGCTCCTGGCTGATGAACTTTGCGATCGGCGAATCGAGCGCCCCCTGCTGCACGCGAAAGAATGCCAACCCCTTCGCGCCGAAATCGCCCACAAAGGCCGTCAGCTCGTCGATGACCTTGCGGCTATATTTGTCGGCGGCGCCTTTTGCGTTGAGCCCGCGAACGCGGCCGCCGTTTGCGACGGCGTTCTTGAAGACGCCGAAGCCGCATTCGACGGCGATCTCACCAATGTCGACCAGTTCCATGCCGAATCGCATGTCGGGCTTGTCGGTGCCGAAACGCTCCATCACGTCGCGATGGGTGAAGCGCGGCAACGGAAGCTGGAGCTTCTTTCCGCGCAACTTCTCGATCAACACCGTCAACAATCCGTCGATGGTGGTGAGAACGTCGTCGCTCTCGACGAACGACATTTCCACGTCGATTTGCGTGAATTCCGGCTGTCGATCGGCACGCAAATCTTCATCTCGAAAACAGCGGGCGAGCTGAAAGTACCGGTCGAAGCCGGCAACCATCAGGAGCTGCTTGTAGATCTGCGGCGACTGCGGCAGGGCGTAGAAGCACCCTGGATGGACGCGGCTGGGAACGAGATAGTCCCGCGCGCCTTCCGGAGTGCTCCGGCCGAGCATGGGCGTTTCGATTTCGAGAAATCCCAGGCCGTCGAAGTAGTCGCGGGTCAGCTTGCAGAGGCGATGCCGCACGACCATCGCTTGCTGCAATGCCTCGCGCCGAAGATCGATAAAGCGGTACTTGAGCCGCAGCTCTTCGCCCGGCAGTTCGTTGATGCCGGGCTCGAACGGGGGCGTCTTGCTTTTGCTGTAAACTTCGAGCTCGCGCGAGCGAACGTCGATTTCACCGGTGGCCAGTTTGGGGTTGACCATGTCGGCGGGGCGCGCGACGACTTCGCCGGTGACGCGGATCACGTCTTCGCTGCGCAACGACCGGGACGCCGTGTGAAGTTCGGTTCCCTCCTGCGGGTTGAAGACCACCTGGGTCTTGCCGTAGCGGTCGCGCAGGTCGATGAACACCACGCCGCCATGGTCGCGGTAGCTGTCGACCCAGCCGCAGAGGGTCACCGTCTGGCCGACGTCGCCGGCCCGCAATTCACCGCAGGTTTTCGTTCGCAGCACGTGAGCCTTTCCCCAAGTCGTCGACTTGCCGTTGTCTCATTTTCGCTGACCGTCACCGGGCCATGACAAGACGCCGGAAAGCTTGAACCGTTCGCGCGGCCGGGCAAGAAACCCGTCATTATACGGGAAGCGAAACGAGCCGCAACGAGAGGATCCGCGAAAACCGCCGCGAACGCCCTGCGCCACGTCTTCAAACGACGGGTGACCTTATTCGCATAGCACGGGCGGGACCGGCGCGTAACCTGCGGCTGAGGCTTCGGCTGCCGGGGCGGGGGGCACGCCTTTGCCATCGGCGGGAGCGGCGTCTGGGGCGCAATTGGCCGCGCATTGCGGACACAAATCTTCGACCACCCACTTGTAGCCGGGGACTTTGCGGGTGATCGTTTTCTTCATCAATTTCTTTCGCGTATACATTTTGGCGGAGCAGGTGGGACACCAGTCGGTCCAGACAAACCGTTTGGCTTTGGTGCACGGCGCTTTGCGATCTCCGGCGTCCTCGCAGGGGTCGCAGATCGTCTCGCAATGCTCTGGAGAATCTTACCGTCAGTTCCAAGGGCAACTGCTGCGGACGCAGTTTCAGATCAACTACTGACGGGCTGGGCGCGGACTTCGAGCTGCCGGCCTTATCAACGCGAGATTGCAATTGGGCTCTATGTGTCGCGACGAGTATTCGTTCGCCGGTAGACCAGCAAGACCCGCAACCATGAAAATCGTGAATGTCGAAATCATTCCGCTCTCCGGCGCCACCGTCGATGGCGGCTGAGCGCCAGTATTCCGCCGCCACGGGCGTGTGCCGCTGAAATCCCGGCTCGGGAAACGGCGATTCATGCTGCCGTTTTGAGCAAGGCACATTGACTTAACTGCTCGCTCCCACTAAAAGGCACATTGACTTAACTGCTCGCTCCCACTAAAAGGCATAGTCTGGCAGTTTTGAATGGGGAGGGATAGGCATTATGCGCAGCGGCGCGAGCCGACTCAACACGCGTTTTCAGGCCGGTCGAGGATCGCTCGTCTCGGTTCTGTGGCTGGCCGTTTGCTGCTTAAGCTTGCTGCCTTTTTCA
>JBBDVZ010000128.1:0-8175 GCA_040903115.1 Planctomycetaceae bacterium
GGTTTTTTCAGGGAACATCCGCGGCAGCATGTCGCGCAGCAGCGCTTCGCTCAAGCCGTATTCTTTGCCGCCGGTCGACATGAAGTCGGGATGCCACTGCCGTTCGGGCAGGTCGATGGTTTCGAGATGATAGTCGAAGTCCGCGTCGTTCTGAGTGCCGACGGTCTTCCACATCTCGGCGGCCACGAGACCGAGTTGCGTGCCGTATCGCTCGGCCTTCTCCCAGCGGCTGTCGCCGGAATCGGGACGGCTCTGGGGCGCCTGGTCGCCTTCGGCCCCGTTGTAGTACATGGCCGTCACGCCGTTCCCGACGACCGCCTCGATCGTTCGCTGCATCGTGCCGGGCCAATCGCCGGAAAACATCATCTGCTCGGCCGTCATGAACGTCGGGTGGGCCGTGAAGTTCACCAGCACGGCCAGCGGTCCGCCCGATTGTTTGTCGACCCGCGTGATCGTCAACTCGTCGTCGGTAATGCCACCGTCAGCTCGCCGATTGCGGTTCCAGCCGGGGATCTTCTTGCTCTCGGTCCCAACGGCCACCGGCATCATTGAAGCTTCCGCCTGTTGGATCACGCGCACAAAGTTGGCGAGCGTGAACTCATACAGCTCGGGATTGTGGATACCGATTTGCGGAACCTGGAAGACGTTGCTCGGGTTGATGGCGTTCATCTCGATGCTGGCGTGCGAATGGCTCGGCAACAGCAGAATCTGCTCGGCCGACCAACCCGCTTTGGCAAGCCGCTCGACAATCGCCGGCTTCACCGGCGGCGCCAGTCCCAACAGGTCGGCGGTCACGATGGCGAACTTCTTCGTTCCGTCGCTGACGACCAGGGCTTTCGCGAAAATGCGATCGTGCACTCCTTCGGCGGGACGGTTCATTCGTTCGCCGTATCCGCCGAGCGGCGATTTCATGCTCAGCGGCGGCGTAAGATCGACGCGCGCGACGCCCGCCTTGAGCTGCGCGGCATACAGGTCAGCCGCTGCGAACGAAACGGCCATCACCAGCAAGACACGAAAGATGGCGGTTGTGAAGCGGATCACGTGGTCGAACTCCAAATAGATTAAAGGGAATCGAGCGACGGGGTGGCTGGGGTCGAACGAAGTGAGCCCCCAGAGCGCGACGTTCCGGGGGTTCGCTCGGCTCGACTGAGCTCGCCGAAGTCCGCTCAACCCCGGCCACCCAGCCGAATCGACCGTCGGGCATTCGTGCCATTCCGGTCGGCAATCAGTATACTAGCCGGACGCGGATCCCGGATGCAACCACTGCTCTTGAGCGCGATTTCGGCAATCGCCGCACAAAACGGCCCGATTTCAAGGATTTCAATGACGACGATCAACCGCCAGATCACGTTGGCCGCTCGACCTGTGGGTATGCCCAAGCCGACCGATTTCAAATTGGTCGAGTCGCCGCTCGGCGAGCCGGGCGACGGCCAGGTGCTCGTGCGCACGATGTATCTTTCGGTCGACCCGTACATGCGCGGCCGGATGAACGATCGCAAGTCGTACGCCGACCCGGTTGGCATCGGCGACGTGATGGTGGGCAGCGCCGTGGGGAAGGTCGTTCAGTCGAAGAACGACAAGTTCTCACCCGGCGACGTGGTCGGCGGCATGTGGGGTTGGCAGGAGTACGCGTTAGTCGGCGGCGGCGACATCCGCAAAACGCAGACCGACGGACTGCCGGTGACGACGTCGCTGGGCGTGCTCGGCATGCCGGGATTGACCGGCTATTTCGGATTGCTCGACGTCTGCGACCCGCAGCCCGGCGAAACCGTCGTGGTCTCCGGAGCCGCCGGCGCGGTCGGGTCGCTGGTGGGGCAGATCGCGAAAATCAAAGGTTGCCGCGTGGTTGGCATCGCCGGTTCGGACGAGAAGGTCCAATACATCACCAAGGAGCTCGGGTTCGACGCGGGCTTCAACTACAAGAGCGTCGACAACTATTACGTGAAGTTGAAGGAACTTTGCCCCAAGGGGGTCGACGTCTACTTCGACAACGTGGGGGGACCGATCACGGACGCGGTGATTGCATCGATCAACACGTTTGCCCGCGTCGCCATTTGCGGGCAGATCGCGCAGTACAACCAGGAACGTCCGGAGCCCGGGCCGCGGTTCCTGTGGAAGCTGATCGAAAAACAAGCCAAGGTGCAGGGCTTCCTGGTCTTTCAATATGCGCCGAGGTACCGCGAGGGTTTGGCGCAACTCACCGAATGGCTCCGCGCGGGCCGCATCAAGTATCGCGAACGCATCACCGACGGGCTCGAAAACGCGCCGCGCGCATTCATCGAAATGCTCGGCGGCGCGAACATTGGCAAGCAACTGGTGCGGGTGTGGGAAGGCTGAGGCTCTGAATATGCGATCCAAGAACGGGCAGCGACTCGCGCCCTCCGACTTGACTGGCCTGCCGTTGACCCACACGGCGGTCATTCCAGAAAGCTACCTCGACGAGATGGGCCACGTGAACGTGATGTGGTACACGCACTTCTTTAGCGATGCGACCGGGGGCCTGTTTCAGCTTTACGGATTCACGCGAGAACATATGGAGACCAACCGGGCGGGCGGGTTCGCGTTGGAAGCGCACGTTCGCTACTTTGCGGAACTGCACGTGGGGGAACGGATCTCGGTGCGCAGCCGCGCCGTCGCACGTTCCGCGAAACGGTTCCAGCACATTCACTTCGTCGTCAATGAAGACGACGGTGTCATCGCGGCGACCGGCGAGTTCGTCGGCGCGTACATCGACATGACAACACGCCGCATGACCACGATTCCGGATGACATCGCAGCCGCATACGACCGTTTAATCGAAGAGCACAACCGCGTCGGGTGGGATGCGCCGCTGTGTGGTATTATGAGGCCGTAACCGCGTTAGCAGCGCATGCCTGCGGCATTGCGGCTAAACCGAAATCCGCAATCCACAATCCGAAATCCGCAATCAAAATGCCCGACCTGAAGAACAAAACGCTATTCATCACGGGCGCCAGCCGCGGCATCGGCAAGGCGATTGCCCTGCGGGCCGCGCGCGACGGCGCGAACATTGCCGTCATCGGCAAGACCGACAAGCCCCATCCCAAGCTGCCGGGAACGGTGCACAGCGCCGTCGAGGAGATTGAAGCCGCCGGTGGAAAGGGGCTGGCTTGCATCGCCGACATTCGCTTCGAGGAGCAGGTGCAGTCGGCCGTCGAAAACACCGTGCGGACATTCGGCGGGATCGACATCCTGGTCAACAACGCGTCGGCCATTCAATTGACCGGCACGCTCGAAACCGACATGAAACGTTACGACCTGATGCACGGCGTCAACGTGCGGGGTACCTATCTTTGCTCGCGGTTGTGTCTGCCGCATTTGCTGAAGGCGGCCAACCCGCACATTCTGAACCTCTCGCCGCCGCTCAACATGGAAGCGCGCTGGTTCCAGCATCACGTCGCGTACACGATGTCGAAATTCGGCATGAGCATGTGCGTGCTGGGGATGGCGGCCGAGTTCGCCAAACAAGGCGTGGCCGTGAATGCCTTGTGGCCGCGGACCGCGATTGCGACGGCGGCCGTCCAGAACCTGCTGGGCGGTGACGAAGCCGTCAAGCGCTGCCGCAAGCCGGAGATCATGGCGGACGCCGCTCACGTCATCCTGGTTCGCGATAGCCGCCAGTGCACGGGGAATTTCTTTATCGACGATGAAGTGCTCGCATCCGCGGGCGTCACGGATTTCGATCAGTATGTCGAAAGCCCGGGGGCGGAGCTGATTGCGGACTTTTTTGTGTGACGGTCCCGCCGGGCGCGACTCGGCTGAGCTCGTCGAAGTCAGCCGGCGGGCTTGGATGCGCGCTAATCGGTTTTTTGTTCGAGTAGCCAGTCTTCCAGGATCACCTGCTCGACGAATGGCGCGCGCAATAGCGCAGCGTCCGATGAAATCAGCCGGCTCAGCCAGGGGCGGCGACGCGTGATCCTCGAAAAGGCGCGCAGTCCGAGCGCCGACAGCGATCGGCCGGAAAGCTGCATCTGCACGTCGATGCTGAGCCGATTGAACGTCGCGGGCACGATGTTGGGCTCCGGCCCGACGTGGATCACCGTCTCGATGCCGGCCGACAACGTCTTGTCGATAATGTCCCACATCTTTTGCGGGTGATCGATCCAGTCGTCGAGATGATTGCGGCTGTTGTGATCGTCGTAGCTAATGTCGCCCGTTACGCCGGAAACGATCGGCGGCTTAGGGACAGTAAAGCCACCGGGAACTTTTTCCATCAAAACCCAGGCGCGGTTTGAGATGTTTTTCTGCCGGCAAATGGGCGTGTGCAGGGGAGGCCATTGATGGGGGTTCTTTCGCAGGTGGGTCGAATCGGGCAGCACGCCTTTCATGCGCTCTTTGAAGCGATCGAGCGTCGCTCCCTGCCCCATCAGCAGCACCGTGTTGGGAGAGAGGATGCTCGAGACGGCAACCGTCCCGCGGCCCTCGTTGCTGATCTCGAGACACAGCTTCTCGATCGCCGCATAGCTCAGTGCCGGTCCCCGCGAAAACAAAACGCCCAGTTGCACGCCGTGCGCAAGCTTGGCGGCGTCCTTGGCCAGCACGAGCAACGGCGTGAGAGCCGCTTCCATGCTGAAGACGCCGCCGGCGACAAGCGCCGTCACTTCGCCCAGGCTGTAACCGAATGCCAGGCGGGCATCGGCATACGGGATGCCGAAGACCTCCTGCAGAATGTCGAGCTGCGCCAGCTCGACGCCCACAATCATCCCGATGTCGGCGGCGTACGTTTGCAGCGACGACTCGACACGCTGCCGCACGCGCTCGACGAGGTCCAACGGCTGCCTGGTGGCTTGCGTGCAAATCTCCGAAGCCTGCCGCAGACGCTTCTCGACGAAAGGCCCGTACCGTGCGTGGGCGAGCAGTTCGGGGCTCTTGCCGAGATTCGTGACGTTGTAGCCGCGGAAGGAAAACGCAGCCAGTTTGATGCGGCCCTTCAGTGAGTTTTCCATCTCGTCGCCGCCGATGCCTCGTGTGAACTCCTCTCCCCTCAGGGGAGAGGTTGGGAGAGGGGTGAAGGTCGCAAGCGTTTAGAAGCGCTCGATTCGTTCCACCCGCCCCCAACCCCTCCCTGAGAGGGAGGGGGGTTCCCAAAAGCCCGGCTTTTAGGAAAAAGCCGGGCTTTTCAAACCACTTGCCGCTAGTCCGCTTTCGCCCCTTTTGCCATCGCGTGAAACTGCTTCCAGGTGATCACCTCGACGCCGATCTTTTTGACTTCGGCGATCACCTCGGGGTCGCTAAAAACCCGCCGGTCGCTGTCGCGGATGAAATGGCTGCTGGTGATCGCCTGCAGCTCGGCGTCATCGTAGCCGCAATGAATGATGATCTCGGTCACTCCCGGCTCGAGATTTCGCAGCGTGCTGAGATAAAGTGCCTTACGCCGGTCGTGGTCGTCGCCCGAGTAGAACTGGTAGATGCGATCGAGCACCGGCAGTTTTTTTTCATCAAGGACCTTGATCAGCTTGTCGGCGTTGTCTCTGGCCAATCCGGGATACGCCCGCTTGATGGCCGGCGGAATCTTGCGAATAAACAGCACGGGCAGATCGTATTCGATTCCCAGGTTGACGTACACTTCGACGAAATCCGGCCGCATTAACAGCGTGCCCATGTGGGTATCGAGGTGACTGAGCGGGATGCCGAACTGCTTGGCCCGCTCGATCTGCGCGCGCAGCTCGATCTCGACTTCGGCGGTTTTCGCATTGGCGGCCACTTCCGCCGACCCGTGATGAAGGTAGCCGTCCTTATCGAGGAGGCTCGGCACCTTCTCGCGCGGCGCGACCGGCCCCCACCGGTAACCACCAAACTCAGAGTTGAGGCACAAATGGATGCCATAGTCGTCGTCGGGATTTTTGCGGGCATGTTCGGCGAACTCCGGCAACCACGGGCACGGAACCATGATGCTGGTGGACGAGACGATGCCGTCGCGCATCGCTTCGATCGTCCCGCGGTTCACGGTGTGCGACATGCCGGCGTCGTCGCCGTGAATGATGACATAGCGTTTGCCGTCCGGCTTCGGTTTATCTGCGCACTTCGCAATGGCAGACCACAAAAACGAAACGGCGATCAAGCCGAGAGCGGCACGCGAGAAAAAGCGGCTATTTGACATCGGTTTTCACATTCCCGCAAGTTGGTTTCAGGCCGTTACGCTGCGGACTCAGAAGCCCGGCTTTTTCAAAAAGCCGGGCTTCTCAACGCGTGTCCATTTGCTCGAGCAATTCACTATAAGCGGCGCCAGGGGCGATTGCACAATTTCGTTTTCAGTCGCTCGCCGGGTGTCATCCGCCGCGGCGGACGGCTCTGCGTGGCCATGTCCTCGGGGCATGCCCACCCAAAGCGGTGGGCATGGCACCCACCGTTTATTCAGTCGCCGCCGTCACGCCCTCGTACAATGCCGCCAACTCTTTTTCGTAGTTTTTGACGACGTAGCGGCGGCGGACCTTAAGCGTCGCAGTCAACTCGTCGGCCTCGAACTTGAACGGCGAAGCCAAGATGAGAAACCGCTTCACGCGCTCGGGCTGACTCACAGATTGCATGACGTCGGCGATTCGTTTCTCGTAGAAGTCGCAAATCGCCGCGTTGCGAATAAATCGCCCGTCGCTCTCCAAGTCGACGCCGAGCTCCTTCGCCTTGGCGCTCAAGTTCTCGAAGTTCGGCACGATGAGGGCGCTAATGTACGATCGGCCGTCTCCGTAAACGACGGCCTGATCGATGTACACGTCGCTGACGAGCAGCCGCTCGATCTCGCTGGGCGCGATGTTCTTTCCGCCCGACGTGATGATCAGGTCTTTTTTTCGATCGGTGATCGTCAGGTAGCCTTCCGCGTCCAGGTGGCCGACGTCGCCGGTGTACAGCCAGCCGTCTTTGATGGTCTCCGCGGTGGCTGCGGGATTTTTCCAATACCCTTGCATGACGTGCGGCCCGCGCGTGAGAATCTCGCCGTCGGCGGCGATGCGGACTTCAACGCCGGGAATCGCGCGGCCGACCGAGCCGACACGGCAATGCTCGGCGGTGTTGAAGCTGATGACGGGGCTGCTTTCGGTCAGGCCGTAACCCTCCAGCAGCGGCATGCCCGAGTCCCGGAATCCCTGGCAAACGTGCTTCGGCAGCGGCGCACCGCCCGATGAGAGTTGCTTTAAGCGGGAGCCGAAGATTTTCCGCAACTCGCTTTTGCGCTTCGACGCCGGGTAGTGCTCGACCGACATCCACACTTTTTCATAAAAGCGGGGCACCGCGGTCATCCATGCCGGATTGGTCTCAAGCAGGTTGACGATCAGCGTGTCGATCGACTCGGCCAGCGCGACCGTCATGCCCGTGATGGTTGTGACGTAATGGTCGCACGTCCGCGCGTAGATATGGCTGTACGGCAGCCAGCTCAAAAGCGTATCGCTGGACTCCATGTCGGAGATGTACATCGTCGCTTCGGAATTCGAAAGCAGGTTGCCGTGCGAGAGCATGACGCCCTTGGGATTGCCCGTGGTGCCGCTGGTGTAAATGATCGTCGCCAGCGACTGCGGCGTGAGCTGCGCTTCTCGCTGGGCAACCTCGCGCGCTCCCGCTTCTCCTCGGAGCGCGCCGCGGTGCTTGACTCCCTCCCACGTGAGGGTCTTCAGCGAACCGACGGGTTTGATTGGATCGAATGAGATCACAAACTCGAGACGCGGCAGCGACTTCAAGACGGCCGCCACCTTGTCGGCCTGCGCCTGGTTGCCCACGATGATGCCGCGCGCATCGCTGTGTCCGACCTGGTACTCGACCTGCTGCGGGCTGAGCGGCGCGTGCAGCGGGACGGTCACCGCTCCCGCCGACAGCATGGCATGGTCGGCAATCAGCCACTCGTAGCGGTTCTCGGCAAGAATCGCCACGCGGTCGCCAAGTTGCACGCCCAGCCCGATCAGACCGGCGGCGGCACGATCGGCCTGGCGACGGTACTCGCTCCACGAGACGTCGTGGTACAGCCCGTCGCGCTTGAACCGCAGCGCCGCGCGCGAGCCCAGTCGCCCGCAGGTTTCGCGATGCATGGCGGCAAGATTTGCAGACATCGTCGACTCTTTCTCCCGAGGCAGCACGTCCATGGTGTCAAGCGATTTCATCTCGTTCCCAAGCTTTGCTTCATCTCGTTCCCAAGCTCTGCTTGGGAACGCATTTTCGCGAAGCTCCGCTTCG
>JBBDVZ010000129.1:0-8167 GCA_040903115.1 Planctomycetaceae bacterium
GTGTTAGCCGGCTGGTTCTCCGATCAACCAGCCGGCTTATGCCGGCCGCTCGCCCTTGCCGCACACCGGGCAGTCGGGGCGCGCGTGAATGGCCCGCTTGCGGAACGTCATATCGGCCAGATCGCAGGTGAGCATTTGCCCGAGCAGGGGCTTTGCGAAATTGGCGAGCACCTTAATCGCCTCGATGGCGGCCAGGCAGCCGATCGTCCCTGCGACTGCTCCAAAGACGGGAAACTCGCGCTTCCACGCGGGTGGCTCTTCGGGATAGATGCAGGCGATGCAAGGCGTGCGCCCCGGCACCACGGTCGTGAGTTGCGCTTCGAGCTCGTACATCGCGCACTCGACGAGCGGCTTGTTTTGCCGGACGGCTTCGCGGTTCATTAAAAATCGTTCCGCGAATCGCGGCGCACAATCCACAATGAGATCGACCTGCGAGACAAGGCTCGCGGCGTTTTGCTCGTTCACGTTTTCCGCGACGGGCACGACGGCGAGGCGGGGATTCAGCTCTTTCAAGCGGCGCGCGGCGATCTCGACGCGCGGCTTGCCCAGCCAGTCGTGCGTCATGAGAAGCTGGCGATTGAGGTCGCTCGGCTTGACGTTTCCCGCGTGGGCCAACACGAGCTTTCCCACGCCGGCGGCCGCGAGCTGGTAAGCGACGGCGCCGCCCAAGCCGCCGACGCGCGAGATGAGCACGGCCGATCCCTTGAGCCGTTCCTGACCGGCCTGCCCGAAATCGCGGACCCACATTTGCCATTCGTAAATGGCGCGTTCTTCGTCGTTGAGCGACTGGGGTGTGGGCATCGACCGGTTCGATTTTGTGGAGTTGGTTTCAACCGCCGGAAATGGGGGTCATGATCGTCACGGTATCGCCGTCGCGGAGCTCGACGTGAGCGTCGGCGTAAACCTGGTTGTCGCCGACGAACAACAGCAGCGATTTGCGCGGCGAGCCGGACGCATCGAGCAACAGTTCGCGGATCGATTCGCCACGCGTCTCGACGATCGAGCTCAACAGTTTTGCAACCGTGCAGGGGCCTTTCAGCTCGAACTCATCCGAAGCCACGCCGGCGGCCCGTTTGACCTGGGCGGCATAAACGACATTCACGCGCATGGTTGCCGCTCCGTTCAGATGGCCATCCGTTTCAAGCCGAAGACGCGCGCGACAATCAACACAGCCATCGCGGCAATCACCATGATGAGCGACGCGGCGGCGGCCCCTTCGATCGAGCCGACCTGCATTTCGAGGTAAACGGTGGTGGGCAGCACCTCGGTCTTCATGTGGGTGGCGCCGGAGAAGATGAGAATCGGGCCGAACTCGCCCAGCGAGCGGGCCCAGGCCAAAGTGGCGGCGGCCAGCAGACCGCGCGAGGCCTGCGGGAAAATCACCAGCCAAAAGGCCTGGCTTTGATTGCAGCCCAGCGTCAACGCGACTTTTTCGTAGCGGGGATGAATCTGATCGAACGTCACCCGCATGGTTCGCACGGCGAAGGCGCAGGCCACCATAAACTGCGCGAGAATCACGCTGGGAACCTCGAACGTGATGCCGATCTTCCTGCCGAACAGATACTCCGTAATGCGTTCGAAGCCCGCCTCGACGGCTTTTCCGGGGGGAGTTTGAAACATGATCAACAGGCACAGCCCGATGACCAGCGGTGGCAGCACGATGGGAATATCGAGCACGGCATCGATAAACGCCTTGCCGCGAAAATTGTGTCGCGACATCAGGTAGCCGATGGGGACCGCTACCCACAGCGAGAGAATCGTCGTCAGCGTGCACGAGAGCAGGCTGAGTCGAATCGAATACTGCACGTTGCGATTGCCGAGGGCCTTGGTGAAGCTTTCGACCGTCGAGTAAGACCCCTCGGCAACCAGCATCAAAACAATCAGCACGATATACGTGCCGCCGATGATGCCGAAAGACAGGTAAAACAGTACGTCGGAGCGGGGGCGGAACGATTCCGGCGACGGCGTTCTTTTGGGCGCGACGCTCATGGCTGCTCCGCGTCGACTCGCCAGCGGAACGCCATGACTTCGAAGCGCGGCCGCGATTGTGCCGACGTTATGGCCCGTATCAATCGCTCGGCCAGGTACTTGTGCTTCGACTGAATCGACGCGGCGATGGGTTGCACGGCGGTCGGATGGCCCTGGCTGATGTCGATGATTTCGAGCGTGTCGCGCACTTTGGCCACGTTGGCACGGTAGACGATGGCGACGTCGAGCGCGCCGACGCGCAATTGATTGACCAGCACGTCGGCCGTCGCGGGATCGACCTTGATCTGCGGCTTGATCGAGTCGTACAGGTTCAGGCTTTGCAGCAGGTCCTTCGTCAGCTTGCCCAGGGCGCTGTTATATTCGTGCGCCGCGCCGACTTTGAGCCCGGGCCGGGTCAAGTCGCTCAGCGACTGAATGCGATGGGGATTGCCCTTCGCCGTGATGAGGACCATGTCGACCTCGGAGACGTCGCGCGGCGAGCCGAATTTGTCGCCGACTTGCGTCATGTACGACGTGTCGCAGGCGAAGTAAACGTCGGGGACATCTCCGGCCTTCATCATGTTGACCAGCACGCCGCAGCCGTTGTAAATTTCATCGACTTCGACGCCCTCGCGCATTTTGAACTCTTCGATCGTGTCTTGGATTGCGATGCGATTGAGTCCGCCGCTGTAGACGCGGAGTTTCGGCGTAAGCTCCCAGGGGTCGCCCGAAATGGTTTCGTAGCCGAACTTTTCGAACAGCGGTTGCCCCTTCTCGGGGGCTTGCAGGTAGCGGGCGAACTGCAGCGCGTCGGCCGGGTGGTCGCAACTCTTGAGGACGCCGACCATGACCTGCTGAACGGCCGAGTCGAACGCGGGGACCGTGACCATTTCGAGCTTGGGATCCTGGCGGACGTTGGCGTCCCAAATGAAGGCGGCATCGACCGCGGCAACGGCGACTTTCAGTGCGGCCTCGTTGACCGTGCCGGCCGTTACCGATGACTTGTCTTCGAATTTCTGCCAAAGCTTTGCTTGTTCGAGCAGCTTTTTGGTGAGCTTGCCGATCGATGCGCTGGTGTCGCACAAAGCAATCGTGACGTCGCCGCGCAACATGTCCTCCAGCGCGTGGATTTTCTTCGGATTGCCCTTCTGCACGGCAATCACGGGGCGAATGCGGGCGACGGGAATCGCTTCATCGAGCAGGTGCTTTTCACGCGCGATCGCGATGTAGCTTTCGTCGGCGGCCAGAAATAAATCACCCTTTTTCGCAACCTCGATCGCGCTGAGCAGGCTGCCGCTGGAGCCGTACTGAATTTGAACCTCGACGCCAAGTTCCTCGAGATAGGCCTCGGCCGCGGCGGCGACCGGCTTTTGCACTCCCGCGGCGCAGTACATCACGAGCGAACCTGCGCGCGGCCGGCTGGTGTTGGCCAACAACAGCCAACTCAAAACGCCGATGGCCGTCACCGAACCGAGAACCAGCAGCAATGCGATTCTGGCGATACCGCGATGTTGCGTCATGTTGTAACCATCCCAAGGGTGAGACGATTCAGCGTCTCGACCCTCCCCCAGCCCCTCCCTGGAAGGGAGGGGAGTTCAAACTGCTACTCCGCGAGGATTTCAACCCCGCAAAGGACCGGCGGGTGTTTGGACAAGCGGTTCGTCGACGCCAGCGCGACATCCAACCGTGAGTCGATCTTGATTCCCGAAAACTCTTTGACGATCGCGCGATCGCGGCCGCCCGCCGTTTGAACGATGTCGAAGTCCTTCAAAACCGTTTCCCCCTGCAAGCTGACGGAGAACACGCGATCGCCGGGTCGCACGTCGTCCGGCTCGGCAAAGTGCAGCCGGACCGTATACGACGCGGGCTTGTTGTCGTTCTGCAACAGTTTGATCTTGATCGAATCGAGTCCGCGAGCTCCCGAGGCGGCGACCCAGGCTGGTCCGTCGCCCGAAATTGCCGACGAGTGCTGCGTGAACCACTGCGGGTTGGCGGGGCTGACTTCGATCTGCAGCGCGGGTGACGGTCCGCCGACGCTCGGGTACTCGAGCCACAACGTTCCATCGGCGGCCCGACGGTCGCCCGGCGCGCCGAGATTCACGCCCAGCCGCAATGGCGCCGCGGCGAGGTCGCGCTCGCTGTTGAACGTCCACGAGTCGGCTTCGGGCATGTGGACCAGGGCGAGCGACGTCTGGTTCTGATAAGAGCAGACGCAGGTTCGCGTGTAATCGGGGGCGTTGAGCACGCCGTCGGCGGCAATCAGGTTCGCCGTGCAGCTCGAGCGGAAACCGCCGATGTTGCCGGTGCCGCTGTCGCCCGCCAAATCGCAGAAACCAGCCGCGCCCGAGCGGAATGTGAGCAGGTTCTCGCTGCCGACCGCCGTGTTGCAGCCGTGCATGCGGCTGTAGGTCCATCCCGTGCGTTTGCCGGTCATCAGGTCGAGCTGGAATCCTCCCATGCCGTTGGTGATGATCTTATCGCGCCACAGCAGGCAGGGGCCGCCATGACTGAGCTCGAGATCTTTCCACAAGACGTTTCCGTCGGAGCCGCGATAGGCGACCATGCCTTTATCGACTTCGTCTTTGGCGCGGTCGCGATAAGCGCTGCCCGCCTGCACCAGGACGTCATGCTGCGCGGAATAATTCAAGAATGTGCCGAAGACGTCCTGGTCGGTGCTCCATTTTTCGTCGCCGGTGCGGGCATCGAGCGCCAGCAGCTTCGCCTTGGCCGTGGGTTTGACGCCGCGCCGCTCGAGCGATTGCAGCTTGGCAGGCGTCATGCCGTCGATGCAGAAGAGCGTGTTGCCGGAAAGCACGATGCAGTTGTGCCGGAAACTGTAGACGGCTTCGCGGCTCCATAACAGTTCGCCCGTGTGTCGTTCATAGACGACAATTCGCCGGCTGGCCGCCGAATATTGCACGTCCTTGAGCGCACTGCTGAGAGGCACGGTGGGCGAGGGTTTTTCTTCCTTCGGCGGGCTTTTGACGACTGCCGCTGGCCCGGTTGCGGCAACCACATACGGGTCCAGGACGAAGTCGCTGCCACCGATGCCCTTGTTGTGGCCTTCGAAGGCAATCACGTTCGTCGTGTCGCGCAGCAGCTTGCGAAAATCTTTGATGTCGAACGTCTCGTGCTTGCCGGCGTCGTGAGATTCGACGATTCCGGCCTTGGCCCCGCTGCCTTGCTTCACGTTAGCGCGGGCAATCTCGGTGCCGTTCAAGTAGGCGATGAATCCATCGTCATAGTCCACCATGAGCGCCAGCAGAGAAGCATCGGTGATCTCTTTGGTTTCGAACGTCTTGCGAAGATACACACGCTGATAGTTGCCGCGCATGTCGCGCAATATCGTCTCGTTCCCCTGATGGCCGTATCCAAATCCCGCCTCGCCGGTTTTCCAACCTTCGGCGGCGAAATCAGGCGACGTCCAGTTCTCCGGAGGTTCGGTCCCGGCCAGATACTGCCATTGCGATTTTTGCGGAATGAGCGGTTTGTGGTCCGACGCGGCTGGTTTGGGCGCGGGTTTTTCCTCGGGCGATTCGACTGCGACCGGGCTCGACGTCGCGACGAGCAAATCGCCATCGACGGCGGCATATCCCCAGTATGGATGTTTGTTGTCGGCGCCCGCCTTGAGCTTGAACGACTTCGACTGCTCGCCCGTGCTTGCATCCAGCTCGACAATCTCGCTGCCATAAACGACGTACACATGGTCGGGCAGCGTCACGTAGTTGCTGCCGATTTCTCCCGCGCCCGGGAAGTGGCTGGTGATATCGTAATACTTGCCGACGCCTTTGAGCTCCTTTTCCCAAAGCACGCGGCCCGTGTAAACGTCGACGGCTCGCAGCATATCGGGCCCTTCGATAATCAGTCGCCCGCCGGCAACTTGCGGCGAAGGTCCGTGTCCGTGGCGGGGCAGCACCTTGTCGTTCGAAGGACCGCCGAACCACAACAGCCCCAAGGGCGCTTTCACGAGCCGGTCTTGCGAGACCACCGTGTTGGACGAATTGCCGTATTGATGCGTCCACGTGCCCGAGCCGGGCAGCGCGCCGGCCCGCGTCAACAGCGAAAAATGACCCGAGCGACTCACTTCCACGCCGCCAAGACTCGCTTGCGCGACGGTGGCGGCGAACGCTGCGTGATCGGATTCCGGCATTGGCAGTGCGGCGACACCACCGTACGGCCGGAGGGGATGGAAGAGCTTCTTCACCACGTCCATCGTCGGCTCGAACTCGGCGGCAGCGAGATCCTCACAGACGATCACGTTCGCCAGGTACGGCGGGAACGCGAACGTGCGCAGGTTTCCGACGTGTGCCGAGACGCGCGTGCCGTACAAGCCGCGGCGCTCCATGCTGCGACGGAATTCGTCGACGCGCTCTGGATCGGCGTCGATGGCAATCACGCGCAGTTTCGACTGCAGGATGAGTTCTTCGATCAGGCGGCCGGAACCGATGCCCAACGCCAGGCAATACCCTTCATCCGCGCCCTCGATGCTCAACAGCGATGCGGCCTCCCGCGCCCATCGATCGGCGCCCGAGGCTAATGGCTCCGTTTCGAGTTTGTGGGTGACCAGCGCATCGGCCTTCTCGCTGTAACAGGTGATTGAGCCTTCTTCGGTGACGACGAACAGCCGGTTGTCGGCCGCCAGCATGCGCCAAACCGTGCCTTCGACCTTCGCAGACCATGACGGTTTCACCGGCTCGGTCGGCGGCGAGGATGCGTCGACGGGAATTGCAAACACTTGCCCGGCGCCGGACGCGTAAACGACGTTGCCCGCCTTGAAGTGAACTTGCAGCGGCCCGCCGGCGGTTGTTGCCACCGTGTGCTTTTTATTCGGCGTGAAGTCGATGCGAGTTTGCGGCCGTCCTCTGCGATCTTTGAATTCGACTTCCGCGACTTTGCCGGCCCACGTTTGGAGTTGTATCGAGCCCTCCGGTCCCGACGAGCCGATGATCATTTCGCCGTCGAGCACCGAAGCGACGACCTGTGCGATGGTCTTTCCGTCGGAAATCTGGCAAAGGTCGTTGCGCACCAGGTAAACCTGGTCGTTGGCCATCGCGTCGTATCCGCCGCTCGACTTGCCGCCGAAATCGAAATGGTTGAGCTTGCCCGTCTTGCGGTTGAAAACGGCGGGCAGCGAACGTCCGCCCGGCACAACAAGCGCGTCACCCGCAACCGCCAGGTATCCCTGCGGGACGACCGAGCCAAACGCCGAGGCCCCGTGCGGGTGCACCGTGTAATGCGATCCGATCTCGCTGTTCGTCCAGATCGGTTTTCCGGTTTCGGCATCGACGGCGTGCATGAAAATGCCCATCGACGGCCAGATGCTCGCGCTGAAATAGGCGACCCCTGCGGAGACGACCACGCCGCCGCGAACGGGCCACGAAGAGATCAATCGGTCGTTGCCGATGATGGCGCGGTCGGCCGGTCCGCCGTTGAACTTCCACAACAGCTCGCCGTTTTCGAGGTCGAGACAATAAAGATACCCGTCATCGCTGACGGCAAACACGCGGTTCGACTCGACGGCCGGCGCGAAGCGCACCGGCCCGTCGGTATAGAACCGCCACAGCTCATCGCCGGTTTTTGTGCTATAGGCGGTCACGCTGTCGTTGACCATCGAGCCCACGAGCAGCTTTTCGCCGGCCACAACCGGCTCGTAAGAGCGGTCGAACTGCAGCTTGGTTTGCGATTGGGGCCACGCGGGCCGCGGGGCCGGAAGCTGGCGCATCCACGCAGGCGCGAGCTGCGACGGAAGCGCATCGCTTGTCGCCGCCGTCCGGCCGGCATTGGCGCGCCACGTCGGCCAGTCGCCGGCCACCGCCGCGCCGCATCCCGCAGCCGCCGTTGTCGCCACGATCAAGAATAGCAACCGCGTTCGAGCAAGCATTATCCGCCCTTGTTCGAGAATTCTTTTCACTGTGCTGATTTCAATTGAACCACGGATGACTCGGATGGCTCAGATACGAGAGCCCACGAATTGCGCGAATCGACACGAATCAGAAGACCAGAAAAACCTCTAAGGAACTCAGGAATCCAGGAATTTTCATCTCGTTCCCAAGCTCTGCTTGGGAACGCACTCCCTGGAAGCTCGGCTCGACTAAGCTCGCCGAAGTCCGCTTCCCGTCCTACTGCACTCGAAGCAGACTTCGACGAGCTCAGTCGAGTCGAGCTTCGAGACAGTGGGTTCCCAAGCAGAGCTTGGGAA
>JBBDVZ010000130.1:0-8164 GCA_040903115.1 Planctomycetaceae bacterium
ACGCCGACGCACAGATGCTGCAGATCCCCGGCAAGCTGTTCGAATACCTGGCGCTGGAAAAGCCAATCTTGTCTCTGTTTGGCGCGTCTTCGCCGGTCCAACCGTATCTCGAAGGTTACGCGCGGAGTTTTGTCGCTGCGGCCCCGGATGATCCGCCGGCGATTCTTGCGGCGCTGCGTCAAATCACACTCGGTCCTGAGCGGCGTGAGGGCCCCTCTCGTCCGCTCGAAGAACTGCATCGCTGTCACCAGGTCGCATGCGTCAACGAGGTTTTGGAGTCGTGTTTGGAACTTCGCGACTCACCGGCAAGGCGAGGTCGTGTCGCCGAAGCCGCAGGCGTTGGTAGTAAATTCAATGGAATGAAGGAACCTGTCTGAATGGAACTCCAGTCTGAGATTCTCCGGCCGCCGGTGCATTCACTGCCGCGAACCGATTCCGATATTCGGGTCCATGAGCTGACGCCCGATTACGAAGGGGCGTGGAATGACTACGTCGCAGAGGCAGCCGACTGTTCGCCCTTTCACGAACTGGGTTGGATGCGGGCCGTCGAACGCATTTACCGGCATCGCCCCCGCTATCTCGTCGCCAGCTCAGGCAGCGGTCGCCTGATGGGGGTGCTCCCGCTGTTCGAAGTTGCCGGCCCGTTCACCGGCCGTGCGCTGATTTCAGTTCCTTACGCGGTATCGGGCGGAGCATCGGCGGTCAACGAGGCCGTCGCCACCGCGCTGCACGACCGCACGAAGTTGTTGGCCGAACGCATGTCGGTTCGCTACGCGGAGATTCGCGCCGCCGATCCGATCGCCGGCTTTTCATCGAAGAACGACTACGTCAGTTTTCGCAAGCCAATTCCCGATTACCCAAAAGACGTTCTCGACACTTATCCTCGCAAGGCCCGGGCGGCCGTCCGCAACGCAATCAAACGGTTTGGCTTGCAGTCTCGCTTCGGCCACGAGCTGCTCGATGAGTTCTACAAGTTGTATGCCCTTTCATTGCGACGATTAGGTTCTCCGCCGCACGCAAAGTCGTTCTTTCGAGAACTGTTGCACGAATTCGGCGATCGCTGCATCGTGCAGCTTGTGTATCACGAGGGCCGTGCGATTGCGGGGGTGATCTCATTCCGGTTTCAGCACGAAATCCTGCCGTACTGGGCGGGCATCGACGTGAGATACAACCACACCAACGCCAGCAATTTTTTGTACTACAGCCTCATGGAGCACGCCATCGGACTCAAACTCGAGATCTTCGATTTCGGCCGCACGCGAATCGACAACGAGGGAGGCTGCCGCTTCAAGATACATCAGGGGTTCGACCCATTGCCGCTGGCATACAGCACGTATTCGCCCGCCGGCACGCCGCCTCCCGATCTTCGCCCGAGCAACCGCAAATTCGGCATTGCACAAGCTGTTTGGAGGCGGCTGCCGTTGGGCGTGGTAACAATGTCCGCCAAAACGGTGACCCGCTGGCTGCCGTGAGTGAAATTGACGCCAATGTCTCGCAATATCCTTTTTCTCTGTCATCGCGTGCCGTATCCGCCCGACAAAGGCGATCGGATCCGCTCGTTCCATATTCTTCGGCTGCTGGCGGAGATGGGCGACGTTTCTCTGGGTTACCTGGCCGACGAGCCCATTCCCCCCGCCACCGCCGATTGGCTCAGCAGTCACTGCAAGCACGTCGTTTCGGAACCGCTAACGCGCTGGAGACGCTGGCTCCGCGGCGGACTGAACCTGCTGAGCGGGCGAAGCGCGACGGAGGGGCTGTTCTATTCGGCTCGTTTTCGCCGCCGCATAGAATCGCTCATCAAGGAGATCGATTTCGACGTCGTCGTTTGCTTTTCATCGTCGATGGTGCAATACGCGCTGCGCCCCGGGTTGGAGCCACGAACGATTGTCGACCTGGTCGACGTCGATAGTCAAAAATGGCGCGACTACGCCGATCGCGCGAAGTTTCCGCTCTCGTGGCTCTTTCGCTGGGAGGCCAACCGCGTGCGCCGCATCGAATCGCGCGTCGCGCGGGCCAAAGCCGTTGTGATGTGTACGGAGCCTGAGGCCGAAATATACCGACGCTTTTGCCCGCAGGCCAACAGCAGCGTCGTCTGCAACGGCGTGGACCTCGACTACTTCTCGCCGCGAAAAACCGTCCCCACGGTGGACTGCCTTTTTGTGGGCTACCTCGACTATCGTGCCAACGTCACCGGACTGCAGTGGTTTTGCGAGCACGTTTGGCCGCGGCTGCGCGAAGTCCGTCCGGGTGCTGTGTTTCAAATCGTGGGGCGAAATCCGACGCCACCGGTGAAACGGCTCAGTGAGATTGCGGGCGTTGAGGTGATGGGACCCGTTGAGGACGTTCGTGAAAGCCTGTCGAATGCAAGGGTGATCGTCGTGCCCCTGCTGATTGCCCGGGGAGTGCAGAACAAAATTCTCGAAGCGATGGCCGCCGGCAAACCCGTAGTCGCCTCGCCGCAGGCACTGGCCGGCCTCGGTGTCTGCCATGAGGAAGACGTCCTCGCGGCGGAGACTCCCGACGAGTGGGTCGCCGCGACCACATCGGTGTTGTCGGATCCGTCGAAAGCCGACCGAGTCGGCCGCAATGCTCGAAGATACGTGGAAGACAATCACCAGTGGGATGCGTGCCTGCGACCCTTTAGCGAGCTTGTCGAATCCGCCGCCGCCAGCGAAAGGCACCTCGAACATGTGCACTCGTAATCGTCCGTGCGAACCATCGCAGGCGAACATGGAAACGGCCTGATGCTCACCAGCGACGCCACAACTCGATCGCTCAACACGGGTGAAAAATCGTCCGCACCCGCGCCGCAAGAGCGCTCTGCGATCGAGATTGTTCGTCCGGCAAGCCCGCCGCAGGACCAGACGATTCTGTGCTTCGCCAGCAACTACTTTTTCGATCCCACCAGCAAGCATCACGTCATGCGCGAATTGGCAAAAACCCGTCACGTGCTCTGGGTCAATTGGCACGCGTCGCGCCGGCCTTCGCTCAACCGGCGCGATTTGCGCGGCATCGTTCACAAGTTGAAGCAGATCGGCCGCGGCGTGACAAAAGTCAGCGATCGGCTCTGGGTGATGACCCCCTTCGTCTTGCCGCTGCCATCGTCGCGGCTCGCCCGGCGGATCAATCGCTTCCTGGTCGCTCTGCAGCTGCGCTGGGTGTTGCGCAGGCTTCCCGCGCAGCGTCAGCTTTGGAGCTTCACCCCCGACGTCGCCGACCTGCTCGGCAAGTTTGGCGAGAAAGAACGAGTCTACTACTGCGTCGACGAATTCTCCGCGTTTCCCGGCTACGACGTCGAGACGATCCGCGGCCTCGAGAAGCGAATGTGCGAATCGTCAGACCTTGTCATCACCACCAGCGGCAGGTTGTACGAGACCAAGCGTCCGTTGAATCCCGAGACCACCATTTACGTTCCACATGGAGTTCTCTACGAGCGTTTCGCGCAGGCTGCTTCGCCCGATTACCCGGAAGCCGACGACATCCGGCATCTTCCGCGACCGCGGGTCGGATTCTTCGGGCTGCTGCATGAGTGGTGGGATCTCGATTTGATGGCGGAAATCGCGAAACGCAAGCCGGAGTGGTCGTTCGTCTTCGTCGGTCAGGCCGATTGCGACATATCGCGATTTCAAGACGTGCCGAACATGCACTTTGTCGGCCGCCGTGCGCATGAAGATCTGCCGGCGTACTGTCGCAGCTTCGATGTCGCGGTGATCCCGCACAAGCTGAATGAGCTGACTCGCAGCATGAACCCCATCAAGCTGCTCGAGTATCTGGCAGCCGGTCTCCCGGTGGTATCGTCGCCGCTGCCCGAGGCGGCGGCTTATTCGCCCGACGTTTGCTGCGCCCAAGGCGTCGACGAATGGGTCGCGGCCCTCACAGCGGCGATTGGTGATCGCAACATAACGTCCGACCGGCGGCGATCGCGCCTGGCTTCGGGCGAGGACTGGTCGGTCCGCGTCGCGACAATTCTCGACGCCTTGGAGGAGTCGCAACACAAGCGCCTGCCAGTTCCTGTGCAAACCGCCAATGACTTTCCGCCGAGGACGACGTGATGGAAAACGTTGCGACAATCGCACGCTCGTCGTCCGCGGACTTCACGCCGAATAGTCGCCGGCTGCGGATTGCCAGCGTTTGCAAATTGCTTCCCACGCGGGCTGAACCGCACCGCGGCGTTTTTGTTGCGCGTCGATTGTCGCAATTAGCGACACTCGCGGACGTGCGGATTCTCCAGCCAGTGCCTTGGTTCCCGCTGCTTCGTCCCCGGCCCAACGTCGGCTGGACGACTGACGTCGATATTCCGCAGTCTTACCGGCAGCGCATGTTCTATCTGCCCGGCGTCATGAAGAATCTCGATGGAAGGTGGCTCGCACGCAGCATTCTTCCCGTGCTGGCTCGTTGGCGGGACGAAACTGGGATCGACCTCATCGATGCCCACTTCGGGTATCCCGAGGGCGTGGGTGCCGTGCTTGCCGCCGAGCGGCTCGGGATTCCTGCGTTCATTACAATTCGCGGGAACGAATTGGTTTATCTGCAGAACCGGTCGATCCGCGGGCAGTTGCTGGACGCGTTTTCGCGGGCGCGCGGAATCATCGCCGTCAGCAATGCCCTGCGTAACGCCATCGGCTCCGCGGGCGTCGACTTGTCGAAAGTGCGAGTCATTCCGAACGCCGTTGACCGTTCGCAGTTCTTTCCGGCGTCTCGCGATGAGGCGCGCGAGCTGTTGAATTTGCCGCTGCATTCGCCGGTTGTCGTCTCAGTGGGCCAACTGGTCGAGGGCAAGGGGCATCACGTACTCGTGCGGGCCGTCGAACGCCTGCGCCAAGACCATCCCGACGTTGTGCTGGTGATTGTCGGCGGCCAGGCATACGAAAAACAATACCCCGTCCGCCTGCGCGCCTTAATCGACGAGCTCGGCTTGCGTTCGACGGTGAAACTCGTCGGTCCGCAGCCGCCGAACATGGTCTCGCAATGGTTGAACGCCGCCGACGTGTTTGCGCTGTGCACATTACGGGAGGGCTGCTGCAACGCCGTGCTCGAGGCATTGGCCTGTGGGGTGCCGGTGGTGACGACCCCTGTCGGAGACAATGAACAGTATGTCGATCCCCCACACAGCGGATACGTCGTGCCGCCCGATAGCCCGGATGTCACGTTTGATGCCCTCAAACGCGCGCTGTCGCAAACGTGGGACCGCCGGGCAATCAGCGACCGCCTTGGCGGCGAGGGTTGGCAGGGCGTCGCGCAAGCCGTTCTCGATTTCTTTCACCAGCAACTGAACACGCCGGCCCATCGTTCCGGGTCATCAACATAGAGTTGGCATCATGGGATTGCAGAGTGCGTTTTTCCTCACGGCCTTTGCGGTGCTGATTGTGGCGGCCGTGGTCAACCCCTTCTGGGGCATCGTGGCCTACATGGCGCACTACTACGTGTGGCCCGAGAAACAATGGTGGGGCGAGCTGCTGGCGTCTGCACAAGTGCGAGTCTCGCTGACAATCGGCGTGGTCACCATTGTGTCCACGGTCGCCCACTGGGCGCGCCTGCGGGAACGCTTGGTAGGACCGCTGCTGCACTCACAGGAAGTGCTGTTTTGGTCGTACATTGCCGTCATCGGTCTCACCGAAATCTGGGGATTGCCCCCGGACCCGATTTTCCAGCCTTCGATCCATCCGCTCGACAAGATGCTCAAGATCGGCATCTTCTCGTTCATGCTGACTCACATCGTCACCACCAAGCTCGACCTCGAGCGGTTCCTGTGGTTCATGCTGATTGTTGGCGGCGCCTATCTCGGCTACCTGGCCTACATGCTTCCGGCCTCGCACTTTGTCAAAGGACGCCTGGAGGGGGTCGGCGGCCCCGACTTTTCCGATTCGAACTTCGCCGCCGCACACTTTGTCGTCATGGGCATCCTGGGAGCGATGCTGCTGCTTAAGAGCCGAACGTGGAGCAGCCGGCTCATTTGCCTCGTCTCCGGCGGCTTGATTGCCAACGGCTTGATTCTCACGCGCTCGCGCGGGGCGTTCCTCGGCGTGATCGCTGCTGGGGCGGCGGCCGTGGTGCTGGTCGACCGCAACATTCGCAAGCATTTACTCTGGGCGGTGCCCGTGGTCGCCATTGGATGTTACTCGCTGACCGACGACCTGTTCTGGGAGCGTATCTTCACGATGTTCGTCACTCCCGAGGAATTGGACGCCAGCGCCGAATCGCGGCTCGAATTCTGGAAAGTGGCGACGCAAATCTTTTTCGACCACCCGCTGGGTATCGGGCCGGGCCGCTTTTTTGGAGTGATCGGCGACTATCAGCCCGAATACGCCGGCCGCGACGCGCATAGCCTCTATTTTCGCACGCTTGCCGAGCTCGGCATATTTGGCGTGGCGACGCTATTGGCATTGATTGGAAATGCATTCTGGGTTTTACGTCGCTGCAAGAAAAAAGCTCATAACCTGCTGTACTCTCCCGACCTGATTTCGACCGCCATCGGCCTGCAGCTCATGATCATTGCATTCGTCACGGCGGGCTTGACGATGACGATGACCTATTCGGAGGAGCTGTTTCTCGTCTTGCTGCTGCCGGCCTGTCTCGAGCGAGCCGTCGATTACGCGGTGGTCACGAATCTTCGAACGAATCCATTATCGGGCCAGGTCGCCTTCGGTGGCGGTCCGCTGCATCTTCCCGGCGAAATGCATCACGGGCATCCCGCCACTCTGCGCGTTTAGAGCAAGACGCCGACGTCTCCGAACCTTCGGATTCAACGAGAACTGCATCACGTAAGAAGGCGAGTCATTGACGATGTGGAAACGAGCCGCGAATCGCCTGAATCCCCACGAGGATATTCCTCCGCGCAGCGGTGGCGAGCAGTTCGCCTTAACCATGCTCGAGGATTTGCAACAATCGTACACCGGCGATGCCGATCCACTCTTGGAACGGCTGTACAACCAGTTGACCATCGCCCACGGCATCTACAAGACCACGCGCCGGGGCCGGTTCTGCGAACTGGATCGAGTGCTGCTCGACGACGTGCGGCGGCGATTTGTCGGCATCGACACGCTGCGGGTGCACGATCTTGCGGCCTCGAATGGAATCTCAAGCTTCGAGCTGTTCAACGCGATTCGCGCCCACCGGGCCGTCGACTTTCAGTTTTCGGATCTTTATGACCGGTTGTTCGTGGTCCGTGCTCCCGAGAGTCAGTGGGACGTGGTTTTCGATTCTTCCGGGGCGGCGTTGCAATACGTGGGACGCGGATTTGCCCTCTGCGCGAAACGGGGCGAGTCGCGGCGGTACCCCATCAATTGTTTGCTGAAGCGGATGTTGGATTATTCGCTCCTTCCACGCGCCGCGGAAATACTGGCCCAAGCGAGGAGCCCGGCGGGTCGGCTGGCGGCAGGCCGGGTGCGAGACGTGCTGCTCTTGCACCCGGAATGCGTGCGCGCTCAGCAGGACCATTCCAACTTGATGTTCCGGCGCCACGACCTGTTCATGCCGCTGGCAGAGCAATATCATCTGGTGCGCGCCATGAACATTCTCAATCGCGGCTACTTCAACGATGAGCGAATTGTCGCCGGAGTCCGTGCCTGCCTTCAGGGCCTTACGGAGGGGGGAATGTTGGTCGTCGGCCGAACAATCGAAGAGGAGGATGGCAGGACCCGAGCCTCGGCATTCATTCGCTCGGACCACGCGATGCAATGCGTTTGGGACTTTAATGAGGGGGCGGAGATCAAGGGCCTGGTCGAGGGCGTGTGCCTGTAATTCCTTCCAAGAGAACCCGCTTTCCGCAAAATCGCGGCGGTCGAGCGCCTTGGGATTGATGACGACAATTAGCCGAAAAATGAAGACGCCGCTGCGGCAACGCGCCGCGTCGGCGAGTGATCGCGGCACCGTCCGAATTCTGCACGTCGTGCGCACGTTAAACGCGGGCGGACTCGAAGTCGGCCTTGTCAATCTTGTTCGCGGTCTACGCGGCGGCGGCTTTCAGCAGGCGGTCTGTTGCCTCGAGGAAAAAGGCGAGCTGGCGTCGCAGCTTCCCGAAGACGTGCCGGTCTGGTCGTGCCGCTCCGCGAAACCCTCGCGGTGGAAGCGGCACGAGTTGAAAGCGGCGTCGATCATTCGTGAATATCGACCACAAGTCGTCCACGCCCGTAATTACGGCGCCTGGATCGACGCGGCCTTCGCG
>JBBDVZ010000131.1:0-8145 GCA_040903115.1 Planctomycetaceae bacterium
CCCTGAGGCTCAGACCCGAAGGGAGCTCGCCGCAGGCCCGCAAGGGGGGAGGGGACTTGGAGCGCCGTGGGCGATACTGCAAACAGCCGCGAATGTCGGTGGTCGACGTCGGCACTCCCACTGCAGGCGCCCCCCCACCCTGCCCTCCCCGCTCGGCTGTCTTCGACCCTGAGGCTCAGACCCGAAGGGAGCTCGCCGCAGGCCCGCAAGGGGGGAGGGGATTTGGAGCGTCCTCCGGCGCATCGCTCGCGGCTGGCTGTGCCGCAAATATGCTTGATCGAATGCCGCCGCTCGCCGCCCGCCGGTCTCGTAATTGTCGATCACGTGGCGGTTGTACCAATTCGCCGCCGACAAAATCAGCTCGTCGGCGTCGAAGGTCCCCACAACCCGCTGGAACGGGGGTAAAGCACGAAGCACCAATGGCGAAGGAAATCCGAAGCACTAAGCAGTAAACAAAATGCACTCGCGACGCGGTCAAACGTGACGTATAAGCCGTTTCGGGCTTGGTACTTTGGGAATGCAGACCTCGGCGAGCTCGGTCGAGTCGCGAGGACGACTCGACGATTTCGTCGAGTTCAGCCCCGTCCAGTTCCCCTCCCCCCCTCGCGGGCCTGCGGCGAGCTCCCTTCGGGTCTGAGCCTCAGGGTCGAAGACAGCCGAGCGGGGAGGGCCAGGGTGGGGGGCATTTCATCCGCCGGAGCCACTGCTGAACCGCTTTGAGGTCAGTAGTGCTCCCCTATTCTCGCATTTGCAGGTCGAGTGCGATCACGTCGGGTTGTGACATCTGCGAAAAGCACTGCTGAGTTGAAGCAACTAGGCAGTGGCACCCTGCACGGTTCTCTGCAGACAAGCAGCCGGGCGATTTGGTTCGGCTGCGGCGTCGATCCGCGAATGCAATCGTCCATAAAGCGAACGAAACCAGTCTTCGGTTGCTGAACGTGCTGGCTTAATCATAGACTCGATCCGCGAAAAGCGCAATTTGGGGGAGCGTGTTGCTACTCAAGCCAACTCACAAATCGGTTGCCGCTTACTACGACGCGCTCAAGCGATATTCCCAGCAATCGGTCGCGCACGAAGGCGCCCTCCGATCCGCGTTTCAAAACCTGCTCGACGAGACCGGCCGCCGTGTCCATTGGTCGCTCATCCCGGAACTCGGCTTCAAGGTCAAGCAGAACCAGATCGAGCCGGACGGCACGTTCCGCGACGACTTCTATCGTCATCGCGGCTACTGGGAAGCGAAAGATACCGACGACGATCTCGCGGCCGAAATCCGGAAAAAGATCGCCCGCGGCTATCCGCTGACAAACACAATTTTCGAGGACACGCGTGAGGCATACCTATATCAAAACGGCGAGCTGACACAACGGGCCGATTTGACCGACCGTCAGCAGCTTTGCGACATTCTCAACACGTTTTTCGGGTATACCGAGCCGGCCCTGGAGAGTTTCGACCGGGCGATCGACGAGTTCCAAGAGCGCGTGCCCGACCTGGCGAAGGGGCTCGTCGAAAAGATTGAACACGCTCACGAGCACAATCGAGCGTTCATCGACGCCTTCGAGAATTTCTTCGAGCTCTGCAAGGCGTCGCTCAACCCGAACCTCCGCCGCGAGGCCGTCGATGAGATGCTCGTGCAGCATCTGCTGACCGAGCGACTCATCCGCACGATTTTCGATCAACCCGATTTCGTCCGCCGCAATGTAATTGCGGCGGAGGTCGAAAAAGTGATCGACGCGCTCACGTCACAGACTTTCAGCCGGCAGGACTTTCTCAAGTCGCTCGACCGATTCTATGTGGCAATCGAAGCGTCGGCCCGGACGATCCAGGATTTCTCGGAGAAGCAGCACTTCCTGAACACGGTGTACGAGCGCTTCTTCCAGGGCTATTCGGTGAAAGTGGCCGACACGCACGGCATCGTGTACACGCCGCAGGAAATCGTCGACTTCATGTGCGCGAGCGTCGTCGAAGTGCTCGCACAGGAGTTCGGCAAGAAACTCGGCGACCCCGACGTGTTCGTCCTCGACCCTTGCACCGGTACGGGGAATTTCATCGTGAATTTGCTGGGTCGCGTAAAGAAGAAAGACCTGCCGAAGTTTTACCGCGAGCAACTCTTCGCCAACGAGGTGATGCTCCTGCCGTACTACATTGCGTCGCTCAACATCGAGCACGCGTATTTCGAGATGGCCGGGAAGTACGAACCATTCGAGGGTATCTGCTTCGTTGACACGCTGGACCTATCGGGCACTGCGCATGACTTGTTCGCGTTGACCGAGGCAAATACGAAGAGAGTTATGCGCCAGAGGAAGGCACCGATAACCCTCATTATCGGCAATCCTCCCTACAACGTCGGACAGCTCAATGAAAACGACAACAATAAGAATCGCAAATACGATGTAATTGACCGGCGAGTTAAGGAAACGTATGCGAGTGCATCACGAGCCACCAGCGTTAGCAAACTGAATGACCCCTATGTCAAATTCTTCAGGTGGGCAACGGACCGTCTTGGCGGAAGAAATGGAATCGTATGCTTCGTTTCCAACAATAGTTTCCTCGATCAGATTGCGTTTGATGCAATGCGACGTGAGTTAACGAAGGATTTTACTTGCATTTATCATCTGCATCTTGAAGGAAACGTTCGACAGAATCCTACGATGAGTGGGACAGCATACAACGTTTTTGGCATCCAAGTGGGTGTCGGAATAACAGTGGCAACGCGCTCATCGACGCACAAAAAACGCATCATTTTGTTTGATCGCGTCAATAAACAACTGCGCCGACAACAAAAACTTGCGTGGTTGAGCTCCAAAGGATCAGTTGGCGCCATAAGGTGGACGCGGCTTTCTCCCGACAGAAATCACGCCTGGCTCGCTGCTGAGCATTCGGAGGAGTTTTCGGAATTAACGCCGATCGGGACAAAGGATGCGAAGAGAGCCACCAACGCTGATGCTGAGTGCATTTTTAAACTTTACAGCCTGGGAGTGGCCACGCATCGCGATGGAGTCGTCTATGATTTTCATCGCGGAAAGCTCGGTACGCGCGTTCGTGAGTTTGTCGAGGCATACAACTCGGAGGTCGACCGCTTCCGACGTCAAGGTGGCGGCGTTAGCGTCGACAACTTCGTCAACTATGAGACGGTCGTGTGGGACCGGGATCTGAAACAAGACTTATCGCGAGGCGCATACGCCACTTTCGATGAATGGAAAATTAGAACATGTCTTTATCGGCCGTTTACAAAACGGTATCTTTTTTTTGATCGCATTCTGAACGCGGAAGTATATTCAGTTCCTTACATTTTTCCCGCGACGAATTCACAATCCGAAAATCAATTAATCTGGTTGAAGACTGGCTCCGAATGGCCGATGTTTGCGCTACTTTCACTGGATATTGTAGACTTGCTACCCCAGGGTGGTTCGCAGTCGTTTCCCTTTTACGTTTACAACGAAGACGGCACGAATCGCCGCGAGAACATTACCGACTGGGCGCTGGCGGAGTTTCGTAAGCGATACAAATCGAAAAAGCTCGACAAGTGGGACATTTTCCATTACGTCTACGGCCTGCTCCATCATCCGGGTTATCGCGAGCGCTATGCCGACAACCTGAAGCGAGAGCTGCCTCGCATTCCGTTCGCGCCCGATTTCAAGGAGTTCGCCAAAGCCGGAAAGCAGCTGGCCGAGATCCACTTGAACTACGAAAGCCTCGACCCGTACGAGCTCGAATGGATCGAACGCCCCGGTGTGCCTCTCAGCTATCACATTGAGCGAATGAAGCTTGCCAAAGACAAGCGTTCGCTTGTCGTCAACGATTCATTGACGCTCGCCGGTATTCCCGCTGAAACTTTCGATTATCGCCTGGGCAACCGCTCGGCCCTCGATTGGGTCATCGACCAGTACCGCGTCAAGACGGACGAGCGATCCGGCATCACGTCCGACCCCAACCGCGACGACGACCCCGAATATATCGTCCGCCTCGTCGGCCAGGTGATCCGGGTGTCAGTCGAGTCCGTCGAGATTGTGAACCGGTTGGCCGAGTTGCCGTTCAAGCCAGAGTAAGCGGTCAAGCCGGCTTCCAATGCTGCGTGCTATTGCAGTGTAATTTTGTTCAGATTATAGTGCGCCGTCAGCCTTGCTGTCGTTTTGAATACGATTGCGCTTTTTGCATCTCGATTGCCGGACGGTTGCCTTGCCTGATCCGCATCGCACTTATGAAATCCGATGCCCGGTTCACGGGTTCATTCGCCTGAACGACTGGGAGAAGGAGATCGTCTCGCAGCCGGCTTTCCAGCGATTGCGTCGCGTGCGGCAGCTCGCTTGGACGGACTACGTGTATCCGGGTGCGATGCACACGCGGTTCGAGCACTCTCTGGGCGTGATGCATACTGCCACGCTGCTATACGATGCGATTGTGCGACGCTCGATGCCGGTTCTGACAAGCGAACTCGCATACAACGACGAGGGCCTAAAAAGGCATCGTCAATTGGTTCGATTGGCCGCATTGCTTCACGACGTCGGGCATGGCCCGTTTTCGCATGCGGCTGAAGAACTTATGCCGCTGAAGGAAGACAACACCCCGTACCGGCACGAGCATTATTCGGCTGCACTTGTTCGCACCCATTTGAGGGATGTGATCGAGAATCACGCACTCAACGCCAATTATGATTTCAAAGCCGACGACGTCGCTGCAATCCTTGAAGGGAGCAGCAGTGCGAGACAAGCACTTTTCTGGCGAGAGTTGATCGATAGTCAGTTGGATGCTGATCGAATGGACTATTTGCTCCGCGACTCGTTGCACGCAGGGGTCCAATACGGTCGCTTCGATTTGGATCGTTTGATTGGCACGATCGTCGCGATTCCAGGCGCGGACGGCAAGGGACCGCGTTTGGGAATTTCCGAAGGCGGCTGGCATGCCGCCGAGGCATTGGTCCTTGCGCGGTACTTCATGTTCACGCAGGTTTACTTCCATAAAACGCGAGTTGCCTTTGACCTTCACCTCCAGGGCGCGCTTGGCAACCTGCTGCCGAACGGTCGTTTTCCCAAACCCACGGCGAACGAGTTGGCGGACTACGTGACCTGGGAGGACTGGAAGGTTCTCGGCCTGCTGTCCGATGGCAAGGGCGGTGACGACGGTCAACGCTTGTCATCCCGGAATCACTATCGGGAGATCTTTCATACGCCCGAATCCCCAAATGCCGACGACCTCGATCAGCTCGAATCCGTCCGATCCGCGTTGGGGAACTTGCTCGTCAGGGACGCAGAGGCAGAGAAATCTTGGTACAAAACTGGTAAAACGGACATTCCCGTCATCAGCGAGACGAGGACGAAAAGCGTTGAACCGCTTTCGAAATTCTCCAGCGTTGTCGGCAATATGAAGCCGATTCGACAGCATTTGTTGTACGTTCGGCCAGAGGATTGTGACGCAGCACGGACGATAAGGGATAATGCTCTAGGAGGAGCGAGCAATGGCTGAGAAAACATCGACATGGAATCGGGTCGCTCTCATCGCTGCGATGTCCAAGCGAGCGCCAAAGGGCTCGTTGAATCGGACCGCAATTATGAAATGCGCATACTTGTTGCAAACCATTCGCAATGTGCCGTTAGGCTACCACTTCACCTTGTATTCTTACGGGCCGTACGACTCAGATGTGCTTGGGGATTTGGATTACGCCGAGTTGCTTGAAGCAGTTACCGTGAAGCGTGTCGATCACACTGGAGGTTATGGCTACGACATTCGAGCGGGAGCCGCTTCGGATCGTATCCAACAAAAGGCAACTATTTTCCTCCAAAAGTACGCGGAGGAAATTGCCTGGGTGCTTCAAGAGTTTGGAGCACGCTCGTCGGCAGAATTAGAACTTGCGAGCACTCTCGTTTACGCCGATCGGGAGACCCCCGTTGCGTCGCAAACGATTTCTGAGCTTGTACGAAAGGTACGCGACGTAAAACCACATTTCGCTGAGGAGCGGATCCTCGTGGAAGCAAAGGCACTTCAAGAGAAGAAGCTTCTCAAGTCTGTTCGCTAAGACATGGAATCGGCAAGTCTAAAGCCGGCTCAGTTTTGGTGTCTTGCGCTCGCGACTATGCGGTCGCGTTTTGCAGGGCGGCGAAGTCGAGCGGCTTGGCGAGGTTCACCTGGACGCCGAAGCGGCGGCGGGGGTCGCGCTCGAATCTGAGGCTGAAGTCGTGAGAGCCGACGAGCTTGGTCAGGAAGCTTTCCAGCTCCGGCTTGCAGGCGGCCAAAGTTTCCGGCGTGTTGGGGGCCAGCGCCCTGTCGTTGATGAATAGCTCGAAGGCACGGCGGCTGAACTTCAGCGGGCCTTCGCTCGCGAACTCGGTTTCCAACAGTTGGCAGGCGGTGGCTGCCGCCGCGAGGGCCTGGTGAAGGCGGTCGGCGGTCGTGCCGTCGACGGGGGCCTTGCGGTTGTAGCGCAGGCCGGGGCTGCCGTCGGTTTCGTCGATGCTGTAGTCGGATTCCAGGCCGACGAGGACCACGCCGGGGCCGGCGGGCACGTGCTGATAGTCGGCGACGTCGATCAGCAATTCGCCGTCGACCACCTGGTTTGCCACCCAGCGGTGAAAGACTTCGATGAATCGCCCGGGGTCGACTTTGAGGTCGCCTTCGACGGGAACCTTCACGTTGATGTTTTGGAGGTCCATTTGGAAAAGTTTTCAGTGTTCAGTTTTCAGTTGGTGCATTTCCATGCTGAACACTGAAAACTGAACACTGAACACTCATCTAAGCCGACGGCTCGCTGACTTTCTCTGCGCGAAGCTTGTTGTTGTAGCAACTGTGGACGGCTTCGATGAAGAGCTGGGCTTCCTCGACCAGGTGGTGGGCCGACTCGGGCGTGTGCGTCTTCTTGCGGTCCTCGTGGGCCGCGAACAGAAAGTTGCCGAATTTCGGACCCATGAACGGATCGTGGAACAGCTCGGTGTCGAAGTACCGTTCGCGGAACTCGTCGACGACTTCATCAGGGTCGTTCTCGCTGACGTCGTCGTATTGAATCTGCACGAGCGCCTTGGCCGCCTTGATCATCGCGGAATAAGCGACCTTGGCGGCCTGTTGGGCGTCGCCCTTTTCGAGCGCGATGTGCGCGCTGAACGCGACGCGGTCGGCGTCGGTCATGGCGAACTCGAACGCCGAAACCACTTCGCCGGCGCACTCGCCCTTGCCGATGTCGCCCGTGCTGTATTCGCGCGGGTCCGACCAGTCGGAGTAATAACTGGCATCGGCATCGTGCGTGGGGTGATCTTGCGTCAGCGGGTCGAGCAGCTCGCGGATCGGCGTCTTGCCGACGCGCTCGACGAACGCGGCGAAGCCTTCGTTCTTCTGCCGTCCGCGCAGATAGAAATCGGTGATGCGCTCCAGCGCTTCCGGAATGCGCTTCGAGGGAATCGCCACGATCGGCAAGCCGTACGAGCCGGCGTTGTTTTCCCACTGCCCGCCCAACACGACTTGAAAGTGCGGCACCTTGTAGCCTTGCACGTTGCGGCTCACGCCGTAAAAGCCGATGTCGGCGACGTGGTGCTGTCCGCAACTGTTGAAGCAGCCGCTGATTTTGATGTGCAGGTTCTGGATCGCCTCGTCCATCTGGAACGACTTTTCGGCCAGCCGTCGTCTGAGCTCTCCCGCCAGCCCGCGCGACGACGAGATGCCCAGCTTGCACGTGTCGGTGCCGGGGCAGGCGACGATGTCGAGAATGTTGCTGGCGCCGGGCTGGCCAAGCCCGGCGGCTTCGAGTGCCTCGTACAAAGCCGGCACGTCGGACTTGCTGACCCAGCGGATCACGAAGTTCTGCTCGACGGTCGTCCGCACGGTGTCGTTGGTGAAGCGGCGGACAATGTCGGCCAGCGCGCGAAGCTGCGTCGGCGTGATGTCACCCAACGGCAGAGTCACCGTCGCGGTCACGTAGCCCGCTTGCCGCTGGTCGACTATGTTGCTCTTCAACCAGCGGCGATATCCCTCGTTGCCGTTGGTTGCCGGCAGCTCGCCCGGCGGCTTGCTCGGCGTTTCCCAGGGTTTTTCGGCGTCTTTGAGAAACGCCGTCCAGCGCGGGTCGTGCGGCAACTGTGCCCGCTCTTTGAGCACTTCTTCCTTGAACTTTTCGATGCCCCAGTTGTCGACGAGGAACTTCATCCGCGCGCGGCTGCGGGTTTT
>JBBDVZ010000132.1:0-8139 GCA_040903115.1 Planctomycetaceae bacterium
CCCGGCGGGTTTCGACGAGGGCGCATCGATGGCGCTGCGGCTCGTGCTGCATCGCCCGGAATGGTTCGGCGGAGCGATCGCCTATGGATGCCGCATTCCGAACAAACAGCGCGTGCTCGCGCGCTATCGCGATCTGCAAGGCAAACGCATCCTGATCGGCACCGGCTCACGCGACCGCGTGTCGCCGCCGACAAGCGCGATTCACCTCGGCCGTCTCCTGCATTCGACGGGCATGGACGTGGCCATGCGCATCCGCCGCGCCGGCCACGAGCTGCCGACCGAGTCACTCGGCGACATCAACCAATGGATGATGGACGGGATTTACGCGGCGAACGAAGCGTAGTCCGTCACATGTCCCGCATTAAGTCTGCATTCACTTCACCGTTCGAGCCGCATTGAGGCTTGTCGTTCGCCATATCGCGATTTCGCCCTTTCCATCCGCTGCGGTCCCTCCGCTTACCAAAGTCCGACCGTCCGCGGTGAAGGCGATTTGAGTGACGCCGCCCTGGTGCGCTTCCAACGTGATCAGCTCCTGCCAGGTGAACGTATCCCACAACCGAACGGTCCCGTCGTTGCTTCCGCTTGCAAATGTCTTTCCGTCCGGGCAAAAGGCGACGCTATTCACGCTTTGGGTATGTCCTTGCAGGGTCGCCTGCTGCAGCAACGTTTCGCTATTCCAGATCCTTAATGTTCCATCCGGACAGCACGTGGCCAGCGATTGGCCATCAGGGCTGAATGCCAACCCGCAAATACCAACCTCATGGGCCTTGATCGTTTTGTATTCGCTTGTTTCTGCTTGATGAGGTGACGTATTCCAAATCGTCAGGTCCCCGTGATCGGTGCCGGCGGCCAAAGTTGTGCCATTGGGACTGAAGCCAACAGTATTGAGCAAATCCGTATTGTCCGGGCCCGCAAGCTTCGCGCGCTCAACGCCATTCACATCCAGAAGGGAGACTCGACGCTCGAATGGGGCCACGACAGCGAGCGTGCGGCTGTCCGGAGACCAGGCAATCGACGAGAATGAGCCGGGCAGAATGGATGGAAGATTGACGGTTGCGGACAAGCGCATCGCCTGCACGTCATAGAATTCCACGTTGTTGTTGCCTCTGGCGACGGCCAGCCACCGCGCATCCGGAGAATAGGCGACAACGCCATGTGGACCGCTCAACCAATTCTCGAGGCGATTGATTCGATTTGCGTCAATTTGAAATAGACGCAACTCCGGCGAACCGATCTGTCGGTTGTGATAGAAAGCAACAGCCAGGTTCTTTCCATGAGGGGCGACGGTTAGTGACAAGACGAAGCAGCCGCGAGGACCGGAAACAACGTGAGTGGCTCGGTCATCGTCGACGCCCCAAAACCTGGCCGTTTGATCGCTACCAGCCGTCGCGAGGGTCTTCCCATCAGGAGAGAACACGACGAACCAGACGCGGCCCGCATGTCCCCGAATCGTACGCAGCACGCGACCAGCCGACGCGTCCCAGAGCCAGACGGTGCCATCTTTCACGGCCGCCGCGATTGATTGGTCATCCGGCGAGAAGGCGATCGACTGAACAATTTCACCATGCCCCTGCAAGGTGTTTTTCTGCCGGCCCGTTTCCACATCCCAAAGCGTGATCGCGCGATCCTCGCCCGCCGCCGCGATGGTGCGGCCATCGTGAGCAAACGCAACCGACAGCACAATTTGCCCGGAGCCGGCAAGGGTTGACCGCGGTTTTTTCGCCGCGACATCCCAGATGATGGCAGACTTATCTCCGCTGCCGGTAGACAAGAGTTTTCCATCAGGGGAAAATGCGATCGCCTCGATTCCGCCGGAATGCCCGGTCAACAAACCGGATTGCTTGCCGGTCGAAACGTCCCAAAGCCTGACGGTGTGTTCCCGACCGCCACTGGCGAGAATCCGGCCATCGGGTGAAAACGAAACCGCAAAGACAGCTTCCGAGTGGCCGAGCAATGTCGATAGAATTTGCCCGCCGGCTGCGTCCCAGAGCCGAATCGTGCGGTCGTCGCCACACGTGGCGAGAATCGTTCCGTCAGGAGAGAATGCAACAGAATTCAGTTCGCCCTCGTGACTCTTCAAAATCGCCAGTTCGTTCCCGGTTCCCGCATCCCACAGCTTTGCCGTACCGTCCCCACTCGCCGTGGCGAACCGTTTCCCGTCAGGAGAAAATGCCACGCAGTGAACATCGCCGCGATGCCCGGCGAAGGTCCTCAACTCGGCGTGGGAAAGTCGCCACAGGTAGTGCCAGACAAAGTTCCGCAGGTCCTCAGCGCCGGGCCCAGGTCCGTGCCGTTCCAGGATGTTGTTCATCTCGGCGACATTGGAATTCTTCCACGCGGTGAATGCCAAGCGCATGTCGCCGGCATACAGGTAATGTCGCACGCTCCGTTCACGATCCTCGGCTAGACTTTTTTGTTCCAACGCCGAGTCGCGCAGTTGTTCAGCTTCAATTCGTATTTCCACATTGGCGTCAAGCGAGGATTGCAGTTGGACCGCGTGCCACCAACTACCGCCTACGATCCCAATTACTGCCAACGCGATGGTTGCAATGAGCGCCGAGAGTGCCGGCCGGCGACGAGCCCATTTCAGCGCATGTCTGGTGGGCCCGATGGGACGTGCGTGAGTGGGCTCGCCCGCCAGAAAGCGGCGCAGATCGTCGACCAGTGCGTCGGCGGTTTGGTAGCGCTGCGACGGCGACTTTTCCAGGCACTTCAGGCAAATCGACTCCAGATCGCGGGGCAAATCGGCACGCAAACTGCGCGGTCGGGGCGGCTCGTCACTGACGACTCGATGCAGGGTCTCAACGACTGAAAGGCCCTCAAACGGGGTCCGGCCGGCTAGCAACTCGTAGAGAATAACGCCCAGGGCATAAACGTCGGTGTGAGGGCCAAACTGGTCGGCCAACCCCTGAGTCTGTTCCGGCGCCATGTACTGAGTCGTGCCGCCGAATACGGCTGATTCGGAGGCAGTGGACTCAGCCTGCGACAATTTCGCCAGACCAAAGTCGGTCAGTTTGGGAATGAAGTTGAATTCGTCGCCCTGGACGCGCGGATCCTGGGGCGAGCTATCGCTGTCGGATTCGAGCAGCACGTTTCCTGGCTTGAGGTCACGATGCAGGACCCCGTGCGAATGCGCATAGGCGACAGCCTCGGCCAGAGTTTGCACCAACTTGGCTCCCAGACGTGGGGGTACTGGCACGGTTCGTTCCAGAAGCCACCGCGACAAGGTGGGCCCCTCGCAGAAAGCCTGCGCGATATAGCACAACGGGCCGACCTCTCCCGCATCGTACACTGCGACGATGTTCGGGTGCTTCAGCGAGGCCGCCGCTCGTGCTTCCCGCAAGAAACGACGTCGGATTGCCGGCGTCAAATATCTGTCCGGACGGGGCAGCTTCAATGCGACCTGCCGGTGCAGGACGGAATCAAACGCCAGAAAGACGACGCCAAAACCTCCATGTCCCAGCTTGCGCTGAATCTCGAACCGATTCAGCGCTGGAGGAATGCTGCTCGACGACCCCCATTGGGCGGCTGCTTGATCGAACGCATTGTGATCGTCTGCGGCATCGGACCGCGGCCATTTCTGCTCGAGCAGCCGCAGGCACTCTTGTGCGCTCTGAAGTTCGCTTTGCAACTCCGGAGTGAGCGAGTCAGAAAACGCGATCGTGTCGGCCACTGGCAATCCAGCAGCCAGCGCATCATCGAAAGCTGCCAGAATATTGCTCAGCCGCTCTCTTGCATCATGATGCGGTTCAGGAGCCATCAGCGATCTGTCCCTCCAGTTCCTGCCGCAAGCAGAGAATGGCGCGCGTCCAGAGCTTGCGGGCCGCTTCTGCGGTGCGGTTCATTTGCATGCCAACCTCCGCAAACGACAGCGCCTGTTCGTGTCGCAGGACGATGACTTCACGATAATCGGCGGGCAAACGATCCAACGCCCGGTCCAAGGCGGCTGACCGCTCGTTGGCGACGGCAAAGCTGCTCGGCGACGAAATGTCGGCGGCCAGCGATCGACCGGCCGCAGCGTGCGGGCCTTCCTCATCAATCGACAGCTCGCGGCTGAGCCGCCTCTTTTCGCTCTCCGCGTAACGGCGATGAAAATTGTTCAAGTTGTTTAGCAGGATGCGACGCAGCCACGCCAAGACCTCGACATGGGTCGTGCCTCGGAACTGGGCGAAGTCGCGCTGCGCTTCGAGAAACGTTTCCTGGACCAGATCGGACGCGCCACCCTTGGCCTGAAGATCCTGGCCGAGTTCGCTATTTGCGACCCCAAGCAGATAGTGACGGCAAAACTCCAACACCTGGCCAATTGCAGCGCCCGAACCGACGCGCGCTTCTTCCACCCATTGCGTCACCTGGACCGAATCTGATCCGGAATGCGCAGCCGGTTCCATTGGCCCTATTCCACTTAGCCCGTTTCAGCGACAAATCGGACGCGCCAGCCGTGAAGTTTGTCGACCATCGCGCCGGACAAGTAGCTATTGTGATCGCCGACCGGCCGTGAAAGCAAGGTGATTCCTGCGCGTGTCTCCGCAAAGAAGCACTTTCCTGCCGTCTATTGCCTTTGAGCGATTTTGCGCGTCCGGTTCCGGCAATTCGTCGTGCTTAGAGTCTTGATGGCAGCTTTCGAATTCGAAATGCACGGCACGGGACCGTCACGAGAAACGATCCTGTGAGAATCGCGGCGAGGACGAACGCCTCACAGATTGCCTCATCGCCGAGTCGGCTGCCGTTCGTCTACGGCCGCGCGGGTCGCGAGCAGGTTGAACTTTGCGAGTTGTTGCGTCTTGCGATTTTCTTTCCGCATTGGGTATTTGGGGGGAAGCAATATGTGTGGGCCTCAAAGTCAGCGCCGCCGGCGCGCCTTTACGTTGATCGAACTCCTGGTCGTCATCGCAATTATCGCGATACTCATCGCGCTGTTGCTGCCCGCGGTCCAGCAGGCGAGAGAGGCGGCCCGACGCACGCAGTGTCGAAATAACCTGAAACAATTGGGCTTGGCGCTGCACAATTATCACGAAACGCACCGCATGTTTCCGCAAGCGTTTATTGTCGCAATGCGCTCGCCCTCTGTTGGCAGCCGCATCAACGCGATTGAGTGGATGCAATCCTGGGCGACGGCGATTCTGCCATTTATCGATCAGGGTGTGCTGGCAGACAAGATCGAGGCGGCTGGCGGTGTGGCCGCGGGCGTCAACAACTCCGGCAGTCCCGCAGCCACGCATCTCCCGGTGTTTGCTTGTCCCACGACTCCGCGCGCTGCCGACGCCAAAGCGAAGATCCGGTTCGCCTACGGGTGGCCCGTCATACAGTTCGTTGAATTTGATCCTGCCGCCGAAATGAGTTTCACCAGCGGAGTGTCCGACTACGTCGCTTATCAACACATTGACGGCCAAGCTGATAATGCAGCTTGGCCGAGTGGCAGTCCCCCCAGCGGTGACAAGGCCGGCAGCATGGCCGGTTATGTCCTGCTGCTCAAGACTGGATCGACTTCCACGCTGAGACATTGGGCCACTCTCGACGTCGCCGACAGCGTCGGCGAAGTCAACAGAATCAGCAGCATCCTCGACGGTACCTCGAACACCTACTTGCTTGGTGAACATGCCGGACGCGAGCAGTTGTGGCAGAATGGAAAAGTCGTTCCGCCGGCGTATCTCTTTCCCACCACCTTGCCTGTTACTTACTCCGCCATGATTCCATGCTACGTCGATGCCGGATGCTGGCAGAACCACGCGGGACAAATGGGTTGGGCCAATTACACGGTGGGCGCTAACGTGGTGTTCGGCACGCCGTATTCGGGAAGCCTCAACTTCGGGCCGTATGGGCCCTGCCTGGTGAATTGCGACAACCAGGCGAAGCCCGATTCCATCAACGCGACAGGCGGGGCCTACAGCTTTCACTCGGGGTCGGTCAACCAGTTGTTTTGCGACGGCGCCGTGAAAACGGTGAGTGAGAACATATCGGCTAGCGTCTTTGGTTCCAGCCTGACTCGCGGTGGGGCCGATCCGTATAACGATTAGAGTGCAAACGTTGCCGCGCGTTCGGCGCGCACCGCGGTCTATCAGATTTCCGCTCAGTGAAGGCGCAGAGCATACTGCAGAGGAAATGCGCAATCCGTCGTGCGACGTCCTCTTTACCAATCCGTTCGGTGGTGTTTAACCAAAACGGTTGCGTACCGAAGTTGATAACGTGCGGAAGCGGAGATTGGAGCATTCATTGTGCTGCAAGTCGCAAGATGCTTACGAGGCTGCCTGCTCTTTGTCGTGGCGACGACCTTGTTTTCCTGTGGCCGTTCGGGTGGCCCCAAGCCCCACGATCCGAAACCGACCATACCGGTGTACGGTGAGGTTTACATCGATGGACAACCAGCCTGGCATGTGCAAGTCGACCTAACGCCCAAGGGTGGTCCGGACGCAAGTAATCCGACGAGCTCTTACGGAGAGTCGGGACAGGACGGCAGGTTCGCAATTATGACTTACTCGACGAGCGACGGCGCTCCGCCGGGTGAGTACATCCTGACGTTCCAATGGTACGACCGCACAAAACAGCCGCAGGCAATTCGCGCTGCAGCAGAAGGAGAAACGGGCGACCAGCTCGACGGGATGTATGCAGATCCCAACAATTCACGGTACACGATTACCATCGATGCCGATGCCACCGAAGTCGACGTGGGACGGATCCATCTGAAGACACAACAGCGGGGATAGCTATGTTTGCATTGAGTTACCGCATCCTCTACTCGACTGTCACTTGCCGTCGTCCTGCGGATAGAGGAGGACGCGGTCGTGGGATAGCAGGATGAGGTCGGAGCGGCCGTCGTTGGTGACGTCGGCGATGACGGCTTCGCGGGGCTCGGTTCCGGCGCTCTGCTCGCGGGCGATCGTTTTTTCTTCGAACAGCTTGAAGTGCAAGGCATGACGCAGCTTCTGCTCGTCTCCCAGGTCGAGCAGCTCGATGAAATGCGACCTCGCATCCGTGAGCGCCAAGTCAACGCGACCGTCTCCGTTTAAGTCCCCGGCGGCCACATCGCTGAAGAACGTCTTCTCCAGCCGGGTCTCGAACGATGCCACTTCGTCGAGCACCGGGTCGGTCTGTCCCGCGTACACAACGCCGAATTTCCCGCGGCCGAACAGCAGCAAGTCGGCATGGCCGTCGCCGTTGAGATCTTCGGTGAGGGCCGACTTGAACGGGAAGGCGCCGATCTCGACTTCGCGCCACGGTCGATAGAGATTCATCTCGCGGCGTAGCACTCGCAACTTTCCCACGCCGGCGTCGATCAAGACGACCTCGTTGCCCGGCTCTCCGTCGAGGTCGATGGTCGCAGCGCCCACAATCTTGGCATTCGACTCGGACGCGTTGTACTGATCGACGACGTGCCATTGTCCACTGGGCTCGAGCCGCACGTTGCGGGCAAAGTTTTTCCACGCGACCAGTATCGCCGGTTCTCCCAGCTCGACTGACTTCGACGAGCTCAGTCGAGTCGAGCTCGCCGAAGTCAACTGCCCGAGGAAAACCGCACCCGGCGAGATTTCGCCTAAGCCAATTCCCCGCTGGCCGACCGCTGCGACCGGAATGCCTTTTTCGTTGGACGTAAATAGCTGAGGCACGGTGTCGATTCCGGTGAACACCAGAAAGTCGGGCCGGTCGTCCCGTTTGGCGTCCAGCGTCATGAGCCGCGTTGGCGTCGCGGAAATGTTCAGATCGATTTGCGGGGCCTCACCGAACGGCAGCGGTCGCCAATTGCCCGTTGTTGCGTCGCGTGTGAGCGCGTGCAGGAAGAAAGCCGACTTGCGGTTGCCGGAATCCTTGGCCAGGTAGATGATCTCCGGGCGGCCGTCGCCGTTGAGGTCGGCCAGGTCAAAAACCGCCGGCTCGTGTTCAATGGGAAGAGAGTCTGGAAACGTCAGGCGTTCGTTTTCGAGGCGGCTGACGGCCAGCGTCTTTTCCTTCGTGCTGAGCACGACCACTTCCGCGGCCTTGTTGCCGTCCAGATCGCTCACGCGCACCTGCGAGGCCCCGACCAGCCCTGGAAACGTGCTGCCCGCGTCGAGCCCTCGGCCGCGTTGCTGCCGGTAAACGATCATTTGTGCCGATTCGGGATCGGTGACCACGACGTCGGCGAGCCCATCACCATCGAGATCGCCC
>JBBDVZ010000133.1:0-8139 GCA_040903115.1 Planctomycetaceae bacterium
GTGCGCGCGGCCGTCCTTCCGTTCGAGTCGGCCGGCGACGATGGAAAGTTGCCGAATGGGATCCGCCAGCGGCTCGATACGTTTCCGCCGCATTACTTGAGCACCACGCCGCCCGACCGCATAGCCGCCGATCTGGCGATCATTGGAAACCTTCAGCCGGGCCAGGTGGTTGTGAAAGGAAAGTACGAGAGTGAGACGGACACGGTTGAGTACCGCGTCTTTGCCTTCGAGAGGGACGTCAAGGGTTGTTTTCACCGCACGTGCGGCGCGCTCTCAGCCAAGCGGCTCGAGATTTTGTCGGCTCAGATCAGCACCACCAGCGACGGCGTGGTCGTCGACGGGTTCCGGGTGCTCGACAACGATTTCGACGGCACGGTGCCCGAGGAGCGCATCGACGAAGTTGCTGAATCGGTTCGCAATACGCTGCTCGGCAAGATCGACGTCCCGGAACTCTTTCAACGTCATCGGCGGTACAACGCCACCCGAACGAGCGGGCCGCTTTCGAACTTGCCGACACGGGTGGTGGTCGACAATCGCTCGTCGGACCGCTGCACCATCATCGACGTCTTCGCACACGACCGCCCCGCCCTGCTCTACACCATCGCGCGCATGATCTACCAGATGGATCTTTCGGTTGAGCTTGCCAAGATTGCCACCCATTTGGACCAGGTGGTCGACGTGTTTTATGTCACCGGTCTCGACGGCCGGAAGGTCGAGGACGAAGGACGATTGCAATACATTCGGGACGAGCTCACCGCCACGATTGTCGAATTCACGCGGCAAGAGCCAGGCTGCGTGCCGGTGTGATGGCCTCGATACGTTGGGTGCCATGCCCACCGCTTTGGGTGGGCATGTCGTCGTCAACATGGCCACGCAAAGCCGTGGCCATGGCACCCGCGTTTTTAGGGCAAAAAAGCCTCGAGCACGACGACTTGGCCGTCCGGGCGAATCGTCGTTTCATCAACCATCGCTGGCAGCAAAACGGTTTGTCCGCGCGGAAATTGATCGCTTTGGCCGCCTCCTTCGATCGTCGCGCGGCCTTCCAGCATCATAAGGACGCGCAGCCGGTCTTCTGCGACGAACGGGAATGGCGAGGCGGACGTGTGCCGCCGCATCACAAAGTATTCGCAAGCGACCAATTCTTCGAGTCGATGCCGGCTCGATGAAATGACTTTTGGCGCCACCGGGTCAACGGGCCCGCGCTCGAAATCGATGCACGCCAGCGCCTGCTCGACGTGAAGCGCCCGCGGCTTGCCGTCGCTGCCCAGCCGCCCCCAGTCGTCAAGACGAAACGTGACATCGCTCGATTGCTGGATTTCGGCCAGCAGAATGCCCTCACCGATCGCGTGCACCGTCCCCGCTGGAATGAAGACGCAATCGCCCGGTTTGACCGGAAAGGAATGCAGGCAGTCTTCAACCGTTCCGTTCTCGACTGCCGACTGCAGCCGCTGCCTGTCGACGCCCTGCTTCAAGCCCGCGTACAGACGGCTTTGGGGTTCAACTTCGAGGATGACCCAGGCTTCGGTCTTGCCGTTTTCACGTGGATCGATGCGCTGGGCCTGCTCGTCGTTGGGATGCACCTGGACCGACAGCCGATCGGCGGCGTCGAGAAACTTCACCAGCAGTGGAAACTGCTTGTCGCTCCGATGCGAGCCGAAAAGTTCCCGTCCTCGCTCCGCCACAAGTCTCGCCAGCGTCCATCCCAGATACTCGCCCGCGGCAACGATGCTTTGATCGTCACCGTGATCGACGATTTCCCAGCTCTCCGCATAGTCGCTTTCGGGGCCAACCGGCTTGCCCAAAACAGACCCCAGCCGGGTGCCGCCCCAGCGGATGCGTTTCAGCAGCGGATGAAATTGAAGCCTTTGCATTTGCTGCCGCATCCTGTGCGCTGGAAATGAGATATGCCGCTTCCCCGTCGATCCGCGACACCCGCGGTTGCGGCGATGGCCTATTTTACGCCGGCCCACTTTGTTTCCCAACTCACTATTAGGGGTGTGATTCGGTTTGCCCCGTCCGAGTCGGGTTGTTATAGTCCCATTGCCGCATCGTTAGAGCGTCTAACGGAAAGCCGAAGAAGCCCGGCTTTTTCATAAAAGCCGGGCTTCTGAATCCGATTCTGTTAGACCCTCTTAAGGAAGTTTTGCCGCGGCCATCGGTTCCGCCGCATACACGGAGGTACGAGTTGCCAGAGCAATTTCGCGAATTCGAGTTGACGGTCGGTGATGTTGTTCAAATCGGCGACCACGCAATGACGGTGATCGACATCGACGGACTCGAAGTGAGCTTTCGGATCGACACCCCCGACTCGGGCGACGACCTCTTGGACCTACTCAAAGGCACATTGCCGCCCGGCAAATAAAACGGCGGCGGAAGTCGTCCCCGCGCAAACACAGCTTAGGACTCTCGTCAAAATCGCTTGAGCATTTTTCGTTGAATGACGAAGCACGAAATCCAAATGACGAAGGAAATCCGAAGCACGAAGGAAAGGCTCGCGTCTTCTTTCGTGCTTAGGTCATTCGTGCTTCCTTAGACATTCGGATTTCGTGCTTCAGATTTATCCAAAAAATGATCAGCTTATTTTGACGAGCGCATTTACTCGTCCGCCGAAAGCGCTGCCACGGCTTCATCGACGCTTGCGTAGACCCGCCACAGGCGGTCGAGATGCGTGGTGTCGATCACCTCGCGGCAATACTTGGTCAGGCCGCTGAGAGCAAACCGTCCCCCTTCTCTTGCGTTCAGGCGGTTCCAGGCGCGAAATAGCACCTCAATAAACGACGACCCGAAAAATTGCGTGTGCGCCAGGTCGAGCACCATGCGCGGAGGATCGGCGGTGCTGGCAACGTCGAGAATGACTTTCGTCAGCTCATCGAGAGAAGACTCGTCGATATTCTCGTACTCCGAACCCAGCGCGACGATCGTCACGCCGTTGCGTCGCGAAATATTCGGACTGCGGTCCTGTGTCATGTGACAGCCACGACGGTTTCGGCTTTGCCGCGTTCAGAAGCCCGGCTTTTCCGAAAAAGCCGGGCTTCTCATCCTGCATTTGTCCGATCGTAATTGCTGCAGAGTCAAAGTCAACAACGACTCATCAACCCGACGGCAGCGCCTGCAGGGTCGCCTGCAGATCGATTTGCTCTTCTGCACGTTGCACGGTGACGGTGACGCTTTCGCCCACCTGGTGGCCCTCGAGGCTTCGAAACAAGTCACGCTGTTCGTTGATGGGCGTTCCGTCGATCGCAATGATCAAGTCGCCGATGAGAATACGCCCGTCACGCTCCTGCGTCGGACGAATCCCCGCCTTCTCGGCGGCACTCCCTCGCGCAACGTCGCGCACGAGCGCGCCGGCCCTCGGCAGGGAGTTCCGCTCCATGAGTCGCTGGACGTGGGTGTCGGACCACAATGCCACACCAAGCCCGGGACGATCGATTTTTCCCGACCGGATGAGCTGCGGAACAATGACGTTCACGGTGTCGACCGGAACTGCGAACCCAATGCCCGCATACGCGCCCGAAGGACTGTAAATTGCCGTGTTGACGCCGATCAGCAAACCGGCACTGTCCAACAGCGGCCCACCCGAGTTGCCGGGGTTAATCGCAGCATCGGTCTGTATCACGTCCTGAATCGGCCGTTGGGTCACGGACATAATCTCGCGGCCCAGCCCGCTGATCACGCCAGTCGTCAGCGTCTGGTCGAGGCTGAACGGATTGCCGATCGCAAACACCTTTTGTCCAACCTGCAGATCGGAAGACTTGCCGATGGGAATGGGCGATAGCTTACTTTTGGGAACGTCGATCTTCAGTACCGCGAGATCCTTGTCGGGCGCGGCACCCACGAGCCGCGCGGTGTAGGGGTTGTCGTCGTCCTCAAGAATCACGCGGGCGACCTCGGCCCCCTGAATGACGTGATAATTCGTTACGACGTGGCCGTCGTGGTCCCACACAAAACCGCTGCCCGATCCCTGCGGGATTTCCATAACATTCAGGCTGACTCGATCGCGCCGCAACCCCGCCGTATTGATGTGCACCACCGATCCCGACGCCGCTTTGAACAAAGCGATGGTGGCCTGCTCGTCTTCGGCCAGGTCTCCGCGGGCCGTCACGGGTCGCGATTGGGCATCCGGATTCAACAACGGCCCCGGCAAGCCGTCCATCATCTTGAAGAACAGCAAAACGGTGAGAATCAGCAGGATGGCCACGAGCCAGGCATTTGCCGACCCGTGCCGTTTGAGATTGGGCCCGCGATAGACAGTGCGAATTTGCATCTGATTTCGTTCCTGGTGAATCCGTGCCTCTCTGCGCCGACTGTGACGTCGGCTGCCATACCCACGGCTTTGGGTGGCCACGCCTTGGTCATCCGGATCGCGACGCGGAGTAGCAGCCTCGGCAGGGCCGCAACCGAAGCGCAGGCCAAACCAGGGCCTGCGTCGCGAACCCGCCTCTGGCCTCCATTGTACGCAACCGCACGCTCCAGACGAACCCAAAACGGAGCGTGGAAAGGTCGTGAGCTATGTGTGCCCCTAAGTGCGGAAACTCGCGGACTATTTGCCCGTCAAATCAACCCGGCCGCTTTCGAGCTCAACTGGCCCACCGCCTTCACGAATCGTGTCCGTTGCTTCTCCGGAAGGGCGCGGATGTCGCGCAGCATTTCAGGCGAGAGTGCGGCATTGATCCGCTCGAGCGTCGTGGTGATCCGCCCGACAAGCTGGCCAGCCGACACTTGAGGCCGCTGGGCGGTCGCGGCGTGCGCAGAGTCATCCTTCGGCGCGGGGCTACCCGCTCCCTTGCGAAAGGGGGCGTAATCGCCACCCGATTCCCGCGCCACGGTCGCCACCGTCTCGGCCGGATCGGCGCTGTTGCCGTTTCCCGCGCCGCTGCCGACGGGCCGCCTCTCCGACTTCCCGAAAGAGCCGGGGTCGCGAACAGGGGTCGGCTGGGTCGGCACGAAACTGACGGCCGACCCGACGTTGCCCCATTCCTCGACCGCTGCCTCTTCGCGCAGCTCGTCGCCGCGCGTCGCGCGGCGCCAGGCACGCATTTCCGCAACTGTCGCCTCGTTCTCCTGCGCCCATTGGAAGCAATCAGCCGCATCGTCCCAATTCAGGGCCACGTAAAAGTGCGACCACTTGAGCGACGGGTACTCCTTGGCAACATCACCAAACGTCTCCCACACGCGACGTCGCTGGTAGACCTGGTCGCTGCTGAGTCCCACTTGCTCGCCAAAATCGGCGTCGCTGCGACCCTTGGCAAATTTACGAGTCCATTTGGCGGCACATTCGCCGACAACCCAATTGCAACGGCTGACGGCTAATTGTGCCGTCGCGACCAACTCGGCTTCGGTTTCGGTGACTTCAATTCGGGATGGCTTCGACATGACGGACGGCGCCTCCTGCGGATGGTGGGATCAACCTTCTCGACTGACAGTCATTCGGCCAAAGGCGAGAGCCTCGCTGCTCTCCGACGTGAACCCATCCGATGGCGTGGCGACAAACCGGGTCATTGTCCAGCGGCGTGCCGTTGTCGTGAATCGGCCGAAATGAGGAGTGGAAGATCGTACTCCTGCGCCGTGTGATTTTCCAGCGCTCCAACCAGGCAGTACGTTGTGACGCGGTCGAGGCAGACGCGGGGACGCGGAGATGGGGGGACGCGGCAAAAAGAGAGGGGGCGATGCGGAGACGCGCGAATTCAAATCGCGACGCCGATCGCGAGTCCCCCTCCCCCCTCGCAGGGGAGGGTCGGGGTGGGGGGCGACGGGAGACGCGCGGATTTGTCCCTGCGCTATTCGACCAAGTCCGCAGTTCATCGCAGTTGGGGCGCGCGATTTTGACAACTCGCGCGGCCGATTCGCGGCAGCCAAAGCGTCACTTGACGCAACTCCTGGCCGCTAGTAGGATTCGCATCGTGCGGGAGTCTGAGCGGTTGTTCGACACCGCGCGGCGTCGCCGATCCCACGCTGCCTGGCTACGCAGCCACGGGGATCATCGCATTGCAACAATCCGTGCTGTAAACTGATCCCGGCGCCGTAGCCAAGTGGCCTAAGGCAGCGGATTGCAAATCCGCCATCCCCGGTTCGAATCCGGGCGGCGCCTCTTGCGGAAAGTGTTACCTTTTGACGCTTCCCGCTTTTTATTGCGCGGTTGTGTCTCCAGCGTCGTTTCGCAGATGCGGTGTGAACTCGTTCGGGTAACCGGTGTTCGGTAGCGAGCCTATCCCCGCAATGTGTATTACGACTCAACGAATGTTCCAGGGTAGTCGCGCATAAACCAATCTAGGTAATTCATGTTCGGCACTGCCCCACAGATTTGGAAAAGTTCCTCTCCGACTTCTGTTAAACGGTCGCCATATTGTGTTGGATTCGTGAAACACACCGTTTTGTCGCCAAAAGATGCTGTAAGCGGAGGCGGCGCGAGCCCTGGGCGGTCAAAAGCGCCAGGGTTGAGCAGGCCGCAGTTCTCAAGTCTCTGCAGCTGGTTGAGGCAATCGATATATGACTGCAGAACGCAGGCCCACTGACGATCCCGAATCTGAAAGCACTCAAAGGATGGATCGCCGTAACCACGCATGAAAACGGTGCGCCCCTTGAGCCTCCACGCAAAACAGCAATACTGAGTGAAAAGATTCGCTTCTTCGTGGCTCAACAGGCCAACCGCATTCAATGTTCGAAGTGAGAATGCCCCGGGCGACGCGAATTCACCAGCAAGAATCTTTGACCAAAGGGTTTGCATTTCGGTATCGCCAACATCTTGGCAGTGGCCAAACAGTTTGTGCACCCAATCGTCATTGATTCGGTTCTCCGGTTCACCAGCTTCCGGCTGAGATGCGTCCGGACCTTCAAGTCGCAGCGCGTTGCCCTCAACGATCGAAGCGGCACCAAGCACGACAGCCTCGATGTTACGCTGCCGCCGCAACTCCCAATCCTCGATTCTCGCCTGGCATCGGTACTGGAGTTCAGCAATTTTGATGTCGGCCTTCGCTTCGATGACCTTCGCCTCTGCCCTTGCCTTCGCCTCTTCCCGAATCGCCCGCGGCTTGTAAAGCACGCCAGCTGCGGAGCAAACACTGGCAACGAACTCCCTTGCCAGTTTGGATCGCAACACCAACGCACCAAGCACAACAGTTTCGGTGTCCATCCGCGACTCCCCATCGCTGAACCGTGTTACCTCACCAGTTACCTCGTGACTGCCCTTTTCAAGAAAATCAGGCTCGAACAGCTTTTGGAAAATGCACACGTCAAGCTAATCGAAGGCTGAACTAATGGTCAACGAAGGTGAGGCCGCATTGCAAATCCGCCATCCCCGGTTCGAATCCGGGCGGCGCCTCTTGCGGAACCCCGTACGATGCAGGGGCTTCCGCTTTTTTGTGCGCCGCCGGCGAGCTTCGACGGTTTTTTGTTGGGCGGCGGGCCATCGCCGCCGCGTATGGACGCCGCTCCTTTGATTATCCCGAGCGCTGGCCCTATGCTGAATTCGGGGACTCAGCAATGAAACGACTGCTTACCTATCTCAAGAGCCGTTGGGCGATCGTCATGCTTGTTGTGATTCCGGCGTGCGTCGCGTGGGCGCTGTTCTGGATCTTGGCCGGGCCGAATTTGATTAAGACGATCCGCAATGCGCTCCCCTGAGATTTCCTTTCGGCAATTCGGCCGGACGGCTCCCGCAACGCGATGCTCTGATGTGCTATTGCGCCGCTGCCGGTGCTAATCGATAGTTGTCCCAGGCTTGCCTTTTTCGGAAAAAATCGCGAACATTTCCCCTCGGAGGCGCCTCACCTAAGGATGGTCGAAGGTACGACGACCGGTCATCGAACCATGGGCCGCGCGGCAAATCCGCGAACCCGCGTTTGAATCGGGCGGCGCCTCTTGCGAAAGATTTTCGAAGGATCGGCTCTCTTTTTTTGCAGTGCGTGCGAAGAGAATCGCCGCAATGCAGCTCAAGGACGACCCCGCCGGAGTGGCGGAACTGGCAGACGCGCTGGATTCAAAATCCAGTTCCCTTCACCGGGAGTGTGGGTTCGAGTCCCTCCTCCGGCATTTTTCCGTAAAGGCCCTGACGGGCCTCAAACGCGGCACAGGAAGATTCAAAAGCGTCGCTCGGAAGTTCCGAGCGACGCTTTTCGCCGCTTGGGCGTTCGTCCAAGCAGT
>JBBDVZ010000134.1:0-8135 GCA_040903115.1 Planctomycetaceae bacterium
TAAGACGTTCAAACGGGACTCACGCCAGAAGCCCGGCTTTTCCTAAAAAGCCGGGCTTCTTCGAGGTTTTGTTAGAGGTCCTAAGAAGGCCCCTCGCCCAGTCCGCTGCCGCATTTGTTCCATGCTGTTTCGACAGATTCCGAAACCCCTCTCCCCTCAGGGGAGAGGTTGGGAGAGGGGTGAAAGGTTGAAGCGTTAGGAAGCGTTCGATCGCTGCCACCCTCCCCCAACCCCTCCCTGAAAGGGAGGGGAGTTTTGAAACCGCTGCTACTGAAGTTTGCCACAAGTTCAAATGAATTCATCCAAAGGAAATGGAGCCGGAAGATGTCGAGTGCGGTGAAGGTGGGGTCGGTTTGCGCGCTCGTGATTGTTCCGTTGGTGCTGGCCTCCTGTGGCGGGACCAACAATCCGCAACCGGTGAATGCCAAGAAAACCATTCCGGTGCGCGGCGAGGTGTACATCGACGGCAAACCCGGGTACGGCGTCAAGGTGAACTTCGTCCCGAAGAGTCCAGACGCGGCAAATCCGACGGTTTCAGTCGGTGAGAGCGGCGAAGACGGGAAATTCGAGATCGGCACCTATGGAACAAACGATGGCGCACCTGCGGGCGAGTACGTGCTGACTTTCGTGTGGTTTGACCGTACCAAGATCGACGTATTGAACCGCGAAGAGAGTGCTGCCGACCAGTTCAGCGGTAAGTACGCCGATCCCAAGAACTCCAAACATTCGGTGACGGTGCCCGAGGACGCGACCGAAGTCGAAATTCCGCGCATCGAGTTGACCACCCAATAACGCGGAAAAAAGGCATTCCAGCAATCAATTGGCCGGCCGCGGTTGCCCCTATCCGCGGCCGGCCTTTATTTTCCCACGCCGGTCTTATCGCGCGATGCGTCCGTCGCGGATTTTGATCACCCGGTCGCCAGGCAGTATGTACCGCTCGTCGTGCGTCACGACGATCACCGTCGTTTGCCGCTCGGCCTGCAACTCGCGCAAGTGGCCGAATATCACCGCGCCGGTTTGACTGTCGACTTCGCCCGTCGGCTCATCGGCAAGAACCAGCAACGGCTGTTTGAGCAGCGCACGGGCAATGGCGACCCGCTGTTGTTCGCCGCCGGAAAGCTCGCTGGGACGATGGTCGAGCCGATCGCGCAAGCCCACCCGGCAGAGAAGATCGACGGCCCGCGCTCGCAGCTCGTGCGAAACGCCGCGGGGCATGAACGGCACGATCGTGTTGTCGACCGCATCGAGATTGGCCAGCAGGTTGAAGCTCTGAAAAACGAAGCCCACCTGCTCGCGGCGAAAAGCGTCCCGCTCGCGCCCCGACAGGCCGCTCAAGCTGCGATTGTTCACCCGGACGTCGCCGCTGGTCGGCTCGTCCAAGGCGCCCATCAAATACAGCAGCGTGCTCTTTCCGCTGCCCGACGGCCCGACGATAAACGTCAACGAACCTGCCGCAATCTCACACGTCACGCCGCAAAGCGCATGGACCTCGGTGCGGCCGCGGCGGTGTACCTTCGTGACATTGTCGAGTTGAATCATCGCTTTCTCCGTTTAGCCGCGAGCCCTCAGGCGAGCGCGTTTCCGGGAACCGCGCATGCCTGCGGCATTGCGGTTAAACGGACCTAACCGCGGCGAATCGCCTCCATGGGAGAAATTCGCATGGCCCAGACGGCGGGGTACAGTCCGCCCAACACGCCCAGGGCGGTCGCAAAACAAACGCTGAAGGCCAGTAGGCCGGGGCTGGCGTAAAGTTGCACGCGTTCGGGCCACTGCGAGTTGATGATCCCGACAACGACCCAGCCCAGTGCTGAACCGACCACCCCACCGGTAAGTCCGAGCGCCGCGCTCTCGCACGTAATGAGCTTCAAGACGTCGATGCGCGACCAGCCATTGGCCTTCAAAATACCGAACTCGATCAAGCGCTCGCTGACGCTCATCAACATCGTGTTCACGATACTCAAGGTGGCGATGCTCACGCCGATGGCCGTCATGACGCCCAGAAACAGGTTCAGGTCGGCAGTCAGATCGCTGAACCGCTCCGACCATTCGGTTGCGCTTCGCACCTCCAGCGGAAATTCCAATGACGAACCGGAGCGGTCAACCTGTTTGCCCTTCGCTTCGGAAGCGGCCGATGAGCTTCGCCGCTCCGGTACAACCTTTGGCGCGGGGCCGTCGGCAGCTTTCGGCGAATTGGGGGACTTCCGAGGCTGGCTGAAAAACTCCAGCACCGCGCCCCACGCGCCGGTCCGCGGCCCGACGTTCAGGTCGCTCGCGCTCGGCCGCCACGGTTCCAGGTCGCGACCGCGGAAAATGTCCCGAATCTCCTGGGAGAGTTGCCGATCATCGATGTCGGCAATCGGTTCGATATAAAACGCCGAGACCGAGCCCGCATCGAACCGCGACATGGCACGGACCTGGCCGATGTCGAGAATCACCGCCGTATCGAGCAACAGCGATCCGCAATGGTAAATCCCCACGACAGTCAGCTCATAACCGTTGACGTTGAGAACGTCGCCCGGGCCGACATGGAACTCTTCGGCGATTTGCTTGCTGATGACCGTGTTGCGCGTGCCAACGTCGTCGACGTTGAGAAAGCGGCCGCCCGGCAGCATGTCCTGCCTGTAGGGATCCGATTCCAGCCGCAGCCGCGTTTCGATGTTCGTGCCGAACAGGAATCGAGGCGGACTCATGATCATTTTGCCGTCGATGAGATTAACCCGCTGCCAGACCTCCGAATTAACCGTCGCGACGCCCTCTACGGCCGCAATCTCCTGTTCCCAGTCGGCGGGGATGCGGGAGAACAGCGGGATGGGCGCACCGGGCTGCATCGCCAGCAAGCCGGGAATGCGTCCGAACGTGCTGGTCAGCGTGTGGTCTACTCCGCGGGCCACCGAAAACAGCCCAACCATTCCCACAATCGCCACAGTCAGGCCGAGGAAAGAAAGCAAGGAGCGTACGGGGCGGCTCATCAGGTTCCGCAGGGCGAATTTCAACATGGCGCTCAATCGGGGAATCGGAACTGCTCAAACCACGCGCAAGCCTGATAGCCGCCTCTGCAGAATATGTTGTTCGACCACGATGCGGAAGGGTGAGGCAAAGGCAAAGACGACGCTTGCATCGCTCTGGCCACTTGCAAGGGTCTCACAAGGAGGAGATGATTTCTCTTAGAACCGTACCGTTGCTTCCTTGATCGAACACGTCGTAATCGATTCACCGCATGGCCGACAACGACTACTACAAGACGCTCGGCGTCAGCCGCGAGGCCTCATCCGACGAAATCAAGAAGGCCTACAAGAAGCTCGCGAGACGATATCACCCCGACGTTAAGCCGGATGACAAAGAGGCCGCCGACAAGTTCAAGCAAATCCAGGAGGCATATGCGGTGCTGGGCGACTCCGAAAAACGCGAGCAATACGACCGGTACGGGTCCGCTTTCGAGAGCGCCGGACGAGGGCCGCACGGCGGCACATGGACGACTGACAGCCGCGGTGCCGGACCCATCGACTTGGGCGATTTGTTCGGGGGCCAAATCGACTTGGGCGACTTGTTCGGCGGCTCGTTCGGCCGGGGCGCAAGGGCCGGACGCCAACGCGAGGCGGCGCCTCGCAAAGGCCAGGACATCACCTATGAGATCGAGGTGCCCTTCCAAGTTGCCGCTATCGGCGGGAATCACAGCATTCAGCTTCAGCGCGGCGCCGCCACCGAGCGTCTGAACGTGAAAGTCCCCGCCGGCGTCGAGAACGGCAGCGTTATCAGGCTGAGCAGACAAGGGCAACCCGGGCAAGCCGGCGGCCCTCCGGGAGACCTGTTGCTGACGGTCAAGGTGTCACCGCATCCCTGGTTCAGCCGCGAGGGTAAAAACGTCATCATCGAGGCCCCGGTCACGCCGTCCGAGGCGGCCCTCGGGGCGAAGATCGAGGTCCCGACAATCTCCGAAGGCAACGTGACCGTCAAGGTCCCGCCGGGAACGTCGTGCGGAACAAAGCTCCGCTTGCGAGGGAAAGGAGTCGCCGATCCGAAAGCCGGTCCACGCGGCGATCAACTGGTCGTGGTAAAAATCGTCGTGCCAGGCACTCTCGATGAAGAATCTCGTCGTTTATACGAACAATTGGCCGAACGGACGCACGTTTCACCGCGGGAGGGCCTGTGGCAATAGACGGAAGTCGTGGCAGGCGTTCAAGGGACTGCACGTGAACCGGCTCGCAATTACCTTGTCGTATTCTCGCGGGATCAGCCGACGCGCAAGCATTGTTATTGCCTGCCTGTTGTGCTGCCAAAACTTCGCGTTGTCGGACATTGTCCCTCCCGAAGCCGCCTCTTCATCACAGCAACCCGCCGTCGACGCCACAAACTCGGACGATGCAACGACGGCCGCCGAATTAAAACGAAAACAGAGGACCGTCAACGTCGCGACGCTGCTGCTGGTTGGGATTTCCATCGTCGGGTTGACATTGATTTGGATGGTCATGGTGTGGGGAAGACGGCTGCGGCGCTTCGCCCGTCAACAATTGCCGGCTCACACAGTCGTAGACGAATTATGGTACCTGAAACCCCAGAAGCCGACTGCCGAACCGGGCGCCGGCGATCGTCCCGGCCCCGATGCGAGCTCGAACGAGACACAATCCCGGTGAAAAAACACACGTTGACGCGGCGACAACGGCTGAGCCGCCCAGCCGATTTCGCGCGCCTCTATGCCGCCAAGCAGCGCGTCGGCGATCGCAGGCTGCTGGTGTTTGCCGCGAGGAATGACCTCGGCATCACTCGCGTCGGTTTAAGCGTCTCGAAGAAGCACGGAAACGCCGTCGAGCGTGCGCGGCTCAAACGATTGTTGCGCGAGGCGTTTCGGCTTTCGCAGCATGACTTGCCGGACGGATTGGACCTCGTACTGATTCCACAGCGGGACGTCGCGGCCAGCCTCGCCGAGTATCAGCAATCGTTAAAGCAGGCCGTCGCGAAGCTGGCCAGCCATCTCGACAGAGGAAGCGGCCAATGAACGCGCTCAAGTGGCTTTGGCGGCTTCCGTCCTGGCTATTGATTGGCCTGGTCCGGCTCTACCAGAAGCTGCTGAGCCCGATTTTCGGACGGCAGTGCCGCTTCTATCCGACTTGCAGCGAATACTTCATCCTCGCGGTTCAAAAACACGGGGCGGTTTCCGGATCGCTCCGGGGCACATGGCGGATATTGCGCTGCCACCCGTTCAACCGCGGCGGCTACGATCCGCCCTGATGCTCCTCGTCCCCGCGAAACTGGGGAACTTTGGCGGACAGGCTGGAGTTTTGTCGGCCCATGAAGTTATCTTAAGGCTGAGACTCGGGGGCGTGCCGAGGCTCGCAGCAAGACAAATCGATGGAGCGACACGGGACTTTGTTCACAGGCCTGTCGAAAAGGAGGACGCTACCATGAAGAATCCCCTCATTGCCACTAGCTGTGTCTCGTCGCTTGCTGTCGCCATCCTTTTGAGTGGAGCGACGCGCGCGGCTGACCCAACCAGCGGCCCGCGCTTCGGGCCGCAATCGTCGTTGCAGGTCGAGCTGGGCCAACAAGGCACGTTCGAGCCGCCTCCGGCTCCAGCGCCTATTACCAGTGATGCTGCGAAATCTGCGCCCGAATCGTCGCAGGGACCGAAAGTCCAAGGGCAACCCGCCGCGCCGGCGAGCGAACCGGGGCCCGCAACCGCCCAGCCTTCCGCGGCTCATCCGCGAGAAGAGGCGATTACCACGGTCGTCAAAGCGCAAGAGCTCCTCGACGCTGGTCAGCAGGAACAAGCCATCGAACTCGCAAGCCGATCGATCGCGCTCGATCCCGACAACGCAGCCGCCTACAAAAAAGTTCGGGCAGCCGCCTACCAGCGATTGGGCCGATATTCCGAAGCCCTGGCCGACAGCAATCCACTGGAAGTTACGGTCGCGGCTCCGCGTGCGGAATTGAAGACGAAGCAGATCGTTATCGACGTCGTTACCGGTGGCACCAAGCTGCTCGTCAACGACGTGCAAGGCAACTGGCTGAAAGTTGCCTCGGCCGGTGAACGCAACTACGAATGGGCATGGATCCACATTCGCGACGTGGCTACCGGAAACCCCACCGCGGTTGATTCGCCGCGGCAGCCCGCTCGTATCGAATACGATGTCCCCTCGTACTACATTGTGCCACCCAGTCGCGGCGTTTACATTCACGTCGGTCCGCTCGGCCTGCATGGCAACTACGGGCGCGACTACTACGATTACTGGGGCCACGTGCCCCCGGCATACTGGGGATTTCTGCCCCGATAGATGTGCTGCTCGAGCCGGCGGGTTCATCCCGCCGGTCTTCGGCCAACGCCAACCAACACGCCTCAATGCTACGCGCCGGTCTTCGGCCGCGCGGAAACAGTGCGGCCGAAGATTGCGAGGCCGAAGACCGCGGGGTTAAACCCCGCGGCTCGAAGGTCCGTCGCGAATCGCTACCGCAAGATCGGCATGTCCGGCTCTTCGCGCGTGATGAACTCGAGAACGGCGGGCCGTCCTTCGCGCGTGGCTGCGATGCCTTTTTCGATGGCGGGAGCAACTTCGCCCGGATGCTCGATCCGTTGCGAATAGGCTCCCAACCCTCGTGCCACTTCGCTGTAGTTGCCACTCAAGAACTTGGTGCCATACCGCTGGGTGGCCTGGGGAATAAACCGTTCATAGTTTCCCATGGCCGAGTTGTTCAGCAGCATCGTGAGAATGGGGATCTCTTCGCGGACGGCCGTCTCGACGTCCATGCCGACCATTCCAAACGCCGCGTCGCCCATGAAATTCACCACAAGCGACTCGGGGCGCGCGAGCTTTGCACCCATCGCCGCTCCCAGCGAAAAGCCGAGCTGCGTCGAGTGCCCCCAGCCGAGATAACCGCGAGGCACCGTCGACTCGTACAGACCGATGAGCTGGTCGCGCGGGCTGCCGGAATCGTGCGTGACGAGCGTCGTTTCCGGATCGGTGATGCGTAAAAACTCGCCGATGACGCGGTACGGGTTGATCGGCGTCTCGTTCGAAGCGAGTTTTTCGGCCCAACGTTTTTTCCAGGCACTGCGGCCGGCTGCCAGTTTCGCCTCGACGTCAGCCCGCTCAGGGCGTCCCTTGATGCCGTGCTGTGCGCGCAATTCCTTTAGCAACGCGGAGAGAACCAATTTCGCGTCGCCCAAAATCGCGACGTCCGCGCGGTAATCCTTGTTGAGATCGCGCGGATCGAGCGTCGCATGAACGATCTTCTTCTTCAGCGGAATCGGCGGAGCAAAAATCGTTCGCGTCAGGCTCGCCCCGACACCGAAAATGACGTCGCATTCCTGAAGAGCGTCCCGGACCATTTGGGTTGCGCTGTACGACCCCGTGCCCAGCGACAGCGGGTGCCGCTCGTTGAAGGCGCTTTTGCCGAGCAGCGTGGTCATCACCGGCGCGGCGAGATACTCGGCGACGCTCGTCAACCCGTCCCATGCCTGCGCATAGAGCACGCCCTGCCCGGCCCAGATCATCGGCCGGCGTGCCGCCAGCAGCAGCTTCGCCGCGTCGCGCACGGCCTCGGGATCGGGTCCGCTACGAGCAGGCCGCACCGGTTGATATTCAAGCGGTTGCGAAAGCTCCGCCGCGGCCACGTCGACCGGCACCTCCAGCATGACCGGTCCCGGCCGCCCGCTGCGCAGCAACGTAAAGGCCCGCCGCATCCGTCCTTCGATCGCGTCCGCGGCGGGTATCAAGTCGGACCATTTGGTCGAGGCGGCGAAATGCTTCAGGGCATCAAACGTGGGCGGCACGCCGACGAGCCTCGTGCCAGGATGGCCTGGCAGGAACAGGATCGGGCTCGAGTCGGTGTAAGCCTGTGCGATGCCGGCAAAACCGTTTTCCGCCCCCGCGCTTTGCTGGACGGTTATGACGCCGATGCGCTGGCCGAACGTGTTTCGCGAGAACCCGTCGGCCATGTTCTCGGCGACTCGCTCCTGCCTGGCGACAATCGGCCGGATGCCCGCCGCTGCGATGGCGTCGAGAATCGGCGTGTAGGGGAAACAAAAAACCTGCTCGACGCCTTCGATTTGCAGAATTCGGGCAATGGCCTCGGCGCCGCGCATGGGGGATCTCGCTGTTAGACGCGGTTTGAACCCCCCTCCCTTCCAGGGAGGGGTTGGG
>JBBDVZ010000135.1:0-8101 GCA_040903115.1 Planctomycetaceae bacterium
GACTCGACTGAGCTCGCCGAAGTCCCCCAACCCCTCCCTGAAAGGGAGGGGAGTTCTGAAAATGCCGCTATGACTCAACATCACGTTTCGGAAATCCTGGCTCGCTTTGCTCCTCGCTATCGGGCGCGTCAAATTGACCGGCTCGATGAGAGTCGCGGATTCAGCGGGGCGACGATTTTTCGCATTGAGTCGTCCGCCGGCGTCTTTGCATTGCGGGCCTGGCCGCCCGAATCATTGCAGCCGTCGCGCATCCGAGGTTTGCATGGGCTGTTGGCCCACGCGCTTTCGCTTGGAGTCGCGCAGGTTTCCGTTCCTGTCGCCAATAGCGATGGCGACACACTTGTTCTTGCCGACGGGCGCGTCTGGCAGATCGAGCCTTGGATGCCTGGAACGGCCGACTTTTACTTGCATCCGAGCGAGGCCAGGCTGACCGCGGCGATGGACTGCCTGGCGAGTTTTCACAGTGCGGCCGCGACGTTCCGCGCGAGCGAAGACGCCCAGCAGTGGTTTTTTACGCGGGCTGAAGCGCCGTCGCCGGCCGTGAGTGAACGGCTCGAACGAATTCGCCGCTGGAACCGTGAGGGCGCGAGTCGTTTGGAAAATGCCGTTTCAAGCGCCGATCGTGATGAGTTTTCCGATCTCGCGCGCGAGTACCTTCGCTTGTCGCGCCTCGCGGCCGCTTACGTGGCCGATCGGCTTTCTGCCGCGTCCCGGCTCAGGCTGCCCTTGCAGCCATGCCTGCGAGACGTTTGGCACGACCACTTGCTGTTCACGGGTGATACGGTGACCGGCCTCATCGATGCCTCCGCCAGCCGCAGCGATCATATCGCGATCGACCTGGCACGGTTGCTGGGAAGCCTGGTGGCTGACGACGCGGCCCAATGGCAGTTTGCGCTCGAAGCATACTCCACACATCACCCCTTGACTGTCGATGAGCTGTCCCTCGTGCGCGTCTTCGATGAAAGCGGCGTGTTGCTCAGCCCGCTGACATGGCTCGAACGGCGTTACCTGCGCGGCGATTGCTTCGCAAAGCCGCAACGTGTCCTCGAGCGGATCGAGCGATTTCTTGCCCGGCTGCGAACGCTGGTTGAGACATTGTAAGTGGATTCGGCAAGAACACACACTTACGGCGGAGCGTGCCTGCTACTTTCGTCTTCCGGAAAAATCGGCAGTTTGATACCATCCGCGGCCATTTTGACGCATCGCCCCATCCCGGACTGTTCCATTCTTTATGAGCACCGTCCGCTTACGGCAAGACGTTCAGGCTGTTTGCTGGTTGTCGCTCGCCGTGATGTTTTGCGCTGCGATCGTTGGGTGCTCGTGGTTGCGCACCGCGGTCAATCGCCATCAGGCGGAAGCGGATCGGCTGGTCGAGCAAGCTCGTGATGCGCAGGCGAAGGGGGACGCCGAGCTGGCCGTATCGCTGTTAAGCAAAGCGGCCGACGTGAATCCCGACGATGCGGAAATCCCCAACCAGCTTGCGGACGTGTTGCTGGCACAGGGACGCAAAGATGATGCGGTTGCCCCCCTGCGAAATGCGCTCGAGAAAACGCCCAATGACGCGACGGGACACGCGCGGCTTGCGCGCCTGCTGTTCGATCTCGAGCGGTTCGGCGAGGCCGAGCAGAGCATCGACGTCGCGTTGGAATTGGATCCGAAGCTGACGAATGCATTGCTGCTGAAATCGCAACTTGCCGAACGCAACCACAATGACCAGCAAGCGCTGGAAGTTTGCCATCGCGTGCTGGCGGCCGAGCCCGAGAATGCCGAGGCCCAATTAAGGATCGCCGGCATCCATTTGCGCTCGTCCCAGCCCGATCGTGCAGCGCCCTTGTTGCGCGCGATTTGTCAAAGCACTCAAGCCACCGCCGCGCAAAAGGCCGACGCGTACTGGTCATTGGGAATATCGTACGGACAGCAACGACGCTGGGCGGACGCGGCATCCGCGTTGGCGGCCGCTTGCAAGAATCGCGAGAAAGTCTCGGCCGACGAGTGGTACCGTCTGGCCTACGCCTACTTTCTTGCCGACGACGATGAGCGCGCATCGGCGGCCCTTTCCCGGGCGTTTGCCCTCGAACCGGCTCACGCGGCTTCGTTGGCGATGGCCGAGGCACTGCACGCGACATCGTTCCGGCAGCCCATTGTGCCGGTCGAATACGCACCGCCGCAAATTCCCAGACCCGCCGGCTGGTGAAGGCTGGCTGTCCACCGCAAACTGCCCCGGCCACGCTCGCACGCATCAACCAATATGCGCTTGTTTGTGGCCTTGGCCGATAGTCTCGGGGCAAAACGTACGCATCGTGGTGCGTCGTTTGACAGCGGCTCTTGGGCAGTTGTAGAGTGGTTGCAGAAATTGACCCATTGGCAGGCTGCTCAAAGTTGGCGCAAAATTCACGCTCTGTCGGTTCACGCATTTCTATCCCCGATGAAACACCCCTGAGGAAGCATTCATGACACGGCATCTCAGACGACTCGCGTTGGCCGGTTTCACGGCGCTCGTACTGGCAATGTCGTCCGCTCCGACGGCCGATGCGGCCATGTACCCGTATGGCTACTCCGGATACTACTCGAGCTATTACGGCCCCTATTGGGGCTCGTATTACTCGAGCTATTACAGCCCGTATTACACGAGTTACTACTCGCCGGTTTACAATTACGGCTACTCGTATTCCGCGTGGCGTCCATACGGCTGTTGCGGGTACTCGCCTTGCGGTAGCTGTGGTCCAAGCTGCGACCCGTGTGGAAGCTGCTGCGCATGCGCCGGTGGTGACTGTGCCGCCGGATGTGCGTCCTCTTCATCAAGCGGGCCGCTGAGACCGGCCCCGGATGGAAACACCTCGGGCCCGTCGAAGACCTTTGGAAATGGATCGCAAGATAAAGATTGGCGAGGCACCCAGGAGAAGCCGCCTGCGGCCGGAACGACACCCAACGATCAACGAGAATACACTCCTCGAACGCCGCCGGAAGGTGGATCGGCCCAAAAACAAGAGACCCAGAAGGTGCCCACCTCCGTGCCGGTGCCTCAGCGCCAAGGGGATCCCGCTTCGCCACCCGATCAGCAACCCGAGAATGCGGTCCCCGCGACTCAGCCTGCCGCTGGCTCGAATACTCCAGCCGCGAACGATAAAAACGGCAACACGGGAACCGAGACAGGTCCCAAGTTGAGCCCGGACGTGGCGGCACGCGAAGTCCGCCCATTGGCCGGATTGGATCGGAAAGTGACGTCGGCCAGCACACCTGAACGCACCCGGTCTCAGTTCCGCTGGCGTTTGGCCGGCGAGCGAATCGTGCGAAAGACGGTCGATCCGCTGAAGAGCAACGACGGACTCGAGGTCGTAAGGCTTGTGAAAAAGTAGCTTCTGGAATCGATCCTCAGGACACAGTGAGAAGCCCGGCTTCCAAGGCAGAAGCCGGGCTTCTTCATTTCGACTCCCGGCAAAGTCGGCGGTCCGTGCCGCGTCCGATGATGTCTCTGAGGCGGATTGGATCGCGGGGCAGCGCGAGCAACGCAGCGAGATGGTGCATCCAGACGATCAAGCCGGTCTGCGGATGAAAATAGAGCTCGTGCAGCGCCTTTTGCGTTTTGCTGCCGACTTTCATTGCGTAAACGTGGCTGGGCAATTGGAAGAATGTGTGCAACTGAAAGCTGCTGGCGCCCTGTAATGCGTATTCGAGCGCCATTTTACCGGTGGCGATGTTGCCGGTCGCCGACCAGGGAAGCGTCGGCTCGGCGATCGCGCCGTCGACGACCTCGCGCCCGAACCGGGACATCACCCGCAGGTTGCGGTCGCTGAGATCCGGTCCTCCGTACGCGATTCCCCGATGTCCTTCGAACTGGCGATTTGGATCGAACAAGCGGTTCCCGTAGATGAAGTAATTGGCACGCCGCTTGGCGGCATGTATCGTGCGCAGCATTTCGAGCTGGAACTCATCGTCGAACAGCGCGTTGAAGATCTTCAATCCCAGACGGATGCCGCTCTGTTTTTCGTCATAACCAGTGCCCTCTCCCCAAGTCGCCACGGCTGTGGCAATATGTTCCGGCACCTGGCGAAGCCATTCGAGGATGTTCGCTTGCACGGCAGCATGGTCGCTACCTTCGAGAGTGGGGCTGAAATCTTTCTCTAAAGGCATTGGGCTGGATGCTGACTCGACCGCAGCGGACCACGCGGATAACAGTTGCCGCGTGGTGTACTCGTATTCGGCCGTGTTCCACGTCGCCTCATCGGGTTTGGGCAAATGATACTTGCACGAAGGGACGATGAGCGTGTGACCGTGTTGCGCGATGCGGCGCGCGTCGCGCACGAGCTGCAGGTATTCGTCAAACGGCTGCCACCAGCCACGGCCTTTCCAATTGATCGTCCAGCCGGCTTTGCCGGAGGCGCCGACGACGGACTCGGCGGCCATCCGCGACTCTTTGACGACCCATTGTTCCATCGACTGCCTGCCGTGCGGGTCCTGCGCGATGACTGTCTTGAGCACGACGAATCCCAGCCCAGCCTGCACGTCTTCTTCGATTTGCTGAACCGTCATCGAAAGCTGGCCGGACGCTTTGCCCCACGGGTTCGTTAACTCGCAGCCGGCGTACTCGGTCCGCAAGTCGAGGGCGTATCGCGTAGATACATAGTCGGTGAAATCCGTGGGGGGACGCGCTTGGGCGAACTTGAGGTAATCGGCAGCGACGGCATCGGCAAGTCGACGGTCGACAATTGGCTGTGCGGGCAACAAATACGGCGATGATGGAGGGGCCATCGATAGAAGGTCGCTCTGCCCACTGCGTGCGGCAGGCGCTTTTTTGCAAAACGACGTCTGCTTTGGTCGCCCTCTGCAAATTTTTCCAGGGGCCGTTCCATTACAGCGATACAGGGACGGGAAGCCAAGTTTGTGCGAAATTGGGCCAGCGGGCGCGTTGTAATCTGAAAACCGACTGGGTAGTTTTTCGGAGGCAAAACGGTGCAGTCGGGACGGTCGGGGTCTTCCGGTCTTTCGAGGATGTCGCAACCGTTGCGAGTGCAAAAATCGGCAGGCCGGGCGGTGATCGTTGCAATCGCGCGCTGATTGCTCAAGCCGCGCCGGTTAACCGAGTTGCGTTGCTTTGCGATTGCGCTGGGCGTTTGACCGCGCCCCGTTCGTGGCTTATATTCATCTTGTATTCCGTAACCGCCCATTGACGGCAGGATGAGGCTTTACGAAGCGACGTCTGGAAGACGGAATGCGGCCCTTAGTGGGCCAGCAAAAAGCAGTAGTTGACGGCTTTCCCGGGGGGGCGACATGCCGGTCAGGAAGTGGATTCAGCGCGCTGGTCTTCTGCAGTTTGTTGTCATTTGTTTGCTGGGAATCGCGGCGATCGCCAGCGCCGGCGCGCAGATCGATCCGGCAACCCAATTGGCGGAAACCCGAACTGCGATTCAGGGCGGCGCCCGGATCGAGCAGTCGCGGCAGTGGCTCAAGGCCATCGAGCACTACGAAGAGGCCTTGAAGCAATGGCCCGACAACGAACAACTGCAGTACGGGCTGCGGCGTTCCAAAATTCATTTCGCCGTCGAGCGACGCTATGCGGATAGCAGCTTCGAGGAAGCGCTGCTGCACAAGTCGCGTCGCGACGCGCTGTTGCTGTTCGATGACGTGCTCGACCAGGTGCGCGCCTATTACGTCGTTCCGATCAGTTCGACGTCTTTCGTCGCGCACGGGACGGAGAGCCTGTATCTGGCCTTGGCGAATCCGAAATTCGTCGAGCGGAACCTGCACGGCGTCGACAGCGAACGCGTCGAACAAATGCGGACAGTCCTTAAGGATCAATTCTGGAACAAGCCGGTCGCCCAGCAGGGCGGCGCGCGGCTCGTCGTCGAGCAAGTCTGCGACCGGGCGCATCAACTGCTGGGAACGAACGATTCGGCAATCGTCATGGAGTACATCTTCGGCGGCTGCAACGCTCTCGACGACTATAGCAGCTACCTCACGCCCGACCGGCTCGAAGATCTTCATGGCAACATCGAAGGTGAGTTCGTCGGTTTGGGAATCGAAATGAAGTCGGAGGCAGGCAGCGGACTGCTGCTGGTCAACGTCCTGCCCGAAAGCCCGGCCGCCGAGGGCGGTTTGACGCGCGGCGACTTTATCGTCGACATCAACGGCACCGACTGCCGCAACATGACTACCGACGAAGCGGCAAAGCTGTTGCGCGGGCGCACCGGCACGCGCGTGCATCTCTCTTACCTGTCACGAGGCGCGACCTCGCGGAGGCAAGGGGACTTTGTCCGCCGAGCCGTTCAGGTCAAGAGCATCCCGGTGGCAAAAATCGTGGATAGCACCAACGGCATCGGCTACATCAAGCTGATCGGCTTCCAAAAAAGCTCGCCCAGGGAACTCGACGAGGCACTGCAGAAATTGTCGGCAGAAGGCATGCGTTCGCTGATCTGGGACCTGCGCGACAACCCCGGTGGCTTGCTGAACGCCGCCGCCGCCACGCTGGATCGCTTTATCTCGAGCGGTGTGCTGGTATCAACGCGCGGACGGGCGGCCGACGAGACACAGACCTACTCGGCGTACCGAGAGGGCACGTGGAACGTTCCCTTGGTTCTGCTTGTGGACGGCAATAGCGCCAGCGCCAGCGAAATCGTTGCCGGAGCCATCCGCGACCACAAGCGAGGCACCATTGTCGGTCGCAAGACGTACGGGAAGTGGTCGGTGCAAACCATCATTCACATTCGCGACAAAACGGGGCTGCGCTTGACCACCGCCAAGTTCTATTCGCCGAAGGGCGACAACCTCTCGAAGATTGGCGTCGAGCCGGACTTCGTTGTCGAGCTGCCCGCGGAGCACAAAACGTTCTACCGCGGTGCGTTGGACGAAGTCGACTCCGAGAACGATCTCGACCTGCAGCGGGGACTGTCGGTCCTCCGCGGCCAGTTCACGCGGCGATGAGCGCCGCTGACGCCAAGTGGTGGGACGGAGGCCGGGGAGTGCCTCCCGAACTTCTCTGGTCGTTCACCGCCGACGCACCACTGGCGGCGATTCAGTTGGGGCGAGAGACCGGCGAACTGCTGATTGCCGACGCGTCGGGCGGCTTGTATCTCCTCGATCGGCGCGGGCAGGTCGTGGCGCTCACCCGCGGCTTTCAACGCCTGGGCAAAATTGCCTGGAGCGATACTGGAAACGGCGGCGTCGCAAACATCGGCGACAGGACGCTCTGCCTACTGAGCAACTCGCTGAAGGAGGAATGGTCGGCCGATCTCTCGGATGACATTCTTGGCGTGGCTGTCGACCCGTTCGGAAATCATGTGGCCGCGGCACTGGCAAACGGAGCCAACCAGGTTTTTACCCGCAACCAACAGCGCGTCTGCCGGTTCGACACGGTGCGTCCGCTCAGCCACCTGAGGTTTGTCCCCGCCGATGCGAGGATTCTGGGGGTCGCCGAGTATGGCCTCATTTGCTGTCACGAGTTGACAGGGCCGGAAATCTGGCAGGAAAAAACGTGGTCGAACATCGGCGACGCCTGCCTGGCGGGCGGCGAAAACGTCGTTCACCTCGCGGCGTTCAGTCATGGCGTGCAGAAATTCCGCCTGAGTGACGGCAGCACGGCGGGTTTATTGCAGGTCGAAGGCACGCCGAACCGAGTCGCCTCCAGCTATACCGGCAACCGGCTGGCGATCGCAACGGTCGAACGGCAGTTCTACTGGTGTGATCGACACGGCGAGTTAATCTGGGCGGCGCATTTGGACGAAGACGTCACCGCGGTGCATTGCGATCCGTTGGGCGCCGGCCTGGTATGCGGCCTGGCGTCCGGCCGAGTGGTCCGCCTGGAATGGGGGCTGCCGGAAAGAGAATGAGCCCCCCCGCGTCCTTTTCTAAAACGTCCCGTCCTGGGCATTTGCAATCCGCGGGACAGCAAAAAGAGATAGCCGTTCGACGCTCTCGTGCTAAAATCTCTAGCATAGATTGGGTTACGGGACGCTTGCGGCAATCGTCTGTACGTTTCTCGACGCTGGACGTGTTCTCAGCTTCGTCGGGCTACAAGAGATGAATCCAGATTCAAAGCCAAGCCAGCCGGCGCAGGGTCAATCTCAAGCCCCCGGCCCGGTGCGCGACAGCGGCCCAGGGGCGACCC
>JBBDVZ010000136.1:0-8091 GCA_040903115.1 Planctomycetaceae bacterium
CTGATTTCTCCCGACTTCTACCGCCCGACACACGTGCTCCACATGATTCTTCCGATGCCCAAACATTCCAAGTCCGGCGGCCGGCGCCGAGTTGCCGCGATCGTCTGCCTGGTGAGCCTGGCTCTGGGCGTCGGCTGCTCCGACTCGACGCCCCGAGCCACGAGCCAGCTCCAGACCGACCCGCAGTCCGACGTGACGATTGAAGTGGCCGTTCCCGCAGGCATGGGTTTCAGCGACAGTTGGCAATTGGTTCTGGACGAATGGTCTGCCCAGACGGGTACCAAAGTCAAACTCCGCGAGTATGACGCCGGCGCATACGAGTCGCCGTTAATCGAATTGCTTGCTGACAACGAGACACGCAAACGGTTGCCGACGATGTTCGTGATCCCCATGTCGCGTGCCGCCGAACTCGCGGCAGTCGGAGCGGTTGCCGTCATCCCGCACGAACAACAAGGGGCGGAAAGGCTCAACTGGACCGATGTATTTCAAGGGCTTCGAGGAAGTGCGACCTACGTCGGCCGCAGCGACTTTTTCGTTCCCGTTTCGAGCCCCGTCCTTGTTTGCTATTACCGTCGTGATTTACTCGAGCGAGCCGGCTTAAACCCGCCGTCGACATGGGACGACTATCAAACCCTGCTCGAGACGCTGGGACGATGGGCGCCCGGTCTGACGGCCGTCGAACCGTGGAGTGAAGAGTATCGCGCCACGTTATTCCTGGCACGAGCGGCTGCGTTCGCCAAGCATCCGGCCAACATTTCGTTCTGCTTCGACATCAAGAACGGTGAGCCGCTGATCGAGAATCCCGGCTTTGTGCGTGCACTCGAGTCGTCGCGTGCCGCATTCTCAAAAATGCCCGCCGCTGTCGCCCACTACCAGCCCGCCGACTGCCGTCGCGATCTGCTTGCGGGCAAGGCGGCCATTGGTATCGCGCTGGAAACCGGACCGGGAAATCCGCCGTTGCCGTTCGGAACTGAGAAACGGCGTAGCTCGTCGACGACTGGCGAGCAGTCCGCCGATGCGGCGCGGAACCAGAATGAGCGCGATCCGGTCGACTTGGCATGTGTTCGGCTTCCGGGCAGCAAACAGGTATTTAATACATCGCTGAACGAGTGGGAGTCGCCACGCAGTGGAGTGAACTTCTCGTCGTTGAACGGGTTTGCCGGGTTGGTCATTGGTGTCTCAACCAGAGGCACTCGGCCTGAGAAATTGGCGGCGTGGAACCTGCTGGGCACTGTGACGCTGGGCAACCTCGAAGCGGCCTTTCCCGGGCCGACAAAGAGTGTTTGTCGCGAGTCCCAAGTCCCTGACGGTCCACGTTGGCTGGGCGATGAGCTCGGCCCCGATACGGCCCAGTCGTACATCAATGCGGTCGAAAAAACCTTGCAGGACGCTGGATTGACCGCCGAGCTGCCCGTGATCGGCAGGTGGGACTTCCGAAACGCCCTCACCGACGAGTTGGGAGCATTTCTCGCGTCAGGAAGTACCGCGACCCCTCAAGGCGTGCTGGCGAAAGTGGCCCAGCGCTGGCGCGACATTCTCAAGGAACTGGGACCGGCCAACGTCCACAACAGCTATCTTCGCGGCTTGGGATTTCCCGGACCGATGACCGAGGAGTCCGACGAGGGTTAGCTTTCTCCCGGTGTGCCAAGCGATCCCGCGTTTGCCGGTCGATGAATTGGCTCGCGGATGGGTAGGATCCAGAGCGCCGCAGACGCTCTTCCGAGCCAGGAGATCAGAAACAGAAGTTGATAGGCTTCGAGCCGATAGTCGCCCAGCGGAACGACAAAGGCTTCCCGGCGTAACGAGTCCAACCATACGCCGCCCAGCAGTCCGCTGACGCCGGCCACCAGGCCGCCCACCTGCCGAAACAACGCCAGATGGGCCGCATTGTCACTTCGCGGCGCGAGCTTGAGCGTCAAGTTGCCTCCGGCGATGTTGACGGCGGCAAATCCGCCCCACAAAAAGTAGGCGCCAAAGACCAACCACCATTTTTCGGGCGTCGCCCAGAGCCAGAAGAGCAGCGAATGGCTGACGATGAACACGGAATTCAATAACAGTCGTTTGTTCCCGTGTTGGTCGCAAATTCGACCGGCGTAGTAGCTCACCGGAATCTTGGTTGCGTTCATCACATTCAGCAGAAGGTAATACGTGCCAAGCCCGATTCCCAGAGGCCCGAACAAGTACGAGAAGAAAGCCGCCTGAGTCAGCCCGTTGGCCGCCGCGAGCCACCAGTTGTGAATCAGCAGGAATCGCATCGAGCGGTCCTTCCAGGCCTCCACAAGCATCTGCCATTGAGGCAGCGCCGCGGTGGGAGCGCGGACGGCGACGTCGGGCAAGCGCAGCAGAGGGACCATTGAGACAAGTTGCAGCGAGATTCCCACCGCAAAGGTGACGACGTAGGCCAATAACGCAGTGTCGGGCGACCACGTCTGTTCGGTTACTAATCGTCGCCAGAAGTCGCGTGCATAGCCGCCAAACACGGGCACAATCAGCAGGATGGCGAACTGGCTGATGTCGCGCTTCGCAAAGAACCGGCCCCAATGCGACTCCGGCGCCAAGTCGCTCAACCACGACAGGTAAGCCACATACGCGATCGAGCCGAAGGCCTCCGACAACACCAGATACACCACCATGAACCCCAACGGCTCGCTCGTCGACGGCCGTAATTGGCGAAACGCCAGCAGCGGAATACCTAAGGCAAACAGCCGGGCCAACACAAAGCAGATCAGCCAAGTGCGTTTGCGACCGCCCAACCAATGAATCACTCGGCGAGTGGCTAAGCCGATCACCCCCACCGTTTCTGGAATCGCCAGCAGCAAGGCAATCCAGAGACCGGTGGCACCCAACTCCTGGCCAAAATAGAGAAGAAAACCGCCGGTGGTCAGCGAGTGCCCGGCCGTCCAGAGTGCCTGGTTCCAAACAATGGCACGGGTAAGGGTCGGGAGAGAGGGAGTCTGATGGGGATTCGCTGGCATATTCTCCGCGGATTTTAGCACGGAAATCCGCGACCCGGCGCGGCGAATCGAAAAAACCGGTTTCACCGGGCATGACGGCGATTTTCCCGGCCAAGGCCGCGGATCTCCTTGCATTGGCCCGACAGACATCTAGAATGGAATTAGCGGTTTTTCAGCCGCACAACACTTGGCCGGGACAGTTTGGCGACCGGCCATTCGTACGACCCGCAACCGCGGGCGAATATTCAACATTCTCGTTGATGCTCGGCGCATCACAGCCGATATCGTGCCGTCGGCACCAAGCCCGGCGTGCTTGAATCGAATCACATGGAGCCGCAAACAGAATGGCCAAGAAATATCTCAGCCTGGAAGAAGCCGCCGCTGCCTTGCGCATCAAGCGAGACGATTTGATTCGCCTGAGGGAACGGGGAGCCATCCGCGGTTTCGCCGATCGAGGCACCTGGAAGTTCAAGAGCGAAGACGTCGAAGAGTACCGCCGCCAGCAGCAGCCCGATTCGAGTCCCGACGTGCCATTGATGCCGTCCAAGCGCTCTGACGAGTCGTCGGTGTTGGGTGATAACGACGCGGTCGCCGACCAGCCGACTGTCATCCGAGGCGATTCCAAGGGCGGCATTCTGGACGGCACGTCGGACAGCGACGTTCGACTGATTGTCGATGACAGCGTTATCGGCGATGCGGTCGACAGCGACCCCGAGGTGCAACTTCCACCGCTGGGCGATTCGGACAGCGACGTGCGGCTTGTCGGCGATCGCGGCGACAAGAAACGCGACAAACAAAAAGACAGCAGCGTCGTGCTCACCGAAGCCGGGTCCGACAGCGACGTTCAAATCATCGGCTCCGACTCTGACAGCGACGTCAAGCTGGTTGGCCAGCGCAAGTCGGACGGGTCGTCCAGCAGCGAAGTCATCCTCTCAGAGGCCGATTCGGACAGCGACGTCCGCCTGGTCGAGGAAGGAAGTGCCGTCGACGCCACCAGCGACAGCGACGTTCAGTTGGTTACCGAAGAAGGATCGAAAGTCGGCCGGGATTCGGACAGCGACGTGGCACTTGTCAGTCCGGGCAATGAAGATACCGCCCGCATGAAACTTCCCAAGGACCGGGCCACCGATTCCTCGGTCCTGGCCGACGACAGTGGCGTCACAATCGCCGCCGACGGGGACAGCGGACTGACGCTGGAAACGGCAAGCGGCATCGTCCTGCAAGAGCCGGACAGCGGGATCACGATGGAAGCGGGGGACAGCGGCATCTCTTTGGAGAGCGTCGACAGCGGCCTGGCTCTTGAGACGTCCGACAGCGGCATTTCGCTCGACGCGGGCGACAGCGGCATCGCCCTGGAGGGCGTGTCCGATAGCGGCATTTCACTCGACGACTCGGGCTCGTATGCACTCTCCGACGACAGCGGCATCGAAGTCGGCAGCCCGTCCGATAGCGGGATTGCGTTGGATGCGCTGGAAGCGTCTGATTCGAGCAAGCTTGGTGCCACCGCTCCGATGGTCGGCACATCGGCGACCGACGACCAGGGCGCCACACAGCTTGACGATGAAGAAGATGCCGTCCGGTTGAAGCGGCCTGCCGGCGACGGTGAGACAAGCGTCATTCTATTTGAAGATGAAGACGACGCCGTCGCGATGAAGAAGTCGCCCGGCAGCAGCGGCGACTTCGACACGCTTGAGAGCGAAACGTTCGATACAGGCGATAGTTTCGCCGAAGCAGTCGACTTCGGAGACGAAGATCTCGAGGTCGTCGAAGACGTTCTGGGAGACTCCTCGGCCGACTTTGACGAGATCGAGTCGCTCGCAGAAATGGACGTTTTCGACGCCGCCGACGAAGACTTCGAAGAAAGCTTCGTCGCCGGTGAAAGCGAAGCCGAATTCAGCACGGCGACTCCCGTGCCGGCCGGGCGTATCGCAGTCGCGGCCGAAGCCGAATGGGGAATTCCCACCTTCGTGGGATTGGTGTTGACCACGGTGGCGATGGCGTTTTGCGGAATGGTGATGTTCGACCTGGTCCGCGGCATGTGGGCGTACAACGAACCCATGGCATATAACGGCGTCATCATCGACTTCGTGAGCGGCCTGTTCAAATAGTTCGGACTCTGTGCCGTTCCGCAGACTTGCCTATATTGCGGCGTTTGGCACTTTGGGCGCCCCTTGCGACGGCCTGAAAAATTTTTTCGGGTTCGGCTTGGCACGTACCGGGTAAGTCGCTATAACGCCGCGAAACTCGGATCGCACACCGGCACTCAGGCAGTCTCTCCTCCCCTGGCCGGCCCCGCGGTTCACATCTCGCTGAAAAAAATCTCAACATATCGTTCGCTCATTGCGGCATCGTCCTCCTGAAAGGCTTTGCCCGAACCGTGCACGTGCTCGTCGTTGCCACCGCAACCCGGCGACGCCTGTCGGTCCGGTCAGCGTCTTTGTCGTGAGGGTTAGGAAAGGAGTCTCTCCATGCCCGTCTCGGCACGCATTTCTCTTTCCTGTCTCGTCGGATTCCTCCTGTGCGGGTCGACGGGATGCGTGGTGCCACAGCAAGCCTACATGCAAAGCCAATATCGCGCGGTGCAGCTTTGCCAGCAAAACCGGGCATTGGCCATGGATCGCGACAACCTGCGAACGCAGTTGAGCGTCGCCAACAAGCGGTTCGACAACCTTCAGGCCGACCGTTCGGAGCTGCAACGACGCTACATCAACATCCTGAACCAGGCCAAAAACCAGAAGAGCCCGCTGTCGGAGAGCACCACGCGCCGCCTCGAAGAGCTCCAGTCGCGCTACCCCATGTTCGAATTCGATCCGCAAACGGGAGTCAGCAAGTTCGGCTCCGACATCCTGTTCAACTCGGGTAGCGCCGACCTCAAGCCCGAGGCGTCTCCGCTGCTCAAGGAATTTGCCTCCATCATGAACGACAACGACGCCAAGGCGCTCAACATCCTGGTGGTCGGCCACACCGACGACAAGCCCATCGCCAAGGAGAAAACGCGCAGCCAGCACCCGACAAACTGGCACCTCTCCACGAATCGTGCCAACTCGGTGTTGCTCGAACTTGGCAAGGCGGGCATCAAGGAACGCCGCATGGGAGCCGCCGGCTACAGCATGTATCAGCCGGTACGGCCGAACAAGGACGACGAATCGCGTCGGCATAATCGCCGCGTCGAGATCTACGTGCTATCGCCCGACGCAGTGGTGGCCGGCTGGGATCCTGCGATCAACCTCGACTGAGCCGCCAACGCAAAAGCCCGGCTTTTTAAAAAAGCCGGGCTTTTTTTACGCTTGCACGGGTGTGGCAATCGGCAACGGCACTAGGATGGCCGGGTCGATGGCCACCGGCGCATCGAGCGGCGCCAGCACCGTGTCGACCAGGAAGTACAGCAACTGCCGCAATGGCTCGGGCTCGACCTCGTCCGCAAGCGCCTCCGCGCGGGCGCGCGACTTGTCGACAAGGCTTTCGGCCGTCGCAAAGACGTCGAGCTCCTGGAACAGCCGGCGCATGCGGGCCACCGACAAACTGTTCGCTCGGCTAGGATCGGTGGCGTCGGTCAGCTCTTGCCGTGCGCTACCCTTGGCCGCCTGCCATGCCAGCGCCAGCAAGACGGTGGGACGAACCTTCAGCGCATCCTGTCCGGCGACCAGCTTGTTGTTGTCGTCACCCTGCCAGTCCTTCAGGTCGTTGAGGATCTGGAAACCCACGCCAAGATGCCGCGAAAAGGCCGTAATCGTCTCGTCGTACTGATCCACGGGGCCGGCAAGCCGCAGTCCCGCATACAATGCCGCCTCAAAGGCGGGAGCCGTTTTGAGAGCGTAAATCTGCAGGGCATCCAGCGGAGTCACATTGGCGTCGTGTGAGTCCTGCCACGCCATCTCGGCCCCCTGGCCGTCGCACAGCTTGATATGGGCCGTTGCCATCCGGTCGAGGATGTCGGCGGCCGCTTCCGCGCCCACCTCGCTTCGTGCCGAATTGACCAGCCGGTACCCCACTCCGATCAGGTAATCGCCCACGTTGATTGCCGTGCCGAGATCGTATCGGCGGTGCAGCGTCGCCTGGCCGTAGCGATAGACGTCGTCGTCTTCGATGTCGTCGTGCACCAGCGACGCCTTATGAAACGCTTCGATCGCCATTGCCACCCGGCTGACGCCGTCGGAGAAGGTACAGCCGTCGGCGTCGTCGCCCTGTGCGAGCAACCCCTTGCCTCCGGTGACCGCGTCGTACGCCGCCAGGGTGATGAACGGGCGAAATCGCTTTCCGCCGTGCGCCAGCCACTCGTAGGAGATCTGTTCGGTCTTGCCCAGCGGCGTGGACGACGATTCCGGCGTCTTTGTTCTCACGCGCGGCAAAAGGCGATCGAAATGCTCGTCGAACAGCCGGTTGGCGGCGCGCATCAGCGGAACGTAGCTTGTTGTGGGAGTTTCATCGAACGGCTCGTATTGTTCCAACACGTCCCAGACCCATGATTCGTCGAGCGACGTGTTCTTGCAGTCGCCCGAGTGCAGCGGGATGGCGTACGACGGAACGCCGGCAACGAGCACTTTGTCGATCGCCTTTTCCAGAACGTTCAGGCAGGCGACACCCAGAATGCCGTCGATATAGCCCCCGACGATAATCTTCAGCACGATCGGGGAACCCTCGGCGACGAGCACCTTGTAGCCGAGTTCTTCGGCGCGCACCTTGTAATCGGCAATCGAGCAGGCGCCGCACTTTTCGCAGTCGAGGCCGAATTCGTCGTAATCGGCCGGGCAGCCCTCGGCGTGCTTCAAGCAATGCGGGAGCAGCAGCATCCGCCGCTCGAAGGGGACCGCCAAAAATTGCCGCTTCCAGAAAAAATTGCCGATCAGCACCATCGCGAATCCGAGATACTTTTCGGGCAGCGCCATCTGATCGAGAAGTGTGCGGCCGTATTGTTCGAGCTCGCCTTTCAGGAACGGTTTCGATCGATCGAGCGTTTGGGCGAACCGCTCGGCTTCGGACTTGATTTGTTCGCGCAGCGGCAAGGTTTCGGGCACGATTTTGAGATGGCTCGTGCTGCGTCGCTTCGTCTGTTTGACGGGCTTAGTACCGTTGGTCGGCGGCGTCGAACTGCCGGCGCTATCGGCACCGCGAGTCTCGCGAGTCTCGGTGGGTGCGA
>JBBDVZ010000137.1:0-8076 GCA_040903115.1 Planctomycetaceae bacterium
CCTGCGGATTGACCGGTGCGACGGCAGGCGGCGCGACGGCGACATTGCCAGGTGACAGCGGCGCAGCTTGTGGCTGAACGACTTCGGGGACTACATTGGTCACAGGCGCGACCGGCGTATTAGGGGCGATTCCGACCGGCGGCACATTCGTTGCGACGTCTGGCGAAGGGACTGTCGCGTCGACGGGCGCACCCGGCGACTCGACTGCGGCGTCGTCGTTGAGCGCGACGTCAGTCGTTTCATCAGCCGGTGGAACACTCTTGCCTTTTGCGTCATTATTCGCGAGCGTCTCGGCCGGTTGTTTCTCTTGTTTGGCAGCGTTTTTCGCCACGACGGATGCCTTGGAACCCCGCGCATCGTCAGTGCGGGATCGCCAATCCATGTACATCGCCCCCCCCCAAATTCCGACAATCGCTACAATCACCACGACGGGCAGCGCGCGACGCCAGAGCGGCTTGCGCCGAAGATAAGCGGGAATTTGTCGTGCTGTCGGCTTGGGCGCCATCCTGGCAGCGGCAATCGGTTTGACCGGCGCGGCCGCAGCCTGCTTTGTCGCCACGGCAACGGCCTTCGCGGCGATTACCGCTTCGGGAGCCGGCTTTGCTTTGGCCGCTGCGCCATCAGTCGGCTCGGCGGTCGCCAGCACATACATGCGTTCGCGGCTTTCCGGGGCGATTTCCACCGGCTCGCCCAGCACCAAAGTCAGGATCTGATGCGATGCCGAAACCTCCGCCAGATGTACGTCGGATTCAAGACATTTCTTTTCGACCTCGGCGACGTCGTCCGGCGGCAGCGTATTATCGAGATATTCGGCGGTTGTATTGGGGTCGAGCCCGTTTTCATCGACGAGCTCCGGCGCGGTCAAACGCCGTTGTCGCATGACCTCGCGGATTCGGTTGGCCAGCGACATGGCGAAGGCGCTATCGGAGATCTTCACACCGATTTCCTTCGTCTGGGCCGGCTCGAGGATATCGTCGAGATATGCCAACAACGTCCGCAAAGTCAAACGCATGATTACGCTCCCGTGAATAGCCAAGCATCGCCCGATGAACTAGGGCCGAGCCTGGCGGCTCGACTCCAGTCACCGCGACGAGCGGAATTCGTTTTCGTTCGCCGCAATTGTCTCTACAATCAGTAGTGGCGTCGGCTGCCGCGATCCGTACAGGAAAATCGCCGATTTGCGGCGTTTTGCGGAAAATCACCCATTAAGGGACATTATGAGAGTCTTTCAGTGCCCGTTTTTGCGTCCGATGGCTGCCTTGGCGGTGGTGATCTTGGCCGGCGCATGTTGCAAATCGGCGAATGCCGCCGAATCGCCCAAAAAGGCCGCCGGCGACCACAAAGCACAGCGATTGCTGCTGATCGGACAGGGTCCCGACGGACATCCGCATGCGACTCACGAATTCATGCCGGGAGTAAACCTGCTCGCCAAACTGTTGAGCCACACGCCCGATTTGCAAACCATCGTCGTCAAAGCCGACGAACCGTGGAAAGAAGGTCCTGAACTCATCGACGGTGCGGACGGACTGTTGCTGTTTGTTTCGCAAGGTGCTCGCTGGATTCAGCAGGATGCGGCTCGTTTGGCAGCTATCCAGAAACTGGCGGCTCGCGGCGGCGGCCTGTCGGCCCTGCATTGGGGCATAGGATGCAAAGAGCCGCAGTACATCGACGAGTTCGTCAAGCTCTTCGGCGGATGTCACGGCGGGCCCGACCGGAAATACAAAGTCATCAACGTGCGAGCCGAGCCGGCTGCCGGCAACCATCCGATTCTGAACGGCATCGGCAACTTCGACGTCGAAGACGAATTCTACTATGCACTCAAGTTCGCCAAGCCCGCTGGCAGCGTGAATCCCCTGCTTCGCGTGCCGATCGAGGCGGAAAGTCACACGGTCGCCTGGTCGTGGGAGCGGCCCGACGGCGGGCGATCGTTTGGTTACAGCGCTTGTCACTTTCATCGCAACTGGGAGCTGCCGCAGTATCGTCGCCTGGTCGCACATGGCCTATTATGGACGCTTGGTCGGCCGATCCCGGCGGATGGAATGGATGTCGCGGTTCGCACCGAAGACTTGGCGTTGCCCAAGCGGGAGAAATGAACGCGACATGATCTTCGTCGTCGATAACTACGATTCGTTCACGTACAACCTCGTGCAGCGGTTGGGCGAGATCGATCCGACGTTGGATATTCGCGTCGCGCGCAACGACCAGACCGACATCGCGGCCATCGAGGCGCTCGATCCGGAGCGCATCATCGTCTCGCCGGGTCCGTGCACGCCGCGCGAGGCGGGCATCTCGAAAGACGTCATCGCGCATTTCGGACCGCAAAAGCCGCTGCTGGGTGTTTGCCTGGGTCACCAGTCGATTGCCGAAGTTTATGGGGCGCGGGTCGAGCGGGCCGCCCGGTTAATGCACGGCAAGGTGTCTGCTATTCATCACGATGGCCGGGGCGTGTTCGCGGGACTTGAGAATCCGTTCATCGCGACGCGCTATCACAGCCTCGCGGTTCCCGTGGAGTCGCTGCCCGACGAGTTGGAACTATGTGCGTGGACCGACGACGCCGATCATCCGCGCGAGGTGATGGGATTTCGGCACCGCGAATATCCTGTGCACGGGGTGCAGTTCCATCCCGAGAGCTTTTTGACCGGGGAGGGGATCAAGCTATTGATGAACTTCCTCAAGCTGCCCGCGTGAACCCGTGTCTGTCGATGGAAGTTTCCAACCCATGCTTTCCGTGGCCGAAGCACTTTCCGCCGTGGTGCGCGAAATCGAGCCGTTTTCGCCCGCGACGATTCCCTTGTCGGACGCATTGGGGTTGCTGTTGGCCGAAGAAGTCGTGAGCGACGTCGACTCGCCGCCGTTCGACAAGTCGCTGATGGATGGCTACGCGGTCCGAGCCGACGACATTGCCGACGGACGCGCTTTACTCAAGGTGATCGAAGAAGTGACCGCCGGCCGGGTGCCGACGAAGTCGATCGGCCGCGGCGAGACAACTCGCGTCATGACCGGTGCTCCCCTGCCGCAGGGTTCCGACGCGGTCGTGCGTCTGGAAGATACGCAGCTCGACACCCTGTCAGACACCGTTCGCATCGACACCGACCCTGCGAGCAGTGCCCGCAATGTGATGCGCCGTGGTGCTTCTCTTAAACGAGGGGACCACGTCTTCGCCCCCGGCCGGCTCCTGCGTCCACAGGAACTGGGCGCTCTGGCGGAAAGGGGTAGAAACGCGGTCGGGGTACGGGTGCGGCCGCGCGTCGCCGTTCTGGCCACCGGCGACGAACTGGTGCCGATCGACGAGACGCCAAAACCGGGACAAATCCGCAACTCGAACGAGACGATGCTGGTGGCTCAGCTCCGCGTTGCCGGGGCTGAGCCGGTGCCGCTCGGCATCGCACGGGACGAGCGAACCCACCTTTCCGAGCGGATTCGAGCGGGTCTCGAGTGCGACATGCTGCTGCTGTCGGGCGGTGTTTCGGCGGGCAAGCTCGACCTGGTTCCGTCGGAGCTCGAAGCCGCCGGCGTGAGGCAGGTGTTTCACATGGTCAATCTCAAGCCCGGCAAACCGGTCTGGTTTGGCGTCTGGGACGCAGCTCCAGACAACCCGGCGGGTCGACAGGACCGTCGATGCTACGTTTTCGGGTTGCCGGGAAACCCTGTCAGCAGTATGGTTTGCTGCGAATTGTTCGCCCGGACGGCGATTCGCCGGCTCATCGGATACCAAAATCCCGAGCCTCAGCAGGTGCGCGCCAAACTATCCGTCGCGCACACCACCCGCGGCAATCGGCCCACATATCATCCGGCCCGGTTGACGTGGGAAGAGTCGGAAGCGATCGTCACACCGGTGAACTGGCAGGGATCGGCTGACCTCAGAGCGACCGTCGACGCCAACTCGATGATCGTGTTCCGTGGCGTCGACCGATCATACGCGGCGGGTGACGTGGTGGACACGGTGTTATGGGATCGTTGAAACGTAGTCCGCGTGCCTCTTGTCCAAGGATGGACTTCGCATGGCCGTAAAGACGATGTCGACGCAGTCGAAACGCCAACACACGGTGCGCATCACCGAGCCATCGGTGCAGCAGATCATCGCCAAGGCACGCGCGAAAACGGTGCGCGCATCATCCAAGGGCGCTTGGCTGCTTTCGGGCGCGACGGCCCTAATGCTTTGGGCCAGCTTTACGCCGCTCGATTGGGGACCGCTCGGATGGATCGCGCTGGTGCCGCTGATTCTTCTCGTACGTCTCGAGCAGCGCACATACTGGATGTATGGCGCCATCTACACCACCAGCCTCATCAACATGCTGGCCACATTGCAGTGGATGAGGCTGGGACATCAGACGATGTATCCGGCTTGGGTGGCGCTATCGATTTACGTGGCGATGTACCTCCCTGTGTTCGTGCTTCTCGCGCACACGGCCGTCCATCGCTTCCGCGTGCCGCTCACGCTGGCAGTGCCGGTGGTGTGGGTGGGGCTGGAGTTCGTCCGCGCGCACCTGTTGACTGGCTTTTCGTGGTATTACCTCGCGCACACGCAATACCGCTGGATCGAGCTGATCCAGATCAGCGACATCACCGGCGCTTACGGCGTGAGCTTCTTAGTCGCCATGACGTCGGCCGCGTTGGCGGGATTTTTGCCCAAGTCGTTGTTCGCGCGGCTCAAGCTGCTGGTACCCAGCGCCGGGCCACAACCGCCGGACGACGCTGCGACAACCAGGCGGAAGATCATCGCGGTCGCGGCCGGGCTCACCGTGTTCGCCGTGGCATTGAGCTACGGATACGTGCGCCGGTCTCAAGCCGATTTTCGCGAAGGGCCGCGCGTCGCGTTGGTGCAGGGCAACTTCACCTCGGAAGTGAAACAAGACGACACGTCGAGCGAGCGAATATTCTTTACGCATCGAAATCTTACCGGGGCCATTGTTGCGCACCAGCCCGATCTGATCGTCTGGCCGGAGACGATGTACCGCAGCCCGCTCTACAACGTCGCTCCGGGCGTCTCCGACGAGGAACTCAAGGCCATTGCCCCGCCGGTGAAGGATCTCGATCTGACCGCGTGGGTGGATCTGTGGCGAGACCGCCGGACGCCCCGATCGCTGCTCGACCTGAGCCAGGAGGCGGGCGCGCCGATGATCATTGGCATCGATGCGCTCGAGGCCAATCGCGAAAAGTTTCGGCATTACAACTCGGCGGTGTTCGTGCACCCGCAACAGGGACTCTTGGGACGCTACGACAAGCTGCATCGCGTCCCGTTCGGCGAGTTCATTCCGTTTCGCGATACCTTTCCGTTCCTGCAGAAATTGACGCCGTTCGGCGATCATCAATTCGGCATCGCGGCAGGCTCGAAGCCGATTCGCTTCGACGACACAACGCGCGGGTGGAGTTACGCGCCCCTGATTTGTTTTGAAGACACCGTGCCGCACGTCGTCCGACGAATCGTTTCGTCTTCCGCGGCAGCCAGCCCCGAACACAAGCCCGTCGATTGCCTGGTCAACCTCACCAACGACGGATGGTTTCACGGATCGAGCGAGCTCGACCAGCATTTGATTACAGCCGTCTTCCGCTCAGTTGAGTGCCGCACGCCGATGGTCCGCGCCGTGAACACGGGTGTGTCGGCATACATCGACGGTGACGGGGTGATTCTCGAGCCGGACGTCTTCATCGACGGCGACGGCAAGGGCCGCAAGTCGCTGGTCGACCCCAAGACCGGCCGCTGGCACAAACAACTCAACGCGGCCCTGGTGCATCCCATACCGCTCGACAACCGCAGCAGCCTCTACGTTCGCTGGGGCGACTGGTTCGCCGGCATGTGCTTCGCCGGCGTGCTACTGGCGACCTGCGGCACGTTCGCGCCACGGCGAAAACGCGCGGGGTAGGCCATAGAGGCAACCGATCTGCGCCAGCGCTACCCCTAGCGTGCATCACTCTTTTTCGGCAGGCGCGGGCAGCTTCTTCGCGGGCTCGGCCTGTTTCTTCGCGGGTTCCGGCTGCTCTTTCGCGGGTGCAGGCTGGTCTTTCGCTGGCGCGGGCTCTTGTTTCGCAGGCTGCTCGGGCTGCTTTTCTTCCTGCACCGGGACATCTTGCGGGTGTGCCGTTGTGTCGCCGTCGGCGCGGTAGATCCAGCGGGGGTCTTGGCGCGGCTGGTCGCTCGGCTTCGGTTCGTCGAGGCGGCGAATCTCGCGCTCGCGCTGGTCGGCCTCGTCGCCCGGTCGCCAGTACTCGTGCATGATGGTCTTGCGCCAGACGAGCGGCTTGCCGTCCGGGCCGGTCGTCAGCCAATAGCCGCTGGAAAAACCCTGCATGAAGACCGAAAAAAAGTCAGCCTCCGGGTCGACGCCGCGCCACATGGCGACGCCGGTGATCGCGTTTTGATTTTCGGCGTCGGGCGGAACGGGATCGGGCAACGGCTGCACGACCTCGACGGAATTTTTGAGGTCCATGCGTTCGCGCGCTTCGATGGCCGCCTGCGCTTCCGGAATGATGGCGTCATAATACACGTGCTGTACGTCGTTATCGTCGGTCACCAGCGTGAAGCCGGGGGCGAAGTACGGCCGCGGCAACGGGTCTTCTTCGTTGACCGGGCGGTTTTGCCGCGCGCCCGGCACGGCGTTCTGCGACCGATTGACCGCGCGATAGACGAGATACATGATCAGCTCGGGACGTTTTTTGCCGGTCTTGGGATCGGTGACGTCGACGCGAATCATCCGCATCGGCTTGAAGCTGACTTCCATCACCCAGAAATCCGGCTGCGATTTCAGCTCGTCGCCGGAAGCAGCGGCGGGCATCGTGAGATCGAAACCGCGATCGAGCTTTTGAGCGTATGCCGATAGCGCGCCCATCGAGCCGCTTGCAACCACGGTTAAAATGGCGACCACAAGGCGTCGAACAATCAATGGCATGGACCTCATCTCCAACAGTATCACCCTCGGGCGCCTGACTCGTTACACCGTGGTGGACTTGAAAAACGGCTTCTGAGCTGGCGAAGTGCGGCCATCGTCGGGATAATTCACTATATCACCGCAAAAACGGGCCGGTCAAGGAGTTGTCGGCGGCAAATGGAGCCGCGACAGCGGCTTTCGGCTTCAAACCGGCCGAACCGGCACCCGCGAGCAGGCCGTAGGAGAATTTACGTGTGATACCGGGGAACGACTGTTGAAAAAGCCCCAAGAAGCCCGGCCGCGTGAAAAGTTGATGACAGGAACTGCGACGGAAAAGCCATCCGGCGGTTGGCTTGGCCAATGGTGCGCATCGACTGCGCTTGATCTGCCCGGCGCGACAGCAGTTCGAACGCATAAAAGTTTGCCTACGGAGGGGTGCGGAACCCAAAACCTGAAACTTTTGAATAACAAATCAAACCGGGAATTGGCTGCGGGCTACCGTTCCTCTTGTGTACTCCCGCGTCATTGCCTCGTTCGGTCGTTTCGCGCAAGGAAGTGCTCCAACCGCAAGTGGTTCGGGACGGACCGATTTGGCAACGATCTTGTCGCCGGAAGCGGGCGCTTCGGAAATGCGACGCTCGTGCATTGCCGCAATGGAAGGGTGACGGCTTCGGGATCAGGTGAGGAATTGGAATCACCAACTCATCCGCCAAGCGCGCGGCCGGAGCCTTCGGAAGAACGGTGCGTTATAGCACGTTTTGTCGAGGCGTGTCAAAAAAGGCGTAGTGCACCGACCGAACTGCAATGCCGGCGCTACGCCGTCGACGGTTTGGGTGCTACGGGCAGTTGGTCTGCCCGTGCTTCGAACGTCGCACGACGCCTGCACTGGCAGGCCGGCTGCCAGTGGCACCCGTCTCAGGTCGGTGTATCCAGTAGTCGCCCGTCGATCCAAAGATGACAGGTGAGGGGGCGTCCGTCTTTCATACGTCTCGGCCCCGGATGGGGCCGCGGACTGTAGCCACGGGTGCAGCGGAGTCCCTCGCGGGGGACGCAGCGCAACCCGTGGAAGGTGATTCGTTAAGGACGCGTCCGTCCCGGAGGGACGGAGGAAGTTTGCGAACGTATGCCGACTGGAATGCTCCCTTCGCCCCATCTGGGGCGAGCAAGAACAGAAAAAACACTTTCCACGGGTTGCGGGGGGGGGGGGGGG
>JBBDVZ010000138.1:0-8051 GCA_040903115.1 Planctomycetaceae bacterium
CTTTGACGGATCGATCGTTCGAAGGCGGTCAAGCTGGTATTCGGTCCCGGATTCGTGACGCCGCCGCAGATTTCGCGGCCGGCATTGCACTTCCATTCAGAATGGTTATCCTGACTCCTGTGTAACCGTGGTTACAGACAATCGGAGGCAGGGAATGTCACTTCCGCAGGCGGCGGCTATCCCGAGTGCACCCATTGAAGACGAAGCAGGCAGCCTCCCTATAATCTCAGGCAACTCGTCGCCTACGCATTGAAGCTGGGGACGATCGGTTTCGGCGGGCCGGTGGCGCTCGTCGGGTACATGCACCGCGATCTCGTCGAGCAGCGGAAGTGGATTTCCGAAGCTGACTACAAAGAGAGGCTGACGCTGGCGCAGTTGATGCCGGGACCACTGGCCGCGCAACTTGCGATTTACCTCGGATTCGTGCATTACAGTGTCTGGAGAGCAACTCTTGTCGGCGTGGCGTTCGTCAGCCCGTCGTTTCTGATGGTTCTGGCGCTCGGCTGGGCGTACCTGACCTACGGCGGTCTCTCCTGGATGCAGGCCGTGTTCTACGGCGTCGGCGCCTGCGTCATCGGCATCATCACGATCAGCGCGTACAAGCTGACGCGAAAGACGCTCGGCAAGGACTGGCTGCTGTGGACGATCTATGTCGTCAGCGCTGCCACCACAATCATCACGGTCGGCTTCATTGGTTACATCGTGACAGGGCGCGACGGTGGAGTCGGTGCGGGACTGCTGGGAGCGTCGGTCGCGGCACTCGCCACTTTTTTGCCGTGCTACCTGCTCACAATCATCCCTGCACCCGACTTCAAGCAGCACGGCAAACGTCCAGGGATTGTCGCATTCGTGGACGGCGTGACAGCCGCCGCGATCGGTGCGTTGCGGGCGCGTGCGTCGTGCTGGGACGTCGCACAATTTTTCCGGAGGGCTGGACGCCCGAGATTCCGAAAGTCGTGCTGCTCCTCGTCACGCCAGCGTTACTCGTGAGATTCCAGAAGTTGCCCGAGCCGGCTCTTGTGGTCGGAGCGGCCGTCGTCGGCTTGATCATTTACCCGTTCGTGCATTCGTAACACCGGAGTGCTATGGCGAACCGCTGGTTGCTGCCGGTCTACAAAATTCCCCGCGAGCCGACCGCCGGGCGCGTATTTGTCTGGCGCAAGCTCAAGCAGTTGGGCGCGTTCACACTGCGCGGGTTTGCGATTTCGCTGGGGTTGTCGCACAACTTCCCGAACGATCATCAAATGTTGACACACGGTTTCGTCATGTACGACGCGCTCTAATCGTGGCTCAAATATGTGCGTGATGAGAAGCATGACTGGAATCCTCAGCGGCTTACCCCATGAGGAAAAGGAGAACTGACGATGAAATGCCTGTTGTCGGGAACCTGTTTGTTCGTGCTGGCGCTGTTCGGCAGTGCCGGCGCAGCGGATCTCTCGTTGAAGGATGCAAAAGTAGGCGAGTCGCCGAAAGGCTGGACCGCCACTCACACCGGAACCGGCAAGGGAAGCGTGTGGAAGATTGTCGAGGACAAGGAGTCACCCGACGGCGGGAAGGCGCTGGCCCAGGTGTCCGGCGAAGGTTCCGGCGGTTTTTTCAATTTGTGCGTGGCCGACGAAACGACGGTCAAGGATGTGGACCTAACGGTGTCGTTCAAAGCGACGGCCGGGAAGGAAGACCAAGGCGGCGGTCCCGTGTGGCGATTCAAGGATGCGAACAACTATTACATCGCACGCATGAATCCGCTGGAAGACAACTTCCGCCTGTACAAGGTCGTGGGTGGGAAACGCAGCCAACTCGGCAGCACAGACGTGGAAGCCGAGGCCGGCAAGTGGCACACGATTCGGATCAAACACGACGGCAATCACGTCGAGTGCTTTCTGAACGACAAGCTGCAATTGGACGTGACGGATGATGCATTCCAGGAGGCCGGCAAGATCGGCCTGTGGACCAAGGCCGATGCCCAGACGCGCTTTGCCGGAATCAAAGTCAAGGGAAAGAAATAAGCGTCACGACCTTTGAGACATCGAGCCATTCCAAATCCAGGGAGTCTCTTCCATGAAAATCTCGCTGCAAGTTCTGATTGCCATCTGTTGTGCCTGCGTATCGGGCGCCGTCCAGGCTGCGGATTTCAAACTCGACGCCGCCAAGATTGAGGAGGCGGCCGGAGCAAAGGGGATGCTCAACAAGGACGAAGGGGTCTTCAAGGTTTCGTACCCCCGCACCGACATCAAGGTGAGCATTGATGGCACGACGCTGCCGCCGTTCATGGGCCTGACGAGTTGGGCCGCGTTCATGTCCGGCATGAAAGAGGAAGCGATGGTCATGGGGGACATGGTGCTCTTCCAGGACGAGGTCAACCCGGTGATGAGTGCCGCGCTCGACAACGGGCTGGCGGTTACTGCGCTGCACAACCACTTTTTCTACGACGAGCCAAAGGTGTATTTTATGCACATCGGCGGCGAGGGAGACGCCGTGAAGCTGGCTGCCGCCGTCAAAGCGATTCAGGATAAGGTCAAGGAAGTCCGGTCGGCGTCGCCTCAACTCGCCAAGGGATTCAGCCGAAAGCCGCTGGCTGCAACGAGCAACGTGACTCCAAAACCCATCGAGGACATTCTCGGGAAGGGGCAGGCGAAAGACGGAATGTTCAAGGTGGTCATCGGACGCAACACGAAAATGCCCTGCGGCTGCACGATCGGAAAAGAGATGGGAGTCAACACTTGGGCCGCCTTCTACGGCACCGACGACGCGGCTTTGGTCGACGGAGACTTCGCCGTATTCGAAGGGGAACTTCAAGGCGTGCTTAAATCACTGCGCGGCTCGGGCATCAACGTCGTCGCGATCCACAGCCACATGGAGGCCGAGAACCCGAAAGTCCTCTTTCTGCACTTCTGGGGCGTCGGGCCGACGGCAGACCTGGCGAACGCCCTCAAAGGCGCCTTGAACGCCAACAAGAAGTAGCGCACCGGACATCGAGTCGGCAGTTTCGGAGGAACCACGATGACGGCGAACACAGCCGTAAGGACTACGTTGTGGATGCTCGGCGCGGTCCTGCTCTCAGGTTGCGGCGCGAGAGATAAGCCGGCGCCAGAGTCGGCGAACAACGAAGTCGTCGTCTATACGTCCGTGGACGACGTCTTCGCAAGACCCATCGCCGAGAACTTCGAGAAAGACACCGGCATCCGAGTGCGTCTGGTCCCCGACACCGAAGAGACCAAGAGCACCGGACTACTCAACCGCTTGATCGCTGAAAAAGAGCGTCCGCAGTGCGACGTATTCTGGAGCGGCGACCCCATTCGTGCGGCCATCCTGAAAGCCAAAGGAATCTCCACGCCGTATCAGTCGCCAGAAGCGGCGGAACTGCCGAAGCTGTACTCGGATCCGGACGGTCATTGGACCGGCTTTTCCTGCCGTGCGCGGGTCATCATCTACAACCGCGACCTCGTGCCGCGAGGACAAGAACCAAAATCGGTGTTGGACCTGCTCGACCCGCGGTTCAAGGGCAAAGCCTGTCTGGCGAACCCGTTGTTCGGCACAACGTCGATGCATGCAGCCGCGTTGTTCGTGAAGCTCGGCGGCGACAAGGCTACGGAATTCTTCGACGGGTTCGCCGCGAACGGTGGTAAGATTCTGTCGTCGAACGGCGAGGTGCGGAGACGAGTCGCGGCCGGTGAGTTTGCCGTGGGCCTGACCGACACCGACGATTACAACGTGGCCCAGTTGGAAGGCAAACCGGTCGGAGTCGTCTATCCCGATGCCGACGGAATGGGTACCGTCGTCGTGCCGAACTGTGCCGTGCTGATCGCCAACGGTCCAAACTCGGACAACGGCAAGCGGTTCATCGACTACCTTCTCACACCTGCGGTGGAGGAAGCACTCGCCGCCAGCGAGGCGGCCCAAATGCCGGTGCGAAAGGGCGTCGCGGTGCCGCCCCACGTTGTCGCGCTGGACCAGTTGAAGCCGATGCAAGTCGATTACTCCGCACTCGGCGGGCGTCTTGACGAATTGACCAAGGGCTTCCTCAAGGAGTGGGTGGACCGCAACAGTCGATGATCACTTGTCTCTGGTTGGAACGCCCCGCACGGTGGCGAGCGATGGCTGCGGGCCTGATACTCGGGCTTGTCACCGTTCCGGCTTGGCCGCTGGTCTGGCGGGCGATCGTTCCCGGTGAGGCGACTCCACTGGCCGGTTCGTTCGCAATCGCCCTGCGCAACAGTCTGGAAATCGCAGCGTTCGTCGGCGTAATTGCCTTCGTAATCGGCCGGCCGGCCGGGGTGGCGCTGGCGCTCTACAAATTCCCCGGTCGCTCGTTGGCGTTCGCGATCGTGATGCTGCCTCTGCTGGTGCCGACCTTTCTTTGGGCCATCGGGTGGTCAGCGCTGGCGGCGCAAGCCGGTCCCGCGGCGACTGCCTGGATTACGGGACGCACGGGCTGTGTACTGGTCTTCTTGGGCAGCGCGATCCCGCTGGTTGTGCTGGTCTCCTACGCGGCGACCTTGGCACTCTCCGGCACGCAGATTGAGGCGGCGCGTCTGGCGGGGGGCGAGCGGGCAGTCGTCTATTACGCTTGCCGTTACGGAGCGACAGCGGCTTGTTTCGCCGCTGCCTTAGCCGGCTTGCTGACGCTGTCCGATCCCGGTCCCGGTCAAATTTTCGGTCGTCGCACTGCTGCATCGGACGTGCTCACGAGCTTTTCGTCACAGTATGACTTTGGCCTGGCTGGCCGCCAATGCGCCCTACTTGCGTTGGCTGTACTGTTGCTTGCAATTCCGCTGGTACTGCTCGCGGCGACGCGCCTGTCGTCGCAGATCCTCGTGCGACAAGTACGAAGTATCGTGCGCATCTCGCCGGGTCCAATGGCAATTGGAATCAGCTTGACTTTCGCAGCGTTGATCCTGGTGACGATGGCCGTCCCGCTGGCAGGGCTCTTGTTGCCGTTGCAAAACGGCCTGGACATGACGCGGGCATGGCGAGAAGTGGCTCGGACGGGAGTGAACACGCTGGTTTACGCCATTGGAGCCGGATTCGTTTCCACCGGCCTGAGTCTTCTCACGGCGATATCCGTCGGTCACAGCGACCGCTTGCGAACCGCCGTGCTCGGGAGTTGTCTCGCGCTGTTTGCACTACCCCCTTCGATGACTGCCCTCGGCATGGTCTATGCCGCAACGAGCGGTCCGAGTTGGCTCGACTGGCTGACCCGCAGTCGGGCGGTTGTCTGCCTCGGACTGGGGCTGCATTACTTTCCTCTGGCAACTGTGATCGCCTTGCGGAGTTGGGGAACGTTGCCAGCAACTTGGACTCATGCCGCCGCGATCCACGGCGTTCCATTCTCAAAATACTTCTTCAAGGTTGTCGTGCCGCACCTTCTCCCCGCGATGGGTGTGACACTGCTCCTCGTCGGACTGCTGGCCACGGCAGACGTGGGGACGGTCCTGCTGCTTCACCCGCCCGGACGAACGTCGCTGCCGCTGGCGATCTTCACCGTGATGGCCAATGCACCGGAGTCGCTTGTCGCCTCGTTGTGCGTTTCCTATCTGCTGCTGGCTCTTGGGCTGTTGGTGGTCTTGTGGAGTCTGGCTGGCAGGCACACAACATGAGTGAACATACTTTTGAATTTGTGAGCGTCACGAAATTTTACGGCCGCGTTCGCGCCGTCCATGACCTGTCACTTAGTTTACACGCCGGCCGACATACGGCCGTGCTTGGTCCGTCCGGGTGCGGGAAGTCCACGCTGCTGCGATTGCTCACGGGACTGGAGCCACCGTCGTCCGGGACGATTCTGCTCAACGGGCGCACAATCTCTCAGTCGGGCGACGTTCTCATACCGCCCCACCAACGTGGAGCGGCGATGGTATTCCAGGATCTGGCGCTGTGGCCGAATTTGACCGTTCAGGAGAATGTCGCACTGGGACTTTCCGGGTCGCGTCTTTCACGACAGGACTCCGCACGCCGGATCAACGAGGCGCTTGAGCTTTGCCGCATTGCACAAGTTGCCAAAAGACTCCCCGGCCAGTTGTCGGGTGGACAGCAACAGCGGGCTGCGCTGGCCCGAGCGCTGGCCGTTCGTCCTGTCTTCTTGCTCCTGGACGAGCCGTTTTCGGGCATCGATCTCGCGCTCAAGGCGAAGCTGCTGGACGAGATTCGCGTCTTGACTGCTGCTCTCCGGGTAACACTCATTCTCGTCAGTCACGATCCGTCGGACGCTCTTGCGGTTTGCGAGTATGCGGTCGTCATGGACAACGGAACTGTGGCAGATCAAGGCAGTATGCCTGAATTGCTCGCCACCTCGTCGCTCGAGCCACTCCGCACGTTTCGCAGCGTGCAGCAAATCGGGAAGTGATTCGCCGTCGCGACGGCGTCACAACAGACGGAGGCCCGGGTCCGGCGTGACATTCGCTGTGACTGACCGCTGGTTGCGCCATCGCCGGACCTGTCGACGCGCGATGTCACACCCGTTGCGGACCGAAGGCGAACCACATACCGATGGTCGCGGCCGCGAGTGTAACTCCAGTAAAGAACGCCGTCCAGAATCCGAGACCGAGCCTTTCAGCAAAAGCCAACGGCACAAAGAAGGGGAGCCCAAGTGGCACGAGTATGAGCGTCTCTCGTGCGAGTCGAGAGATGACGGCCAATTGACCATGCTGCATCCACGCCATGACAAAAGCCATGATGCTCACGATGGGCAAGGTGAGCAATAGAGCGCCGAGACGCGGAAACCTATCTGCAACTTCGGCGACTGCCACGATGATTCCCGCGGCGATGACCGCACGAACGACGATCCACCCCATGGCGATGTCCTTTTCGAAACTGCGAACCGAATCCTCAATCAAATTCGGCCGCCAGGCGTTGCATCTGGGAGTGCTCGCCAGCCGATTCGCCCCCGACGACACCGTGTTCCTCGGCGAACTTGCGACCAAATTTCAAGAAGAGCGCGGGGGTGACAATCTGGTCCAGCAGGGTCGAACTTAGCAGGCCGCCGATGACGACGATAGCCCCCGGAGCGAGTGATGGTGACCGGTCAAATCAGCGTGGTCGCACCACTAGCCAGCTTTGCAACATCATGCTCCGAGTCGACGACAGAATCAACCGATACCGACTCTTGTCGTCCGAACGCACAGCCCGCACAAACACACACAACGGGTGGGACCGTTTCGCCTCGGCCGCAAGGCCGAGTGCCCGCACCGGTTTCACACGCTCAAATGCAAGACGCCGCAAGCACAAACCACCCACGGCGAGCGGGCACGGGTCGCTAGCGCGGAGCGATGGCCTATTTGCGGGCAGCGCGGCGTGGACCGTCCGACCATTGGGGGGGCAGCGGACTGAGCGGGCTCGAAGAAAGTCGACGCGTCAAACCAACGATTTGCCGCACTGTTTCGGTATGGCGGATAGTATGATCTTGGATCGAAAGGCGGCGGCACAAATTCGGCCGGGAATATGCGCTAGGAGTTCTACGGCGCTCCGTCGATCGAATACCTGTCATCGACCTCAGCGGTTCGCTTTGGATCGGCAGGAACGACGTGCTGTTTTCATTGAGCCATCGAACGCCCGTCGTGTCTGCATTACAATAACCCCCAATGCCGTCCTGCAAAAGTTACCTCCAACCTCCAAGCCTTTCGGAACGGAGCAGGTGCGTATGAAGGCAACCATTCACAGATTCGGGCGCGTGGCAGCGTGCCTGCTGGCGTCATTGGTTTGTTCAGCCGCGCTGGCTCAGAGCGAGGCCGGCGAGAAGGACCAGCCGGCGCCGCTCAAGGTGACCGTGCGCAATGACGTGGTCTATGGAACGGTTCACGGCGCAGGGCTGTTGGCGGACATCGCCTTTCCGGAAGCGAAGCAGCCGTTGCCGGCGATTATCTCGGTGCACGGCGGCCGGTGGGTGGGTGGCCACAAGCGCGATGCCTCGACGATCAAGGTCGAGCAATGGGCGGGGTTTGGCTTTTTCGCGATGTCGATCGACTATCGCCTGAAGGGCTGCACGCCGGCTCCCGCCTGCTATCAGGATTTTCAATGCGCCATCCGCTACGTGCATGCCCACGCCCAGGAGCTCAACG
>JBBDVZ010000139.1:0-8043 GCA_040903115.1 Planctomycetaceae bacterium
CACGGCGAGCGACAGCCCGTCAGCAGCATACAGGCCACAACCATCCTTTGTGAGTGTCGATTCATTCGTGTGTCTGGCGACAGAGCGCAATGCGGGATTGCGCACCGCAATCGTGAGGCGCGCCGGTGCCGCAAGGAAAAGGCAGGAGATGTGCTATGGGGAGAGGCGGGAACTATATGATTTTGCAGCCGGCGTGTCGAGAGGAGCCTCAGAGCATCCAAATCGTTTGAAGTCAACCAGTTCGGCTACAGAAATTCCCGTCGCGGCAACGCCAGCTAGCCGTGCTTCGAACCATCTGCCGCGCTTCCGGTTGCTTGTGAATCGAGCTTGGCGGCGGGCGGATGAGGCTGCGGAGTGTTGTAGGCAACAACAACAGCGGACACTGCGATACCCGCGATTCCGACCCACAGCCATGGACTGATGGATGCGTTCCGCTGCTGGACGAGCGAAACAATCGCCGCGACCGTGACGGCGCCGCCGAAGACGATCGACATCACCACCTGCGGAAAGGCGTGGCCACCCTTGAGCATCGCCGTTGTCAACGCGAGTGCACCGAGAGCTCCCGCAGCACCGGCCAAAAACCCCCACTTGAGCGCAGGGAAATGAGCTCCTGTGAACGTAAAGTCGTCATCCTTCAGTCCAATGAAATGCAACATTTTCATGGCGACCAAACCGCCGACAATTGCCAGCACGAGGTAAGCCAGACCGACGCCGACATATGGTTTGAAAGGCGAATACAGGCCCTCGGTGCTGCGCGCGTTGGCAACGATCGGCCCGTACAGTCCCCAGCACAGCGCGGTGGCCACCGCAAGAACTATCGGAAGCATGTTTTTCATCGTCTCCTCGATTTGATTTGCAGACGAAATATTTCGGCGTTCGAAATCGATGATGCATCAGCCGAGTCCGTATCGTAACTGCCGCGTCAGTCAGACCGCAATGTCGCCAGAATCGGCGTGCGGACTGCTTCCGCGACCGCCAGCAGCGCGGCCAGCATGCCCATCGCGAAAACGGCGACGAGCATCAGTGAACCCGAGTACCAGGGAACGTCGGCTCCGGTGCTGGTCAAATGCGGAACCATCGCCAACAGTGCCGAGACGGTGCCGGCCGTCAGCCCCCAAAACAACAGGAACGCGTTTTCCAACAGCACGAGCCACGCCAGGCTAGAGTTCCGAAATCCGACGGCGCGAAACAAGGCCAACTCGGCGCGACGTTCGAGCACGTTCCTCAGCATGACCGTTGCCAGCCCGAATGTGCCCAAAAGCAATCCCAGCGCTCCGAGCGTTTGAAACGTGAGCAGGTACGTGTTTTGAACGGCGAGGAATTCGGCGAGCCGTTGCGACACCCGCTCGGCGTCGAAGCCATACTCCGTCAGCCCGGTTTCGAGCAGCTTCGACAATTCGTCGCCGGCGTCGGGTTCCGTCTCGATCAGAAAATACTCATAGCCGGCGCGCTGTTGGGGAAACGCGGTGCGGAAGTTTTCTTCGGAGACCAGCAGCACGCCCTGAAAAACGCTGCCGTCGAACATGCCGACGATTCTCAACAGGCATTGCGGGTTGACCTCATCCGGCACGCGGATCGTCTCGCCGACGCCTTTGTGCAGGCTGTATTGCAGGGTGTTCATGTCGCCCAGCACGGGATAGACCGGGATGCTCTTCCCATCGACGACCGCGTCGTCGAGCCGCTCATTGAGCAGCGTCCAGGGATTGCTCGACTTTGCGCCGACGAATTTGAAACCGCCGCGCTGAATCATTCGCTGTGGAACACCGAGAATTCGCGGCACGCGCGTCTGGTAGATGTTCAAGCAACTCGAGTCGTCGCCCGGTCGGACGCGGAAGGGCATCACGTTCATGGTTTTTAGCAGGCCCGCGCGTTCCGCTGCGTCGCCGGTCGCGCTCGACTCAACACGAAGATTGAGTTTGTTGCGTCCTGCGGAAGTATTGAGGTCGAAAAGGATCGGCGTGCTGGTTTCGGCAACCAGCGTGAAGCCGCCGTTGCCGGAGCTCTTATCCGGAGTCTCGACCGCCGGGTTTCGGCGCGCCGCGGCTACCGCGACGATTACAAACGTCGCCGAGGCCATGAGAGCCACCGTCGCCACGCTGCGCTGGCGATGGCGCGAGGCATTCCTGATTCCCAGCCGTGCGACCCCGACGAAGCCGCTTCCGCGCACCGCCGCCGATCGGTCGGAATCGAGCCACCCGGCGAAAAATGCCAGCCCTGAAGTCAGCAGTGCGATGCCGACGACGAAGAACAGCGCGACCGACCACGACACTCCGGGAAAGGCCTCTCTGTCGGCCGGCGCCAATCCCGATAGCACCGCGGCGAGCGATACCAATGCGACGATCAACGCGCCGATGCCAACTTTACCGGCTCGCTTGCCACGTCGCTCTGTCTGTGCTGCGCCGAGTTCATGCTCTGTGACTCCCGAGAGCAACGCGCGCGGGCTGATCGATCGGAGTTGTCGTAATGCCCACCACGCGACCGCCATTGCCGCCGCGATGGCGATGAGAAAACCTGTTGCCAGGCTTGTCGGAGTGACGTACACGTCGAGCTCTTGCGTGCCGATGGCGCCGATCCACCAGGTCTTCAACCCGTACACTATCAGCGATGCGTAACCGATCGCTGCCGCCACGCCGAGCACTCCACCCAAAAATACGACAAGCAGTGCTTCGGCCAGAAACAGCCTGCGAATTCCGCGGGGCGTGAAACCAACGGCCGACAGCAGGCCGATGCTTGCTGCTCGCCGCTCGATGCCCAGCCGGAACAGCAGGCCGATGAGAATGGTTGCCGACAGAATCAGAAAAAAGCTGAACGAAATAAAAAGCACGCTGAAGGGCGTTGTTCCGCTGGCCGCCTCCAATGCATTGTGTTTCACCGGCTCGAAGACGAGCCCCGTGTGCTCCGGCAGCAGTGTGGCCAATAGCTGCTCTTGGAATTGCTCGGCACTTTCATCCAGCGATTTCCCGGGCGCCTTGAATACCCGTAGCGACGTGAGTCTACCGTACTTGCTCGACCAGAGTTGCTGCGCGGCATCGAGCGACACGAGCGCTTTCGGAGTCGCCCGATACTTTTCCCAATACTCCTCGTCGCGACCGGTGATGCGCTGCATCTTCATCTCGAACGGCTGATCCCAGTCTGCGAACGCTTCCGCGTCGGTGATGCCTTTGACCTCCGGCGTCAGTCCACGATCGATGATGGGATTGTCGCCGACCTTGACGAACTCCCGGACCGTAAAAGTCCGCGTCTCCTCGGGCAGTTCGCCGTGCGACCCGACGACGTGGTATTTCACAGTGACTTGATCGCCCTGCTTGACGTCGAGATCTTTTTCCAGCCAGTCGGTGAGGATGATTCCATCCGACCCAAGTTCAATGAGCGGGACGGGCGGCGTACCGTTATGTGCGGGGGGAATCAGCGTTCTCAAATCGACGCCGGCAATGACGGAGTACATCGAGAACTTCTCGGGACGTTGTGCGTTGGCGATTTCATTGGCCAGGTAGACGAGAATCGGCGCGTGTTTCAGCCCCAGCGATTCGGCCGCTTGACGCGCCACGTCTGCCAATGAGTCATCGAGAATCTGCTGTTGGCTCTCCAGCGAGAGATAGTCGTAAGTTTCAGCGCCGGGCTGCGGCCGCTTCTTAACGAGTCGCAAGCCAACGTCTTCGAGTTGCAGCTTCGTTGCGACAAGCGAAGTGAGGCCCTCGGATGCGTTGCGCGAACTCCCGCCGCTTCGATCGGCCGCTTCGATCGCATTCACAAACATCGTATTGACGCGCGCGGCGGCGGCTTCGCGACGTTGACGGGGCGAACCGGCGGTTGCGGCCAGGTCGAGGTTCCGCTGCAGCGTGTCGAGCGCTACGAACGCATTCAGCGGCATCTGCTGGTTCGGACGCAGCGACAGCCCTCCGACTTTTACGTCCGCGCCGAGCACTGCCTTGACGGTGAGCGCAATCTCCCGCGACACCTCATCGCGATTGCCCAGCAGCGAGTCGCGCGGAATCGAACCGGGCAGCTCGACGAACAGAGACACTGCATCGCCGTCGCTCACGCCGAGCTGAGCAGCGGTGCGAGAGTTGAGAATCACTTCGTCACCCGCAGGGGGCGCAAGATCGTCGTGATGCGTCAGGTTCCACCAGCGGCCGTCGACGCCGTAAATGTGAACCTTCCCGGCGCGCGTCGTGTTGCCTGATGACTGTCGAGTCAGGCTTCCCTGCATCACCAGCGCCGGCGCGACCGCTGCAAATCGCTGTTGGAATGCCGGATCGCGCTGCATGTCGTCGGCGAGCTGCTCGCGGAAAAAGCGCGGCGACTCGAGCACGTGGTCGATCTCGCCCAGCCGGTCGAGACTGATGCGGCGGAGACTGCCGCGCACCGAGTCGCCGACGACGAGCGCGCCGCCGATCACCGCGGTCCCGGCGACCACTCCCAGCAAGACGGCCAGATTCGTCCGCCAGTAATAACCGACGGTACGCAGGAGAAGTTGACTGAAACTCATGGCACGTTCTGTATGTATCGGCGAGCGGGGGAGACGGGACGCGGGGACGCGGCGACGCGGGGACGCGGCGAGGGAAGACCCGCTCCGCGCTGCGAGTTCCGCGCTCCGCGATTCTTCATTCCGAACTCCGAATTCCGCAAACTGAAAACTGAACACTGAAAACTGAACTCTTACACCGGCCGCTCGCCATGTTGCGGAACGAGCTTGCCGTCGAGCAGTTCCATGTGTTTGGGAAAGCGGGCGGCCAATTCGAGGCTGTGCGTCACGCAAATCATCAGCGTGTTCTGCTCGCGGTTCAACTCGAGCAGCAACGAGCCGACCGATTCCGCCGTCGCGCGATCGAGGCTGCCGGTCGGTTCGTCGGCCAGCAGCAGTACCGGCTGATTGATCAGCGCGCGGCACACGGCGACCCGTTGCCGTTCGCCGCCGGAAAGCTGTGCAGGCCGGTACGTGATTCGGTCGGCCAAACCCACGCGGTCGAGCAGGCGCCGCGCACGTGCTTCTTCGGTTTTTCGCGCGCCGGCTCCGGCCAGTGTCGGCACGAGCACGTTCTCCAATACCGTGCACTGCGGCAGCAAATGGTGATCTTGAAAGATGAAGCCGACCTTGGCATTGCGATACTTCGCCCGGTCGGCGGTCGATTTGGCAAAGGGATTCTCGCCGAGAAGTTCGATGCGGCCGGCGGTCGGCTCGTCCAGCGCGCCGATGAGATACAGCAGCGTGCTCTTGCCGGATCCCGACGGCCCGGTGACGGCCAGCGCGTCGCCACGACCCAGTTGCAGGTCGACCCCGCGCAACACTTGCAGCCGTCCCGTCCCCGACGGAAATTCCTTTGTCAACCCGGTGATGACAAGCGCCGCGTTTTGTGTGGCCAAGGATTTGATTCCGTTGATCGCAATAAGACCCACGGACGGCTGTCCGTGGGCTTACCGATGTGATTCCACGACGTACTTTTCGAACTTCTTCACGAACTCGACGGGAATTTCCAACGAGCGCATTGGCGCGCCGGGCGAGAACAGGCAATAGGCGGTTTTGAGTTGCCCGGTCGCGATCAGGGTTTCGTCGCGAAAGAACTCGAACCGCAGAGTGAGCGACTTCACGCCGATTTGATCGATGGCCAGTCGGATTTCGAGCACGTCTTCGAAGTAGGCCGGCGCTTTGAATGAGAACGAGCTGGAAACGCGCGGCCAGCCACGCCTCGTGCCGTCTTGTTGTGGACCGACCAAAGTCAGTCCGAGCGCGCGAAAAAACTCCGACTCGGCCGCCTCCGCATAGCGCGCGAAGTTCGAGTAGTGCACGATGCCCGCCATGTCGGTATCGATGAATTCAACGCGACGAGTTGTGATGAATTGCTCGGGCATCAATTGGATCTTGCGGGGACTATGTGAATTTTTGGTCGATCTCGATTCTTGCTTCATCCAATGAAAGACGGTCTCGCGTTCGCCCCCCCCACCCTAACCCTCCCCCGCGAGGGGGGAGGGGATGTACGTCTGGGCGGTTTCAATTCTTTCAAAGGCGACTACAGCGATTGTAAAGCTTCACTTCAGCTTTGCATTGGTTGGTTCCAGCGGCGCGGGGATTTCCAGCAGATCGACGGCCGGTAGCTGGTTGCAGAAAATCGTCGCCAGCCGGCCGTACGTGACGTCCCCCGTCTCGATTCCCAGGTATCGAGCCAAGGGTTTTCCCACGGTGATGCGCAAGAGCGCTCCCAGGTGGATATGGCGCAGAACGTCGTGGTTGATCAGCACACGGCCCAAGGGAGTGTCGCCGGACAGAATTTCGTCGCGAACTTGCTGAGTCACGTACCGCAGATCCAAACGCACGATGCCGAACTGGACCACTTGATCGGTCCCGTGCTTAAGCAGCAGAATCTCGCGGCTGTAAATATCCCCCTCGAGCCGGCGTTTGAGGATCTTTACGTCGACGGGACATTTGTAGTAGTCCTCCATCGTCACGGTCATGTGATACTCGTGGGCCAGCATGTCCCGGTAGACCCGCGGCAGCGCGGGCGCCGGCACGTGCTCGGCACGCGCGATGAGCGGCTCCGGCTCGGGGAACAGGGCCGTCAGGGCATTCAACTCGTCTAATGGATTCACGGGACGAGCGGTACTTGAAGGTTGGGGGGCGACGGAGGGTTTTCAGTTTTCAGTGTTCAGTTTTCAGTGTTGCCATGAAGCGCGGTTGTCATTACGTGTAACGGACGGCGCGATGTTCTTCCTCAAAATACTCGGGCAGCAGCGTGTCGACTTGCAGCAAGCCCCGACGGGTGAGCCGAATGTCGTCTCCCTCGATCGTCAAGTAGCCTGCCGCCTGCTGATTGTCGAGCGCCGAGCCGAATTCGTCGAGCACGTCGACTCCGAATTTTTTTCGCAACGCCTTCGCGGAGACGTATCCCTCCTTGAGCTGCAAACCGAACTCGCGGATGAGCAATTGGTGCGGGGTGGGCGTGAGCGCCCGATTGATGGGCAAGCGGCCTTCATCGACGGCCGCCATGTAGTCTTCAATCTGGTCGTAATTCTGGTAATGAACGCCCTGAAAGTGACCGAACGACGAGACGCCGGTGCCCAAAAGGTCTGAGCCGCGGAACAAATTGTCTCGATACAAGAAGCGGTCGGTGTCGCGGTTCTTCACCAGCTCGTTGCCGCTGGAAATTTGGTAACCGCGCGCCAAAAGCGTGTCGAACGCCTGGTTGACCCACCGGCGTTTCGTCGGCCAGTCGGCCACGGGCGAGGCGATGCCGAACTGTTTCATTTCCTGCGAGATGATTGTGTTGTACGGCAGTTCCATCTGATAGATGGTGATATTATCGGGATCCATCTCGGCGACGCGTTCGACGCACCGGGTCCAATTCTCGTCAGTCTCGCCGATCATGCCTGCGATGAGGTCGACGTTGACTTGCGGGAATCCCACCTGCCGGATCCAGCCATAGGCCTTCATGATCTCCGGCGAGAGGTGCGCCCGCCCGTTCTCTTCGAGAATGCGGTCGTCGAAGTTCTCGACCCCCAGCGACACGCGCGTGACGCCGATCTCCTTAAGCGTTTTTACCTTTTCGAGACTGAGGGTGCCCGGTTCGCATTCGAACGTCACCTCGTCGGCGGTGCTCCAGGCCAGGTGCTCGCTCAACCGATCGCACAATGCCAAAAGCTGCTTCGAGCTGAGGTACGAGGGGGTGCCCCCGCCGAAGTACGCGATCTTCAGCACCCGCCCGGCGACTGCGGGCTGGCGGCTCAGCAGCTCGAACTCTCGCGACAGGGCCTGGACATAGTTCTCGATGGCCTGCGCGTTCTGGTTCGTGTAGACGCGGAAGTAACAGAACTTGCACCGCTTTCGGCAAAAGGGGATGTGGATGTAAAGCCCTAGCGGAATGTCGGCGTTCGGCTCGCTTTCGAGCGCCGAGGCAATTTCTCCCACTTTTTCCCGGCCCCAAAGCGAGTACGGGGGATAATTCGATACGAAGTAGCTGCCGACTTCGGTGGTCGCGGTGGTGTCTGTTGCCATCGTATCAATTCTAAAGAACCCTAACACAACCTCGAAGAAGCCCGGCTTTTTCGGAA
>JBBDVZ010000140.1:0-7984 GCA_040903115.1 Planctomycetaceae bacterium
TGCAGTTCCACGTCCGCGACGCCGAAGCCGCCGACGAGGACTTGGTGGCTCTGCTCGCGCAGGATGGCGAACGAAACCAGAACCCGCCGCAAGCCGGCTTGCTTTTCAGTTGCAACGGCCGCGGGACGCGGTTGTTTCCGGAGCCGAATCACGACGCGGGGACTATTCAGGCACGGGTCGGGCCAATTCCACTGGCGGGCTTTTTCGCGCAGGGAGAAATCGGACCCGTCGGCGGAAAGAATTACATTCACGGTTTCACGGCGAGCGTGGCGTTTTTCGCGTGAACGCGGAGGGTCGATCGCGCGTATGTGCAGCGGCATTTCCGCGTGAATGTTGCCCGATCGTCGTGGTTCGCGCAGAATGGTAGAGGAATTTAGACCCCACTCCCCTCGAGGGGAGAGGGGTTTACGCATGTTTGGATCGGTCACTTTGGTTTTGGAAGAACGACACCCCTGATTATCGAGGAGCAACGCAATGGGTAAAGTGGCAAGAGAAATGGTGGAAAAGGCCGGGCTCAATATCGATCAATTGCTCGCCAAGCTGGTCGCGGCGGCGGGAGCCGAATTTACGACGTTCTATTATTACACCATCTTGAGAGTGGCCGCGATCGGCATGGAGGGAGAAGGGATCAAGGAGATCATCGAAGATGCGCGCATCGAAGACCGCAATCACTTCGAGGCGCTCGTGCCACGCATCTACGAGCTGGGCGGAACCCTTCCCAGAGACATTCGCGAGTTGGCCGATCTCGCCGGCTGTCCCGACGCCTACCTGCCCGACAGTCTCAAGGGAGGCAAGAATCCCACGGGATCCTCGCTCAAGGATCTGTTGACGGTGCTGGTGGAGGCTGAGCGTTGCGCGATCCGCACATACACCGACTTGTGCCAATTCACGCAAGGCAAAGACCCGCGGACCTACGCCATCAGTTCAGCGATTCTCAATGAAGAGATCGAGCATGAGGCGTGGTTTTCCGAGTTTCTGGGAGAGGGGCCATCCGGACACTTCCGACGTGGTAAGCCGGGCGCCTCGCCGTACGTGGCTCCCTTCATGACCGCGGACCATGGCTAGCGGACCGACCGACCTGAAACGGTGGGTGCCATGCCCACCGCTTTGGGTGGGCATGTCGTCAAAGGCATGGCCACGCAGAGCCGTGGCCATGGCACCCAACATGTCATTCGAGCCCGGTCGGTCCACTAGCCGCTGGCACAAGGCGGTTTCGAGCGAGAGTCTTCCGCCCAGATCGTTGTCGAAGGTGCGCATCGGCGGCGAAGCCGTTCTGTTGGCCCGCCTCGAAGATGGCACGCTGGCAGCGTCGTCTCCCGTGTGTCCACACGAAGCGGCCGACCTGGCGGAAGGCTCCATCTACATGGGGGCGATCAACTGTCCGCGGCACCACTACCTTTACGACTTGCGGACCGGCGAGAACCGGTACCCGCGCAACGTCTTTCCCGCAGACCTGGCGGCTCGCTTGGAACCGCTGCGCCTCTTTGATGTAAAGGAGGAGCAAGGATGGATCTGGGTCCGCCTGGGCGAGGAGTGACCGGTGACCCGGACAGTGCGGCAGATTGAAGACGTTCGCAAGGCAACGGCTCGCATCCAAGTGCACGACGGACACGGGCGACCGTGCGCCGGAGTGCATGTTTCCGTTGAGCAGGAAAGCCACGAGTTTTTGTTCGCTTGCGTGGTGCCCGATCTCAGTTCGCTCTCCGACGAGACGCATTGCCGGTACAACACGAGATTGCACGAGGTGTTCAACCAGATTTGGCGCGCTGACCCGCAATCTGCCCGCGATCCGCAAACGACGCTCGTCGACGCGACGAATTGCGACGGAAAACACGAGCGCATTCATCTCAGCGTGCTACGCCGGGAACTCGACCGGCTTGCAGTCGGCGGACATAAGCTTAGCGTTCTCGTGTCGAGGCGAACCGTGGGAATGTGCCTTTCGCCATCGGAAAGGGAATCGGAGACTCCAACCGACCGGGAAATCGGCGCGCGGGTGGCAGACTTGTATACGCTCTGTTTCTCACACCCGTCGGTGCATGCAATCATCTGGAGCGGCATTGCCGACGGCGATGCGCCGGTCGCGAATATGCCGTCAATTCACCAGCAGGACCTGCCAACATGCGGATTGCTTCGAGGCGACTTAACGCCCAAGTACGCGTTCCAAGTGCTGCGGAAGTTAATCTCAACGGTATGGCACACCCGCGCGCACGGTGAGACGGACATTAACGGCCTGTTCCAGTTTCGCGGATTTTTTGGCAACTACCGAGTGGTTGTGGCTGCCGGAAAGTCTGACGCGATGATTGCCACATTATCTATGTGTCGCGTAGCCGACGAACCGAGAACTATGCTTGTTGAAATCCCCGCCGAGGCTGGGGGCGGCAAGCGCGGCGAATGATCGGCCGGCGCCAACATTGAACTCGTTCGACGAGTTACAGCTTATCCGCGAACATCTTTTTGTAGTGCCGGTACCAGTCGCTTTGGAATCGCTCGTCGGGGTCGTATTTTCTCTTGAGGCGAAGAAACTCCACGAATTGCGGATAGCAAGTCCCTACTTGCTTGCGGTCGGCCCAGCGGTGATAAGTCAGGTAGTATCTCCCGCCGTGTTGAATGACGCGGTCGATAATTCGCCGAAAGTCGGCTGCCGCTTTCTTCTGTCCTTCCTCCGTGTGCAGCACGTGGAGGTTGCAGACGATGCAGACGGAAGGCTCTTTGGCCCAGGCGAGAAACGTGTCGGTGTCTTTCTCGATGAAACGGATTGTGCCATAAGTCATGTCGACGCGGTGCTCGAGGAAGTCTTTGCGGGCTTGTGCCAGTAACGGCAAGAACGCGTCCTTCGTCACGTAAACCTCGGTGATCATTTCCGTGCCACGCTGCTTGTCGACGGCTTCGCGGTACGCATCGAAATTGCCCGCCAACTGGTGAGTATCAGACCAGTAGACTTGCCCCGACGTGCCGAGGTAATACTGAGAGTACCTCTCGAAGGCCTTCTTCTTGTTGGTGCGCGCCAGGGTATAGAGCTCGATCCAATCTTTGTTGGAGAGCTGCTTCTGGTCGGCGGGAACGGGCGTATCGGCGGCAACCGGGCGGTAACAGGCGAAGACGCCTGGATGCGAATCCGCATCTCCTTCCAGGTCGGTCGAGTACTGACAATCGCCGTACATAAACCCGTCGCGCAGCCGGTTCTCGACGCCGCCAAGCAGGTTTTTGAGCGGAATGACTTCCACGATCCGCTGCACCTTGGTGCGCGGCACCAGCCGCAACGTCACTTGCGCGATGATGCCGAACAGACCATATCCGCCTATCGCCAGCGCAAACAGCTCCGCGTTTTCGCGCCGGCTGCAGGAGTGCAGCATGCCCCGCGCATCGATGAGAACGAACGACTCGACATCGCCGACAATCGGCGGGAAACGCAGACCGCGGCCGTGCACGTTCGACGCCAGCGAGCCACCCAGGCTGACGCGGTCGACGCCCGTTTGCTTCTCGCGAATGACCCAGGGCTGGTGCGCCTCGAGCTGCTCGCGGTGCAGGTAATCGATCAATTCCGGCCACTCGATTCCTGCCTGGACCTCGATGTGACCCTTGGTTTTGTCGAAAAGGACGACACGATTATGTCGCGTCATGTCGAGCAGCAGAGTATCGCGGCCGAACTGTTGTCCCCCCATTGCGTGCCGACCACCCGCCACGCTTACGGCCCGCATTTCGCCACGGGCGCTTCTGAGAGCGCCTTGAATCGCATCGATCGACGTCGGTTGGACAATTCGGTTTACGCGAGTCGCGTTCAATTGCGACTGCACATCGTTGACCTCGACACCGGCGGGCTCAACGGCGCGAACGTCGAACGCGTGGCCCGAGAGAACGAGGGCGCCGCTCAATTGGCCGGTTTTCTTGAGAAACTCGCGGCGTGTCGGCATGGCAACCTCCCGAAAGGGATTTCAAAGGATCGCAGATTCGTCGGGCTCCACGAGCAACCCGCGGCCGCCCAGAAAGAACAGGAAGAGCGCGACGGCCTGAATGACGTGGTACAGCGCGTTGTGATTGAAATACTTCGGGTGAATGCCAATGCCCAGTTGCTGTCCCAAGCCGCCGATTAAAGTCAGCGCGAGCCCTCCCGCGGCCAGCAACAACCCCTGGTGTTTCTCACGCCGATAGGCCAGCACGAGCACGATCAACAAGAACACAATGGCGGGCAGGTTGTTCACAAGGGCAACAGCGAACTCCTGGTTGTGAAAGAGCACCACAGGGCTGTAGATCGCCAGTTGTCCGACAGCAGCCACTTTTACCGATCGCGACACGCGCGGCGGAAAAACTAGCGTAGCGCCGATCGCCCAGGCGGAAAACGCCGCCACGCCGATTGCCAGCAGCGTTGCCGGCCAGAGGATTGCCTGTCCTCGCGATTGTTCGTCCAGAAAAAACCCGTGCACCAAGCCGCCACAGAGAGAAGCGACGCTCACCGAGGCGAAGAAGAGCGCGAACCAAAAGCGCAGTCCCGTCGCGCGCACTCGATTCCGCCACAGCAGAACGGCGAAAACGACGCATTCCAACGCGATGGCAAAGTCGGTCAAAGCAACATCAGGTTCGGTCATGTTCGAGCGCTCGCGGACGCTGCCTGGTCAACGAATGGTTCCCGGATCGCTTGAACTTGGTAACGACCGAGCAGAAACACATATGCGGCCAAAACGAAGTGAAAGAAGATGGGAATCGTGCCGCCAAACCATCTCCGCTCCGGGTAAAGGCTCATTGTGAGAACGTACCGAAGCACCATCGCCGCGAAGTACACGTAGCTGAACACGCAAAGAGCCATCCCGGAGCGCGGCCGGGGGATCGCAAAAAAGCCCGAGCCGCGCCAAATATCCAGCGAGACCTTCGCTTGCACGGCCAAAATCAAGATCTGAATGGGCAAGAGGACGGGATACGGAAGCAGCCCCGAATACCACTCGTCCATCGGCGGCAAGAAACTCACGTGCCCGAAAGCGACCAGAACCTGTCCCAAGACCCTCAGGCAGAAGGCAAACGCGAGGAACCCCAAAATAATGGCATAAGATTTCCGCATGTCCGGCCCGCGTCGTTTCAGATCGTGATTTCACCTCGTGTCGAAGTGCTCCCGGACGATTGGGGCGGGACTCGTGGCGCTATATAACGCACCAAATCTCAAGAAACTTCGGGACCGCCAGGCACGTTCGTCAACCCTCGACCGGGTTGCGCAGCACGCCGATTTTTTCGATGGCCGCCTCGAGCATGTCGCCCGGTTTCAAGAACTTTCCCTTCGCCGAGCCGACGCCGGACGGCGTGCCGGTCGAAATGATGTCGCCGGGCTCGAGCGTTACGAAACTCGAAATGAAAGCCACCACGGCTGACACCGGAAAGACCATCTCCGCGGTCGAGGCGTCTTGTTCGATCTCGCCGTTGACCTTGAGCGTCATGTGCAGCGATTGCGGGTCGGGCAGCTCGTCGGCTGGAAGAACGGCGGGGCCCATCGGACAAAAGGTGTCGTGCCATTTTCCGTGCAGCCAATCGAAATAGCCGTCCTTTTCCCGCTGGGCGCGGCTCGGGTTCGGGCGGAACTTCCGGTCGGAAATGTCGTTGACGATGGTGTAACCCGCGACGCAGCCGAGAGCATTTGCCTCGTCGACGCCTTTACAGCGCTTGCCAATAATCACCGCCAGCTCGAGTTCCCAGTCGATGTGGTTCGGCGAGACGGCGGGGATTTTCACCGGCCGGCCGGGATGCGTCAGCGTGGTCGACGGCGGCTTCATAAAGACATAGGGAAACGTGCGGGCACGCTCCTCGGCCTTGCCGCCCCCTTCTTCAATGTGTTTCGAATAGTTACCGGCCAACAGCATCAGCTTGCTCGGCGCAGGAATCGGCACCAGCAGCGAGACGTCCGCTGCCGGAGTCTGGGCCGACCGTTTCGCCTCAGGCATACCGGCCAGACGTCGCTCGAGGTCCAATACGGCGCGGCGGGCGCTGCCGCCGGTCAAAAAAGGCAGGAGGCTGTTGGCAGGCGCCAGATCGACACCGAGCGATTGGGAGGCCCCGGTCAGTGAAATGACCGCCTCATCGAGATAAAATCCAACATGGGTGGCGCCTCGATGTTCGTAACGGCAAAGTCGCATTGCCCTCTCCTGAAATCTGAGAAGCGATTTTTTAACACGAAGGCACAAAGGTCACAAAGGAATGAGTTCATTCACGCTGAGAAGCGCGACTGGCGTCATATTACTCGTAAATAACGCTCTATTTCTTCTTTCTTAGTGTTCTTGGTGCCTTTGTGGTGAATCTGATTTTCCAAAGCAAAGTATGCGTCATCGTGGTGGGTTGACACCCACCCTACAAGAAATGCGATCGCGATTGGCAGTATTCTAGCAACAGGCAATGCGCCGTGCGCTGAAGGCCCTGCGGTACGTTTTGATCCATGAACACAGCGAATCACAAACCGGCGGTTGTGCTGGTCAGCGGCGGGCTGGATTCGGCCACCGTGTTGGCCATCGCACGCGCCGAGGGCTACACAACGTATGCCATCTCTTTCGATTACGGGCAGCGGCATCAAGTCGAGCTCGTTGCGGCCCGACGGGTATGTGCAGCGAGCGGCGTGCGCCGGCACGTTGTCTTTCCGCTCGATCTGCGCGCGTTCGGCGGGTCGGCGTTGACGGCCGACGTGGACATTCCCAAGGATCGTTCCATCGGAGAAATGGAGAGCGGAATTCCGGTGACCTACGTGCCGGCGCGAAACACCGTGTTCCTGTCCGTGGCGATGGGTTGGGCCGAAACGTTGGGCGCGTTTGATCTGTTTGTCGGCGTGAATGCAGTCGATTACAGCGGATATCCCGACTGCCGCCCGGAATTCATCGCGGCTTTCGAGAAACTGGCTAACCTGGCGACCAAGGCGGGCGTCGAAGGAACCGGCCGCTGGAAAGTGCATGCACCGTTGATCTCGATGACAAAAGCCCAGATCATCAAGCGAGGGACCGAACTTGGCGTCGACTATTCGCTGACGCACAGTTGCTATGATCCAGATTCCGCGGGCCGGCCGTGCGGGCAATGTGATTCGTGTCGACTGCGATTGAAGGGGTTCGAAGAAGCCGGATTGGTTGATCCGTTGCGGTATGCCGAACGATCAGCTTAAACACTGAAGAACGTACCCCCCACCCCGACCCTCCCCCGCAAGGGGGGAGGGGGACACCGGTTGGCGAGTCTTTGAAACAAAGCAAGTCGAAGAGCAATTGTCAGTTCATCTCATGCGCATCGCCGAATTGTTTCATTCGATTCAGGGAGAAGGAAAGTACGCGGGAACTCCGTCGGTGTTCGTGCGCACGACCGGCTGCAACCTGCGCTGCTGGTTCTGCGATACGCCTTACACGTCATGGAAACCCGAAGGTTCCATCGCCGACTGGAGGAGCATCGCCGATCGCGCGCTCGGTTACGAGTGTGAGCACGTGGTGATCACCGGCGGAGAACCGCTGCTGCAGCCCGAAGTGGTGCCGCTGACCCAGATGCTGCGGGACGCCGGACGATTTGTCAGCATCGAGACTGCCGGCACCGTTTTTCGTCCGGTGGCTGCGAATCTGATGTCGATCAGCCCCAAGCTCTCGAACTCCGCGCCCCGTGATGAAAAGCGGCGAGGACGCCACGAAGCCGCGCGCGATCGACACGCAACCATCGCGCGGCTCATGGACGAATACGATTACCAATTGAAGTTCGTCGTCGATTGCCCGGATGATTTGCACGAGATTGACGAGTACGTAAGCCGGCACGCGAACATTGTTGCGGAAAACGTCTATCTTATGCCGCAAGCGACGACTGCGCTCGAGCTGGAAGAAAAAACGCCCTGGCTGACGGAGGCCGCCGCGTCGCGTGGCTGGAAGGTCTCACCCCGGTTGCACATCGAGTGGTACGGCAACGTGCGGGGCAAGTGACGCACAATCAGTTGGCATCGAACCCCCCCTCCCTTCCAGGGAGGGGTTGGGGGACTTCGGCGAGCTCAGTCGAG
>JBBDVZ010000141.1:0-7974 GCA_040903115.1 Planctomycetaceae bacterium
CTCCGCCGGTTCCTGCGTTGTCGACTCGTCGGATTTTTCGTCCTTCGTGTCGGACCCCTGTTGCGAGCCACCGCCGCGGCGAGACCGGCGCTTGCCGAATTCACCGCCTCGGCCGCGGAATTCGCCCCGCTTCATGCGTTCGCGAAACTCTTGAATTCTGGGATCCGATGGATCGAACGCAGGGCGGTCGCGCCCCATCCGCTCAGAACCCTCGCCGCGAGGACCACCTCGGCGGCTCGATTCGGGCGATCCCGCTGAGCCCGCATCGCTGCCGCCCCCCTCCTTCATCGATTGAAGGTTGCGGCCCAAATAGAGCTTCTTGGTATCCTTGCCGATTTGAAGCATCACGTGATCGGGGTGAATCTCCGCCACGGTCGCCTCCAGGCTTTCGATTCGAAACGTCGAACCTTTGTGCAGAATCTTCATTTTGTTCGAGGCGTCGAACAACCGGGCTTCCCACTCGTCGTTCGAGCTCCACAACTGCCGCAGCCACGTGTTCTTCGCGTACTCGCCGTCCAGCGGGTCGGTGGGTCCGGTTTTGAGCGAAGGCTTGGTGAACAGGTTTCCGGACACGACGGCTTGCAGGTCAACAGCGGGATTGGGCTTTTTTGGAACAACGTGGAACAGCTCGACGGCGTCGCCTTTGGCGTGATTCGCCGCGGACGTCGACTCGGAGGCGCGCTCGACGGTCCACGTCGTTGCGCTCACGTTTATCACCTTCAGAATCTCGGTGCCGCTGCGTGCCAGAAACTGTTGCTCGTGGGGGAAGCGTTCGTTGCTGGCCACGTTCAACGTCGTCGCCGACTGCGAGACGTCCTCGCGGAACTCGGTCCGGGGCAGAAGTTGGTCGTGCTTTTCCGAGCCTTTCACCGAGAGTCCCTCGGTCGTCAGCGAAATGGTCAGCTTGTCCTTCTGCCCCTCTTTGGGCACCTTGACGTCCATCTCCGCGATGCGGTGCAGCAACTCTCCCTTGTGAAAGCGATCGAGAAAACGGCAGAGCTGTTCGTAGGTGGCTTGGGCATCGATTTTCACCTGGATCGGCGTGTACACTTTGCCGGCGCGCGCGCTGGTCTTGGGCGGCGTGACTTTGAGCTCCGAGAACCCCGACAGATTTGCCAGGTCGGTCAGCCATTCGAGGTAGAGCCTTTGGGCGTTCAGCGCGTCGGCCGGCAAACTTTTCTGCCTCCACGCGACGAGGTTCGAGTGTGCTCGGCGAATGGAACGCTGAGTGCGCTCGCGCTGTGCCAATTCGTCCTCGAGTCGAAGCAATTCGCCGTTGCGCGATTCGATCGGTTCGACAAAGACGCGGTTGTAGAAAGGCAGCCCCTGCCAAAGCAGGATCACCACTACGGTGACAACGACCAGAAGTTTTTCGCGACCTTGCATGTTCAACTCGTTAATTGATGAGGACTCGAGCCGCGGGGTTCATCCCCGCGGTCCGCGGCCGCTCGCATTCGCTTTCTCGCAACGTTATTTTTTCTCGTCCGACGCCGATTCTTTGCCAGCGGCGACGGGCGCTGGTTGCGTCTCAGCGGCGGGCTGAGCCTCTTTGGGTTTTGGTTCGGTGGCTTTGTCGGCGTCCGGAGCCTTATTCGTTTCCGCCGGCTTCGGTGCTTCAGCGGGTTTCGCGTCTGCCGGCTTCTCGGGTTCGGTCGATTTCGCCTCCGCCGGCTTCTGGGTTTCCGTGGCTTTCGCCTCCTCTTTCTTTGTTTCCGCCGGCTTTTGTTCCTCGGCCTTCACCGCACCGGGAGCATCCGCCGCAGCGACCGCCGGCGACTTGGCATCGCGCACCATTTCGACCAGGAGCTCGAACTGGAACGGGTACTCCGGGTCGGCCTTATTGGCCTGCGGAGTGGCGTACGGCATCACGCGGTAGTTTTGTTCGTGAAGTTTCTGATAAAGCGCCCGCACGTCCTGCTCCTTCCGCGCAAAGCCCGTCGCGCGCCAGGAAAGCAGCTCGCCGCGAGTCGCCGGCGAGACCTTGAAATCGGAAAGGAAAATTCCGTTTGCGGCATCAAACGACGCTTTCAGCCGCCGGAATTCTTCGATCCAATTCACATCCTGTTCGAGCCAACGCTCGACAGACTTGGCGGACTCGAGGGCGTCCTTGCCGTCGGCAATTTTTTTGTCGAGATCGCCTTTGAGTTTCAATTTGGCGTCGATCTTTGCGTCAAGGTCCGATTGCTCCATCCGCACGGCGGCAAACCCGGCCCCGAGCAGCGCGGCCACGGCGGCTGCCGCCAGCCCGGCCCGCAGTTTTCCGCGGCTCCGCTTGACGACCGGCTTACGCGGGTTGAGAAAATCGATCGATTCGCCGCCGCAACCCGCGCGGTTGAGCAGCAAGCCCACCGGCGGCGCGTAGCTCCAACGGTTACCCGAGGCACTCGAAGTATCACCGCTGACGGCGGAGTCCGCGAATGGATCGAGCGACGTGGAAACGGCGCAGGAGAATCGTTTTTCGAGTGTTTGCGACAATTGTGAGTTGTCGCTTTCTCCGCCCAACAACCAGATGCGTTCGACCTTCAGTCCGGCGGCGGCCCCGTCGGGTTCCGCCGCGATCAAGCAGCGATCGACTTCGATCGAGAGCGCGCGATTCCGCTGTGACAAGTCGTTGCCGTTGACAGTCGTCGCGTAGCTGAAAACCAGGCTTTGCAGCGTCAGCAAGAGGATTTCAATGCGTTGGCCGTGGTGCGAAACAACAAGCGTCAGGCCATCGGTCCCACCCGAGCGGCCGCGGGAGGCGCGCCGAACGAGCGTCGCCACGGCCAGCGGGGCCATGTCTGTCGCGAGCACTTTCACACCGGCCGCTTCGGCCAATCGAGCCGCTCGTTCGAACACCGCCTTCGGCAAGGTCGCAACAAGCACGCGCCGTCCAGAACCGCCGACGGGAGACTGAACGGGAAGGTAATCCATCATCAACTGGTCGAGCGGAAGCGGCGACCGTGTGGCCGCTTGTAGTCGCACCGCCTCGGCCAGTTCATCGTCGGGCACGTTGGGAAGTTGCAGCGGCTTGACTGACACCGCCTCGCGAGGCAGCGAAACCAATGCGTCCGCCTCGTGGATCCCCTGCCGCTGAAGTTGCTGTTTGAGCCAGGCGCCCGCAGCCGCGGGATTCGTCGCCGGATTGACGTCTTCCGGCCAGTGGCTGAAAAAACACTGCTTCACCCGGACCGTTTTGCGGCCGACTTGAGCGGCGACGCCGCAGACCTGTTGTGAGTCCCAATCGAGGGCGAGAAAGTCAGGCATAGTTTGTCCTGGTTCCCAAGCTCTGCTTGGGAACCCGCTTTCTCGAAGCTCTGCTTCGAGTGCTACCGATACGCGAAGTCTACTTCACGTCAACGACACGCGAAGCGGAGCTTCGCGAGAGTGCGTTCCCAAGCAGAGCTTGGTAACGATGTCAATCATCCTGGTGCCCAAGCTCCGCTTGGGCGCCACGTCAGCGAGGTCAATTCATTCTCAACGACGTACCAGTCGTCGACAAGGGAAATCAGTCGCATTGGATCGTCAATAACTGCTCCCCATGAGGCCTCCGACCGCATAACCCTTGCCGAGCTCCGACAGATCGCGAACGAACATCACCAGCGGCGGCTCCTCGCTGGTGTCGATCACCGCTTCCAGCCGCGAAACTGGTCCACCCGCTTCGAAATAACCAACGGTGATGAGCCGGTAGATATCACCCTTCGCCGTGAAATACTTGTCGAACTTGCGCATCTGCTCGAGCGTCAGAATGCCCTCGGCCAGCAGCCAGCCATTGGTTGTTCGCGAATCGACAACTTCGAACTCGGGCTGCCCGTTGCCCGATGGCGACGCCCCCACAATCGCGTCGGCGATCTGCTCGGTCATCTCGGGCAGGCCGAGCAAAACTTCGCGGCGTGCCTGAGCGGCGTTGATTCGCCCTTCGATCGTCTCTTCATCGTTGGTTGACAGCGTGGCCTGCACCGTGGGAAAGGTATTTCGAATGTCGGAGGGTGACGACGTCCACGGACTCGTCAGCACTATCTGCTCGCCGTCAATGGTCACCTCGACCTCCGCGCCCACCAGGTCGTAAAGCGAATTGATCTTGATCTTCGCGCCGGCCGAGAGATCGATGCCGCCGCGCGTCGGCTTTTCTTCGGCCTGCTCCGGGTTTTGAGCTCCTCCCGGACCTTTTCCGCCGCCCCCGCCCTGCGAGCGACCGCCGCCCGACCCGCCGCCGGAGTTACCGGAGCCGCTGGAATTTGAGGATGAGCTCGAATCTTGATTGGACGACGACGAAACGCTGTACGTCGACGACGTACCGTCGTCGATGGATGACGATTCCGTCGTGCCGCCCGAAGAGTTGCCGCCTCCTCCCGGCGAATTCTGATTGCCTGAGCCGGGTTGGCCGCCTTGTCCCGAGCCGGGCTGGCCGGGTTGGTTCTTGTCTTGCGCGTTGCGATCGCCGGACATGCGGAAGCCGATGACGAACTTGGCGACCTCCGAGTCGAAAGCCTTCTCGAGCTGGTCGAACAAATCGATCAGCGAGCTGCCGTTGACGTTGATTTTTTTGGTGCCGTCGAGCTGGGTGTTCGATTCACGGCCGAACACCGAAAAGTAAGCCGACCAGCCTAGCTCCGCGATGCCGTCGCCGTCGTCCTCCTGTGGTTCGATCAGGCCGTTTTGATTCGTGTCTTCGCCGTACAGCAACTCCGGTGTGACGCCGCGCACCAGCAGCAATTCATCGAGCGAGCCGATATCGCCGTTGGCAGCGGTATAGGGCTGGGGGAGCGACTGATAGTATTCGTTCTCCGCGCCTTGAAAGCGCGCGGTCATGTCCGAATCGAGCCAATCGAGAATGGCATCGGCCACGTCGTCGGTCATGCCGGGGATCGACATCAACAGAAAGTGACTCTGCGTGTCGTTAAGCCCGAGTTTGTCGAGCGCGTTGAGGTTCAGCTTGGCCGACTCGTCGACCAGGCCGAACCGCAGGGCCGTCATTGTCGCATCGTTCTCGACGGGGGCCACAATGCTGAAGCGGCCGCGGCCCCGCGGAACGTCCGACTCCTTGATGACCACCCCCTGAAACAAATCGGGACGGTGGTAAAAACTTTCGCCCGCGTGCTCCGAGCCTCTTCCCAAAACGGTCAGCGCCACGTCGATTCCCGAATCGGCGAACGTCCGCGATTCAATGCCCCGGCCGAACATGTTCGTCGCTTCGAGCTCGGCCAGCGACACTTCGGTAAACGTATAAACGCCGAGCGACAATAGCACGATGATTACCAGCACGATCAGCAGCACGCTGCCGTGCCGGGAAGCAGAGACGCGGGGACGCGGCGACGCGGGGACGCGGGGAGAAGAGGAGGCGCTCCGCGCTCCGCGCTCCGCGTTCCGCGCTCGACCATTCCGCATTCCGCATTCCGCATTTCGCATTTGACAACTACTCGGCTGCTGGGACGTACGGCTTGGCGGACGGCACCGCCACCGACAGCGTGTAGAGCTTGGTGATCGGCTTGGGGTCGCGGCGGGAACTCGCCGACCGCAGCCCTGTTTGCGCCGACCTGATCTCGAGCGTGATTTCGACGGCTTGCGGCAAGCCGGTGTTCAAAACCGGGTCCCAGGCGTCGAACCAATCGACGCCGTCGAAGTAGCGGAACTGCAATCCGACGACTTCTTTGGCCAGCAGTTGCGTTTGGTCGGCCAACGCTTCCAGATCGGCCTCTTCGTCGGACAAATGAATCAGCAAGCGGTTCCCTTCGAGGCGCGCCAACCCGTGGATGTCTCCCGTCGAGCCGTCGTCCTGATGCGCATCGCCGACGAAGCCGGCCAATCCCGAGGCGGCGGAATCGGCCAGGAAATAGGAGATCGATCGTTCCTGACCGCTGTTGACGCCGATCACCTGTTCGGCTTCCGGGTCGATGGCGCCGGTTCTTTGCCGGAATCCCCGGGCCACGTGCAGGACCAGCGTTTCCGAATCGCCGATCAGCCCGGTCATGGCCGCCGAAAAGCCGGCGCTGGGATCGACGACCGCCGGCTCGAGCGCGTTCGCGTCGGTTGAGCCGCTGCTGCTGCCGCTACTGCCACTGCTGCCGCTTGAGCCGGACGACGCGCCGCCCCCGCTCGAGCCGCTTCCGCCCGAGCGGCCGCCGGAACCACCGGAACCGCCGGTTCCGCCAGTCCCCGCGCCTTGAGAACCACCTGTGCTTGCTGAACCGGCGGCCGACGAGCCCGCGCTGGGCGGGCGATTGACGACCGAGCGAATGTCGACAGCCATTTTTCGCAGCAGAGCCCGCGCGACTTGCGCCTGCTCGATATCGTCGCTGCTGGAGTTCGCGAGCCGCAGATACAAATCGAACGCACCATAAACGGCCGTCAGCAACACCACGCTCAAGCTCAATGCCAGCAACACTTCGAGCAGCGTGAAGGCGCGCGGCATCAATCGTAGGCCGGCGGGTGCCACGGTTTGGGGTGCCACTGGCGTCCCGCCAGTGCTCTTATCGATCAGGAACCCGTATGCGTTGCGTTCAGACCGTCCGCGTACAGCTTGCTGACCCTCCCGCGACTGATCACTATCAGGTGTAAGCGACCGTATCAACTTCGGGAAAAGCACTGGCGAGACGCCAGTGGCACCCCCGGCGCCGTTGAATCCCCCCCACCCCAACCCTCCCCCACGAGGGGGGAGGGGGTAGATGGCGTCGGCCTCCGTTGGGCGGCAATTTGTCTGAGAGCGAGTTGGATTGGGGCGACAGCGCAACATTACTGCTCCTCCGCGTTCATCGCCTTGATTTCTTCCGCAATGACGAACACCTGCGGGTCGCGCACCATGCGCGAGAGCGAATACGATGCGGTCGCGTCGGCGTTGGATCCGGAATGAGAGGCGGTGACAATCACGTACAGCAATCCCGGAGTCGGACCGTTTTCAACCTGCGCGCTCCAAGTCCAGCTCGGGGCGTCGTCCTCGAACGCGGCATTGCTGATTGCTGCCAACGGCAGTACTCCGGCAACCATCTCGGCCATTTTCTGCTCGCAACGCAGAATGGCTTCCGAGCGCAGTTTGGCCTGCGTCGCGGCGCGGCTGCCGGTGCTTACGCCCTGTGCCAACACGGCCAGCGCGCCCAGAAAAATCGCCAGCGCGATGACAACTTCGTAGAGCGTCATTCCGGCGCGGGGTGAGGAAGTGACGCGGGGACGCGGCGACGCGGCGACGCGGCGATGAGAGCTACCGCCCACCGCTCCGCGCTCCGAGTTCCGCCCTCGATCACTCCGCATTGCATTCATGCCGTAAACCGTAAACCGATTACCGCAAACCTATTCGCCGGACCAGCCGGCTTACACCGGCCGCTCGCCTGGCTGAACACTGAAAACTGAACACTGAAAACTCTCATCGTTGCTTTTCTCGTTGCACGGCGCTGACTTCGATGCGGGCCGTGAGCTCGCGAAGCGAGACCTCGATGTACTGGCGCTTCTCATCGATGAGGCGAAACGTTGCCTCGGTAGCCGATCCGTCGGGGTAAAAAATGAGCGGCGCAAGCCATTTGGCTTCGGCCAATTTCGATTTATTGGAGAAGGCGGCCAGCACGCCTTCGTCGATCTTTTCCACCGACGCGTCTTCGGATACCGCTTGGAAAGACAATCCTTCGGGCAATTCACCATCCTCTTGTTCGAGCACGCCGTCTTGCAGGTCGGCCTCGGTCGCGTATTCATAAGGAACGACGAGAAACCGGTGCCCCTCCGACTCGACGCGAAACTGATACGACAACCCCGAGTCGATGGCGTGAATGCGTGCGGCCCCCATTTTCAGCCGCACTTTTTCGGCCGACTCTTTCAACTTCAAATCGCCGTAGGCGCGTTCCATCAGCGGCCACGAGATGCCGAACATCGCCACCAAAATGGCGACGACCAGAATCATCTCGAGCAACGTAAAGCCGCCTCGCGGCGCTTCGGCTCGAATAGTGCGTCGATATTCAGGAAATCGCATGAAACGCTCTGCTATCGCGATTTCTATCCAAGCCGACGGCT
>JBBDVZ010000142.1:0-7972 GCA_040903115.1 Planctomycetaceae bacterium
TCATGAGGCGTCTACGCTAACAGGGTGTTTCTGGAGAATCGTGGTGTCTTCGCCCGGCCCTCGGGGCCGAACAAAGGAACGATTTCTACGTCTCAAGTCCCCGGTGGGCGTCCCAAAAAAACCTTGCGGGACGGAGGGACTGTTTTCGGGAGGTCGCTTACGACATCAGCAGGCTGGTATTTGAGGCGGGTGCCATCCGTTTTGCGATGGCCTGTTGTGGTTGGTAGGCCTGCGCATTGACATCGTATATGCACAATTTTATGGATTCGAACGCGGCAGGTCAAGCTCCATGCCCATGATACATGTTCAATTGTTTATGAATTTCATTGCGAAGTGTGTATTTTGACATAAAACGTTTTGATCAATAGAGATAAATCAAATACTCCCAAACTGGGACCGGTGGGGACTGCAATGCTTCAATAGCGCACGAGTTCGCTCGCGAAGCGGATTTGGAGAGTGGACTGGCGTCGGACTTGGCTCTCTGAAATGGCCTGGAATGGTTGAATCCATGCAACATCAGACTACCGAACCCGTGGCAGACGCAACCTTCAGTGCGTTATCATGTTCTTACGCGAAAGGGCGGTTCGATGGTTGCGAGTAAGCCTGAGCTCACCTGTTCAAACGGCGCCATTTTTCGCGTCGGAAGGCGGAGTACCGCCCGGGGGTGCCTCGCAATCGCTCTGCTCGCATTCGCGGTCCCTGTGCCGTTGTTCTCGGCCGAGGCGGCAACCACGCAAACGCAGGATAAGGGTCCGCCGGGCGTTGCAAAGTCGGCTGAGGCAGGTCCGGTGCTCGACATCCCGGCCAAGGTCGCCCGGTACCTCGAGCGCCGATTCCGGCAGCTCGACAAGAACCAAAACGGACGCCTGGAGCGCGAGGAATGGCAAACGCCGCAACCCTCTTCAAATCCAGCAGACGCAAACGGAGATGGCATCCTGACGCGCGACGAGCTTAAGGACAGGGTGCTCAGTTACGGCCGACTTCGGCGCGTTCGAGTACTATCGTCGACCGACGAAGGCTCCGGAAATCCGTCGACCCCTGCTGCCGCCGATTCCGCGGACGGGGATGTCCGTGACCCCGCCCCCATCAACGGCAAAGGCGAAAACTCCGAGCGGCCAAAAGAGTCGAACGGCGCCGACGTCTCGAAAACCCCGCCGCGTCGCGACACCCAGTTTTTTGTGCCGGCGCCCCGGCTGCCGCAAGGAATTCCCGATTGGTGGCGCGCCCGCGATGCCAACGGCGACGGCCAACTGACGCTGCGGGAGTTCGCGCCGCAGGCGTCGGCAGCCGACATTGCAGGCTTCAAAAAGCTCGACGTCAACAGCGACGGATTGGTCACACCGTCTGAGTACGTCCGCGCCACGTCGGCCAAAAAAACCGATACCGCCAAATCGCCGGGAACGCCGACTCGCTGATGTTACCGGTTGATGCCGCTGCCGGGCGTCCGCGTGCTGCTCGGCGTTCGGGTGCCGCTTGGGGTTCGTCGCGACCGGATGCCCGAGCCAGAGGGCGAGTGGACGCGCACGCGATCGCCGAAGATCGTCTGCAGGGCCTCTTGAACGCGTGGCGTGTTGGTCTTTTTCAGCGGGATGATCGTCAACTCGCGCGCCCCGCCGTCGACGGCCGCTTCATCGAGTTCGTGGACCAGCTTGTCGATCTCGCTGAAGAGGGTCGCGGGCGCCATCACGACCAGCGAGTTGGTGAGCTCGTCGACCCCCAGCGTCAGCAACGGACCTGAGCCTGCCGCATTGGCTTGCTGAATGGCGGCGGCCACTTCCTGCGAAACACCACTCGGGACGGGAATAGGCGGTCGGCCGCCACCCTGCGTCAGTTGCGATTTGTAGAGATCGCGCACGATCTCCTCGATCCGCGCCGCTTCGGTGTTCTTGACGGGAATGAGCCGCGGGCGGTTCGACGCGAGTGAGTCGGGGACGTCGGGCGAGTCGAGGACTCGCAGCAGTTCTTCAATCGTCTCGCGGTCGATGCGGCTGCCGTGCACCACAATCGCGTTCAGTCTCTGGTCGGACGCCACCGTCACGCGGCCGCTCGCACTGGAGCCGAGCCCGCCGCTGCGAAATAGTTGTTGCAGCGTCAGCGCGGTTCGCTCGGCGCTGGCGTTGCGGAGCGAATAGACGACGTAGTCGCGTCCGCGCGGGCCGCCAGTCCCGCGCGACATCGCCCGCAACAGCGCTTCTAGCTGGTTGAGGGCCTCCGTATCGTCGGACGCAATGGTGATGCTGCCGCTGCCGGGAGAAATGATAACCGGGGACGTTCCTTCAGACGGCGACTTTTGTTTTTCGTTGGCGGCGTTGGCGGAATCGAGCGCTTTTTGTTCGGCTTCGTCGACGGGCTTGACCGCTTTCACGGGTTGCTGTTTCGTTTCGACCTCTTCGGGTGGAACGCTGTATTGCGCCTTCGGATCGACGGCTGGCTTGGGTTGCGGTTGATGTCCGCTGGGCGAGTCTTGTTCGCCGCCGCGACGAAGAGTTGGCGCGACGGCCGACGGAACGACAACCCGAATCGCGTTCCTGCGTATTTGCGGCCACACGCGCTCGATTTCACTGACGGCTGCCCGGGTATCGCCGGAAAACGGCACGACGCGCAGCCGCTTTTCGCTGCCCGCACCGGAAATTGCGAGATCGGACTCGCCCATCTTCACCAGCAAGCGCCGAATGTCGTCGAGCTGCGCTTTGCTCGCGCGGACGTAAAGTTGATTCAACTGTCGATCGGAGTCCACAATCGGCGCGTTCGTCTTCGCCGTGCCGTCGGTGTTGCGAAACAGCGTCTCGATGGCCAGCTCGGCCGACGCCGGCTCGACGACTTCCAGCGCGAAGACTTCGAGTTGACGCTCGTCCGTCTGCAATCGATTGATGGCCGCTCGGATCATCGCATGCTGTTCGGGGCGCGCGACCGCGACGAGCTGGTTGCTTTGCCGTTCCAACGATAGGTCGACCTTCGGGGTTTGCCGCGCCGTGAGCGCCGCGATCATCTCGAGCACGGAATCCGCGTCGCGGCCCTCGAGAGAATAGACCTCGATCGTCGCCGACTGATCGCCCTGAGAGCCGCCGTCGACTTCGTCGACCAGCGCGCGGATAGTCTCGTGCTGCGCTGGCGTTGCGATTGCCACAACCGTCCCGCTCTTCGGGTCTGCCGAAAACCGCGCTTCGGGATGCGTGGCATACATCGTTTGCAACATCGTGACCAGCGTCGTCGGGTCCGAGGACTTCAAAGAGTACGACTTGAGTTGCGGAGCCTGCCCGTCCTTGTCGTCGCTTTCCATTTGCTCGATCGTGGATTTGATCTTCGTGTGATCGGCGGCAGTCGCGCTCACCACGAGAGTGCGACTGCGAGTGTCGACGGCGACCTGCGCCCGCGGCGTCAGCGTCGCGAAGATGGTGGCGGCGGCATAGGGGTCGCCGTTGCGCAGTCGATACACGTGCGATGTCCGCCCTTGCCCCTGGCGTTCCATTTCTTCGATCGACTTTTTGATCGTCTCGTGCTGCGCGGCGGAAGCCAGCGCCACGATCGTATCGTTTTTGGCATCGAGCGAAACGCGGACCTCGGGACTGGTAGCAAACAGCGTTTGCAGCACGCCGACCGCAACGTACGAATCGGCCGCATTCATGGGATACGACCTGAGAAGCGGCGCCTGTCCCTCGGCGTCCACCTTATCCATCTGGGCGACGGTTTCGGCGATTTTCTTGTGCTCGGCGGCCGAAGCGCTCACGACCAGGCTGCGGTTGCGGGTGTCGACCGCCATCCGCGCGTTGGGTGTCAGAGTTTGCATCACCGTGATGGCCGCATACGGATCGGCGCGCTCGAACCGGTAGACGTGCGAAATCGCCCCCTGCTCGCTCTTGCCGACTTCGTCGATGACCTGCTGGATTTTTTCATGCTGCGGCGCAGTGGCCAACGCGGCAATCGTGCCGCTGGAAACATCGGCGGCGAACCGTACCTCGGGATACTGTGCAAATAGCGTTTGCAGCATGCCCTGCAGGGTCGCCGGGTTCATCGATTCGACCCGGTACGACTTCATTTGAGGCGATTCGGCCCCGGTGCCGGCACGGTCCATGTCCGCAACGGTCGCCGCAATCATTTCGTGGTCCCCTGGCATGGCACTGACGACGATGCTGTGGTTTCTGTAATCGACGGCTACTCGGGCATTTGGTGTGAGAGACGCGAGGACCGTTTGGGCCGCGTACGGGTCCGCCGTTTGAAACCGGTAGACGTGCGAGGTCGGTTTCTTTTCCTTCGGAAGCTGAGCCGTCAACTGTTCGACTGCGGTCTTGATCGCCGCTTGTTGTTCTTCGTCGGCACGAATAATCAAGCTGTCGCGCGTCGCATCGGAAACGATTTGAGCGCCCTTGGCTTGAAACGGAGCCAGCACTTGCGACAACGTCGTGCCGCTGAGTCCGTATAAAGGATACACGGCCAGAACTTTTCCATCGCCCGGCTTGGCCCCCGCTTCCATTTTGTCGACCACCTGCTTGATGGTCTCGTGGTCGCTGCGGCTAGCCCAGGCGATGATCTTTTCCGGATCGGCCCCGTAACTGTATCGCGCCTGTGGCACTACCGACTGGAGGATGGGAAGCGCAGCGCCGGCACCGACCGATTTGACCTGGTACACGACAACTTCGGCTGCCGCGTCGGCAATGTCGTCACCCGAGAGTTTTTCGATCGTTGCGCGAATCGCCTCGTGTTCTTGCGGAGTGCCCCAGGCGAGAAGCTTCCCGGTCCGGGGATGATCGTTGATTCTCGCGTTTGGCGCGATGTCGTGCAGCGCCGTCACCAGCGCGACTGGGTCGCTCTTGCCGATGGGGTAAACAACGACCGTACGAGGCGTGGTCGACTGAGCCGCGTCTTTCATTTGCTTCAACGTCTTCTCGACGGTCGCGTGATCGGACTTGCGGCCCCACACGAGAATCGTCTTGGCAACCGTGTCGCTGGAAAACTTGGTTTCCGGCAGCAACTGCTGCAGCATCGAAATCGCAACAGCCGGATCGACGTCGGAGAGCGGATACACGCGGAACGTTTCCTGCATGTCGGGCGAGACGCCGGAGTTGATCTGCTCGACGGCGCGACGAATCAATTCGTGCTCTTCGGGGCGCGTCCAGATCAACAGCCGCCGCGTTTTTACATCGACCACAATCCGTGTGCCGGGAAACAGCTCCTGCAGAATCGTCATAGCGCTCGACGGGTCCGAGGCCTTGATCGGGTACGCCGCCAATTCGAACTTCTCAGCGGCAGTCACGTCGCGCTTGAGCCTGTCGAGAATTCCCGCCAGGACCGCGTGCTGCGACGGCTTGGCCCAGATCGAAAGTTCGCCCGGCTCGGCGTCGGCGATCACCCGAATGCCGGGCAGCTCGGCCGTCACCGAATCGACGATCGCCTGAAACCGCTTTCGCTGCGCGGGCGTCACCGGGTAAATTTCCAGCTTGTTTTCCTCGCGTCCAGATTCGGGGCCTTCGGCCGACTGGAATCGATCGATGGTCGATTTGATGACCTCGTGGTCGGCGGGCGACGCCACGACAGTCAGCCGCTTGCGGTCGTTGTCGGCTGTGATCTGCGCCCGCGGAGCCAACGTGGCGAGGACGGTGGTCAGACTGGCGGGCGGCGCGTGCTCGAAGGGATAAAAACGCAATTCCGTGGCGTTGGGGCCCGGCTTATCGGGCTGAAGCTCGGACAGAGTCGTTTTGATTACCTGTTGATCGGCGGGGGCCGCGACGGCAATCAAGCTGCGCGTTTGCGTGTCGACCGACATTCGCGCGTTGGGGAGCAGCGACTGCAGCAGCGCGAGCGTCGTATTGGGGTCCGCCTTGGTCAACGGGTACACTTCAACCTGCCTCGCTTGAAGCGGCGTGCCGGCCTGTCCGAGTTTATCGAGGTTGGCCTTGAGCTTTTCGTGTTCGTCGGGGGCCGCCCAGGCGATGAGGCCGCCCGTTTTCGCGTCGATTCGCATCTGAGCATTCGGCGCGATAAGGCGCAGGTTCTCCAGCAACTGAACCGCGTCGGGCGTTTCGAGCGGATACACCTCCAAACGCGGCTGCTTGTCGGGCGGCGTGCTCGCCTGCAACTGTTCGACGACCGTCTTAACGACGGCATGCTGCGACGGCGTGGCAAATACATTGAGCTGTTGCGACTTCGGATCGTAGACCGCCTTGGCCGGCTCGACCAGAATCTTGAGCATCTCGACAGCCGCGTTCGGGTCGGCCGTCTTGAGCGGATAGACCGTCAGCAGTGGCTTCTCGGGCGGCTGAGGCGCTGCGGGCGTGGGGGGCGGCTGCGGCTCTGGAATCGATGTGATGATCGCGTTCACCGACCGCATGATGCCCGCCATGTCGGTCACAAGTAGCTGCTTCGTCTTCGGTAACGGGACCGCCTTTCCCTGCGGTCCCAACAGCGGCTTGATCTCCTTGGCCACCTCTTCCGCCGGGCGGTTTCCGAGGGGAAACATGACGCTGACCAGCTCGAACTTTCCGCGCCGGTCGAGTTCTTCGATGGTGACGCGGGGCACCAGGCCTTCCGGAATTCCGTCGGTAAGATTGGCCACTACCAGCATCCGGTCGCGGCGAATGAGCGTGTAGCCCTTCGTTTGCAACACGCCGTTGAGCAGGTCGATGGCTTCCGACGGCGTGTAGTCTTTGTTGTCGGAGTAGTTGAAGGTGCCGGGCGGCGGCGCATCGAGCACGAGCGATAAATCCGCCTGTCCGGCAAACCATTCGAGCACGTCGATCCACTTTTGCGAACGGAAGTTGAATCGCAATCGCGGCTCGGGCTTGAGGTCTGCAAGCAATGTCTTTTGTTCATCCGTCAACAGTGCTGCGAGTTTTTGATCGCTTTGTGTGATAACCGCCGGTTTGTCGGCTTCCGCCGCCTTCGCCAGTGTCTGGGCACGCTCCTGGAGCAAGGCGGCCGCCTGCTTACGCTGCTCGTCGGTGAGCTTCAATTCGGCGGCGACGCGCGCGTCGGAGAGATCGACAACCGTGTAGCGCTTCGCGGGCGCGTCCTCCGGTCCGTCGGCTGCATGGGAAATCGAGGGAGCAACCGCGGCCAAGGTCAGCAAAATCGTCAGGCACGCACGGCAGACACGGCGGGTAATAAGGTGTAACATCGCGACACCTCTTCTGTTTTTGGATAGCATTGCTTGCGACATCGGCGCTGCTGTGCCCGGGTTCTTCACGGGGAATGGCAGTGGTTGTCGCAATACCGGCATTGGGCAGGAAAGTCACCTTCTTGGAAGAAGGCGGTGTGGCAGTTCTGGCGGGAAGGTCAATCTGGGGACCTCGTACCATCAGCCTAACGGCCTCGCCGCGGGCGGTAAAGGCTGGTTCGGGAATGACGCCAATGGGGGAAAAGGCTCGGCGATGAACGTCCGTGAAGCCACGCGCGAAGATTTGCCGGGAATTGCACGGGTTCATGTCGATACTTGGCGCACAACTTACTCCGGCATCGTGCCCGATGAGTACCTCGCTCACCTCTCCTATAGCGACCGACAGCAACGGTGGGAGGCGCTATTTATCGAAGCGGCGGCCGACACAACCAAATTCATTCTGGTTGCCGAAGACGATGGTCAGATCGTGGGCTTCGCCAACGGCGGACCGGCGCGTGAAACGGACCTTGGCGACAGCGAGATTTACGCCGTCTATGTGACCGCCGCTTATCAGGGACGCGGACATGGCCGACGGCTGATCGGCCGGCTGGCGACTCTGCTGCGCGACGCGGGGTTCAAATCAGCCGTTGTGCGCGTGCTGGCCCACAACCCCTCCCGCAAATTCTACGAAGCGCTCGGCGGCCGGCACGTGTCGTCGGAGGAAATTTCAATCGCTGGCGTCGCCCTCGAAGAAATGGTTTACGCCTGGCCGAGCTTGCGTGCGTTGTTGCAAAACTCGACGCATAATTAACCACGGATGGCACGGATCTCTGGTTCCCAAGCTCCGCTTGGGAACCCACTGTCTCGAAGCTCTGCTTCGAG
>JBBDVZ010000143.1:0-7867 GCA_040903115.1 Planctomycetaceae bacterium
GTCTTTCAGGGACGGATCGAACCGATCGATACGCTGGCGCGCAATAGTCTGCGGATCATTTCCGACCGGCAAACGTTCATCGACGGCGACGGGCGGCGACAGCCTGCCATTCGCTGGTTGTTGGACGTCATCGCCAAGCCGGAAATCGCCGCGGAGCATCGAGTGTTCCGGATCGAATACCCTGAAGTTCTGAGTGCCTTGGAGCTGGAGGCGCGGAAGGGTTTCCGCTACTCGTACGCGGAGCTGGAGGCTCACAAAGCGGAGATCGCCAAAGAGGCCAGGCTGGCACGCGCTCATGAGTCGGCCCTGCTCAGCGTTTACCAAAAAAAGATGGTCGAGCTGGAAGGCAAACTCGGTCTGCAGGAGATGCTTGTGCGATCATTCGCACGGCCGAAACTGCGAAGTGAGCCCGAGTATCGCAATGTCGACCTCCGGATGGCGTTGCAAGAGCAGGATCTGTTGGACCAGCAAATGCCGCCGCTGGCGATTCCACCGCACGATAACGTCGACGCGTGGACGACGTTTGCTCGAGCCGGCTTGCGCGATGCGTCACAGCCCGGCTCAGGAGAAAGCACAACGGTGCCTGCGGCGCTGTCGTCGTGGCAAGCCATTTTCGAGGCCTACGCCGGCGACGATGCCCAGCGATTCAATGGCGAGGTCGCCGGCTATCTGGCCTCGCTGGAGGCTGGCTCTAACGCAGGCGTCGATCTCGCGCGGACAAACTTCGAGGCTGCATTCAATAACTTCGAACCGTTTTATCAGGCGTGTGTGTTGTACGTGATTTCATTTTTGTTGACGGCAGTTTCGTGGCTGGTTTGGAGCCGACCGCTCAATCGCGCCGCCTTTTGGGCGGTCGCGTTCACGTTTACGCTCCACACGGTCGCGGTCCTGGCGCGGATCTATATCTCCGGGCGGCCGCCGGTCACCAACCTTTACTCGTCCGCGGTATTCATCGGCTGGGGCTCGGTGCTGCTGGGATTGCTTTTGGAATCGGTCTATCGCATCGGCATCGGCAACGTGATCGCCAGCGTCGCCGGCTTCGTGACGCTTCTAATCGCGCATTTTCTGGCAGGGGGCGGCGATACGCTCGCCGTTCTGCAGGCCGTTCTCGATACGCAGTTTTGGCTGGCGACTCACGTTGTCTGCATCACGTTGGGTTACGCGACCACCTACGTCGCGGGGCTGCTCGGCATCCTCTACATCGTGCGCGGCGTCTTGACCCCCACACTGCAACCATCGACTGGGAAAGACTTGTCGCGCATGATCTACGGCACATTGTGCTTTGCGATATTTTTTAGTTTCGTGGGGACTGTGCTCGGCGGACTTTGGGCCGACGACTCGTGGGGGCGCTTTTGGGGATGGGACCCCAAGGAAAACGGAGCGCTCATGATCGTGCTGTGGAACGCGCTCGTCTTGCACGCGCGCTGGGGCCGTTTGGTGCAGGATCGCGGATTGGCCGTGCTCGCCGTCGCCGGAAACATCGCCGTTAGTTGGTCGTGGTTCGGCGTGAACGAGCTCGGTGTCGGCCTGCACTCCTACGGATTCACGGAAGGCGTTCTCAAGTCACTGGCGCTCTTCATCGCGTCGCAACTGGTCATTATTGCAATTGGTCTGCTGCCCCTGAAGTGGTGGTGGAGCCAACGACGGCACTCCGCTGCAGCCTGAACGGACAACCGGCAACGGACCTTATTCGACGGCAACAGAGGCCGCCGCACGGGTCATTTCGACCACTTGCGGTTCAAATGCCTTGTCGCCCATGAACTGCTTCACGACGTCTGGGCTGGCGGAACGATAGAGCAGCCGAGCCTCAATCGTCACCTTGTCTCGGACTCCTTCGGGAAGCGCCGCAGTCACCGTGTCGTGCGAGAACTCCTTGGGGGGAATCGTTCGCTTCCACGCAAGCTTTGTCACCTCCCAGAGCTTGTATGTGTGATTTCCCTTCGCGTCCGTCGCTAGCGCGCCGAAGCGAATCGCATTCTGTGGTAACTTCCCATCTGCATCCAATTTGCCGTTCTGAAAAAGCACCTTGCCCGATTGGTCGATAATGCGGAGATCGACCCACATCTCGCGCAATTCGGTGACGCCGCTGGGAATGTTATGGCCGGCGCCGATGTTGTGTACAAGCACGTCACATGAAATTGGCTTGCCGGAACGAACGGATTGAGGAGTGACAAGTTCCAATCTTGCGGCACTTTTCAATCTCTCGACGGCGATCCGCGCATGTTCTTTTCCTCCGGCCAACGTCTCTGCATTTGAGTTGCCGCCAACGAAATAGTGCGGACGAACCTTCCGCAAGGGCCCTTCGCTGGCAGAACGGCCTTCCACGACGATGGGTTGGAGCGTCTCGGCGACCTTGATCGCGTCGGCGACCGAATTCATGTGGCAATCCTGACACTGGATGCCTTTTTTGGCGTAGACGCTGCCTTTCCATTCGCCGTATGTGTGTTCGATGCGGACACCGTTGACTGGATGAATCACGGTGTGGCAGCTTGCGCAGAATTCGGACTTCGCGAAAAAGTCTCGCTTGTCGCCCGTATGACGACGATTCGGCATCACCTCTCCCAAGCTGCTGTATTTAGCCCGCCCTTGCTCCAACACGAATGACGCGTTTCCGGGCTCCTTCCACGGTCCAGAGTGCCCCGTCAGCGACGAAATCGAGTGACACACGTCGCAACTGACACCGACTTTGGCTTCATCCGGGAGTTGGTCATCGTGAGCATCGGGAATCAGGCCTGACACCAGCCCGGTTGCCGAATGACAGCCTGAGCAATAGGCGTAGACTTTGGGCCCGGCCTCCTTTCGAGCTGTCTCGGCAAAGCTGCGATACAACGGGTCGGTATGTGCCGCGGAATGCATCGACCCGCGCAATTCGCCATCTTGCCTGGGGTGGCAGACCGCACAATCGGCGTTGCTAAAGAAAAGGTCAATTTGGGCCGGTTCGTCGTTGGCTGTCTGCACGAGCGAGTATCCGAAGGGCCCGCTTGAGGGGTTGTCCTTTCCTTCCGAATACGCCCTCGAGACTGACGAATTCGCCAGCAGTCCAAGCCCGCTGATGGCAATCCCGGAAAGTGCCAGACCGGCAATCGCATTTCTCAATGTCGTACGAGAACTCAATTTCAAAATCCTTTCTGCATTCGTCAACCGCGAGAGCTTGCGTTTCTTGGAGGTTGGCATGCAATACCGCAGACTAACACAAATTGCTGCACAACAGAGGCTTTGGACAGCATGGAATTCGGCGGCGAATCGATGCGTAAACTCACATTTCTCGCCAATATTCCTAGATTGCGCGAGCCATCCATGTTATCCATTTTAAGGATTCGATTGTGTCAGGAACGCCCAGTCAAGGGTGTGGCTGCGCGCTTTGCCGGCCAGGCACCCCATTTGTAACCACAACCCATTCACGGTGCCTTCAGTTCAACTGCGAATTCTACCTGATCCCCAACATTCGTTGAACATTTTTCATCGTTAACTCCGATAGAAACGCTGTGCGCATTTTGTGCGAGTTGTTCGCTCCATGCAGTCCAATCGGAACTGCTCGACCGAAGCCGCGAACCAACTTGCCATGACAGTCTGTGCAAAGCGCGGAGTCGATCGGTAGCGGCCGAAGGGCGGAGGTTCGTCGTGAGATTTGCCTGGCGAGTGACTTTGCGGAAGCGATTAACTCCGCGAAACGTCATTCTTCTCACAGTCCTGGTCCTGGGGCTGACGTCGTGCGCCCACACGCGGCACACACGGACGAAGACGCCGGATCCGGGGATCGCAAGCCTGAATCCTGGTTGGCCGAAAGCCAACAAAAAATGGGTCGAGAAGGAGAATCCCATCCTGCGGGTCTCGTTCCCACAGGTTGCCGACGCTGAATTCGTCGACGACGACGAACTCTGCATGACCTGCCACAGCACCTACGCGAAGTCGTTCGCACATAACGTTCATCGCGGACAGAAGTGCGAGGACTGCCACGGCCCGGCCAGTCGCCACCTGCAGACCCGCGGCAAGGAACCAGGCCTGATCCTGAATTTCAAGACGCTGCCCGCCGCCCAACGGTCGGAGATCTGCCTGAAGTGCCACGAGAACTATGCGTGTTCACAGGGATCGGAGTGGCGAACATCGGTTCATGCCCACAAAGGGCTCGGATGCACGGATTGCCATCGTTCGCACTACAACGTTCGTCCGGGAACGCCGGCAACCAATCAACCGGGCGAAGAAACGGCCGACCTCAGCAGCGTGCTCACGCTGACGGCGCTGCAGGAAGAGACCGTTGAGCCGGGCAAGAAACTGCCTTCGTTGCGCGGTACGTCGCACCATTTGGCCGCAGTCGCTCCGGAAGTCTGCTACAAGTGTCACCAGGATAAGTACCAGCTACAGGCCATTGCTCATCCGCACCAGATCGGCGGCCCGAACGGTTTCAATTGCACCACTTGCCACGATCCACACGGCAAGATTCTGGAATCTTCCCGTCAGGATCTGTGCCTGAATTGTCACACGGGATCTCCGACGTCGGCCTGGCATTCGTCGACGCATTTTCGCGCCGGTGTCGCGTGCACCGACTGCCACAATCCGCATCCCGAGACGACGCTGCATCGAATCGCGGATATCAATCATACGCATATTAACCGCCCGCCGCGGACTCCGATGTCGGTCGACGATCCGAACGTCTGCTTCAAGTGCCATCCAAAGATGCTTGGCCTGACCAGCATGCCTTCGCACCACCCGATCAAAGAGGGCAAGATGGTCTGCGCGGACTGCCACGATCCTCACGGTCAATTCGAAGGTAACTTGAAGGAAGCGACCGTCAACATGGTCTGCTACAAATGTCACGCTGATAAGCAGGGCCCGTTCGTGTATGAGCATCCGCCCGTGACGGAGGACTGTGCCATCTGCCACAACCCGCACGGAACCGTGGAGAACAACCTGCTGAAGCAGCCCACGACCTTCTTGTGCCTGCGATGCCACAGCGGACACCGCGTCGCGCCGAACTTCGGTCCTCACATCGGTGCGGGATTAGTCGACGTCGGTACGAGTCCGTTGTCGCAACGTGCGTTTTACAGCGATTGCACACAGTGCCACGCTCAGATTCACGGCACCAACTTGCCATCGCCGCATAATCCACAGGTATTCATGAGATAAATGGAATCGCTCGCAGCGGGTGCCCGGCGGCGACCGGCATCTTAGCTGGACATTGACGGGAACGCGATTGACGCTCAAGCGTTGGGAGTAGAACGGTTATGCATGGGGGGAGTGGGTTGGATTTCGCATCGTTGCGATGCGCCGTCGTTCTCGTCCTGGCCGCTCTGATGCCGGCCTGGGCCCCAGCGCAAGAGCCCCCCGCGGTGCCGCCGGCGCCCGCCGCCGAAGAACCAGGCAATGCGGCGGTTGACCAGCCTCCTATGCCCGATGCCGCATACGACACAGTCTGGTATGAATATCCCCAGTGGTTGCCGGCGGCGGTCGAGGGCGGCGTTCACGACGCCATTGTTCGCTTCGGATGGTGGGGGGTGGCTCATAGCGGCGACACAAACAAGGTCGGCGAATGGCAGGGACTCGACTCCTCGCCCTTTTATGACGTCGACGGGATCTTCAGCGACGGCACGCATACAGTCGACTTCTTCGGCAGCGGACTGGACCAGGATACCAATGCCGCCCGGTTGAAATTCTTCGGGCCGAAAGGCTCGGTGAAGGTGGAGTACGATCGCTTCATGCACCGTCTGGATCACGACCCCCTGCAGGGGACGCCCCAGAGCGGACCGATTACTCCGGCCGACAACGTCATCACCGACGACCTGAATGTCGGCCAGGATTACGCGATCCGCGTTCAGGAACTGAAGGCGAGCGCTAAAGGTCAACTGTTCGACAACGTCGAGTGGCGACTGAACGTGTGGGGGATGAAGAAAACCGGCGAACGGCAAGCCAATGCCACCGCGCACTGCTTCGACCTCGATCCCGCTGCCGGAAGCCAGCAGAACAAGTGCCACGTGCTCAGTCAGCGCCAGCGGATCGATTGGTTGACAATGGAAATCGAGCCGGTGATCACCGCCCACTTTGACGACCTGACCGTTGAGTACGCTCGGACGATGCGCCAATTCAGCCAGGACGACCAGATCGTCGATCGGACGTATACTCGCTTTGGTTTCTCGCCCGCGAGCGGCGTCCCCGGGGATCCATTTCCCTACGCCGTCGTTCCAGAGTCCATGACGCAGATCGATCGGCTGAAGCTCAGCACCAAGCTGACGGAAGACAACGAGATTTACGCGTACATGTACAACGGCGACACGGAGAACGAATACCGGGATACACGTCGAACCTTCAACGGCGTGGACGGGCGTCTGACGAACACTTCCATCGAGAACGTGACTGTTACCTGGTACGCCAAGATGGCCAAGGAAGGCAACGAACTGCCGCCGACTCTCGTGGAGCAGGAAACGCTGGCAACCCTCAGGCATCCGATCGACTATGACCGATCGCGTTTCGGGGTGAACACCCGGTGGAGGCCGTTCTACGATTCCTGCGCAAGCAGTGGCGAATTCGACCCGTGGCGCCGTCTCGCGTTAACATCGGGGTACGAGTACTATTACCTCGGTCGCGACTTCGCATCGTATAGCTCCGAACCTCTGGGAGAGTTCACGCAGCCCGACACAAAGAGACACCAGATTTCGGCGGGAGTGGCCATGCCATGTTCGCCGACGGTGGACACTTATGTGCGGTACAAAGGTCGATTTTCAGAGGATCCACTGATTGGAGTGCGTGAGTCCAATGGCCGGTTCAATACCAACCAGCCGGAGCAAGAGCACGGAGTGGACTTGGGCGCCACATGGAATCCGGCTTCCAACTTCATGACGTCCGTGCAGTTCAGCATCGTGAACAGTTGGAACCACTCGGAATACCAGTCGGGGGCTCCCAGCAACCAACCGATCGATTTCATCGAGCAGGACTATCCTGTCGTCTACACTGTCTGGTACGCCCCGACGAACGACTTGTCCTTCTCGGGCGGCTACGCATACTACTCGAACTGGATCGATCAGGACATGACGACCGGATTTCGGCAAAGCCCGATCGAAACGTCACGGTGGGAGTACGAAGGCAAAGCCCACGTTGTCAACTTTCAGACGACCTACTCGTGGACTCCGCGCGTGAAGCTCACCGGCGGGTGCGATTGGACCTCAGGCAGCAACGCCTTCACCGTCCCTCCGTCGACGACCGGCGCCGATTGGTCGCAACTGGCATCGTTCTCTGACGTCATCGTTCGAACCATGCGTTACAATGCCGGTTTCGACTATCTCTGGCGGGACGACGTCACCTTGTACTTCCGCTACAACTTCTTTGACTACGAAGACAAGTCGGAAGACTTCGACAGCGGCACAGCGCACTTCTTCCTGGCCGGAGCAAGCGCCATTTATTAACGAACTGGCGCAGCCGCTGGTTGCTTTGTCGACGGTTTAGTTCGCCTCCAAAGCCGCCGTCGCCTGCTGGCAATGTGACGTGACCGCGTCAAGCAATTCGATTGTGTAAGTCACGTTGTGAATTCCATTGCCGCGCTTGACCAGACGTAAGTCGGCTTCGGCGATGTTGAGCAGCGTGGCGGCTTTTTGGCGCGCCTCGGGCGCCGCATTTGTCTTTTCGTCCAGCAGCTTCTTCGCGTCGGCGAACGCCTTTTCGGCGTCTTCAAGCGTCACTTCGACGCCCGCCTTCCATTTTCCGAACATCTCGCCGTATCGCTCGCTGTGGCAGGCGACGCACGTTTTTTCGGTCGCCCTGGCCACCTCGCCTTCTTTCAGGCCGGTGACGTGTTCGCTGTGACATCCGTAACAATTGGTGCGTGCACCGAACATCGGGTTGGGAGCGCTATTGGGCGCTCCCAGGCCCCCCTTGCCCA
>JBBDVZ010000144.1:0-7806 GCA_040903115.1 Planctomycetaceae bacterium
CCGGCATGTATCGTTCTTTGGGAGCTATTAGCTGTCAGCTATCAGCGGTCAGCTTTTGGAAGCTGGAAGCGGCGGGTGCCTGGCGGCGGGTGCCTGGGGTCACGCGCTTTCGCGTGCCCCCAGATCGACGTACCTGGGGGCGAGCCAAAAAGCGGCTCGACCCCAGCCACCCCATCACTGCCGTGGCCTTCTCACATCGCCCACAACGACCGCTGCGTGCTATCCTTGGAGCAAAGTGAGATAACTCTCGTCCAAGGGGCCGACCGTGCGTGCGCGCTTGTCCTGCTGCTCGACCAGTTGCCTTCGTAATTGCGGCGCTCCGGCTGTCGTCGCTGTCATTGCGTTCGTGGTGATACTCAGCGCGCTCGATCCCGCGGGAGATTTTCCTAATCGCCCACAGGGGCCGGGGCTCACTCTCGACGAGTCTTACAACGTCGAGGAGGGCGTCCGGCTTTCTCAGGGGCTGCAGGCGTTGGCCATCGGCGCAATCAGCATTCGCGAATTGTTTGGGGTGCCTCAGGATCTTGGGCCGAACGCGCCGCTGGGCTACCACAATCCCGATCATCCGCCATTGGGCCGCTTGATGATCGGCGTCTCGCACGACGTCGCACATGCGCTCGATCCGCCCCCGGATATTCAAACGCCATTCGCGATGGTCTCGGCACGCACCGGCTCCGCGTTGGCGTTTGCGATCACGGTCTTCCTCACCGGTTGGATGACGGCACGCTGGTACGGACACACTGCCGGCCTGATTGCTGCTGTGGCGCTCGTGCTGATGCCGCGTTTGTTCGGCCATGCGCACATCGCTGCACTCGAATCGTCGATAAACCTAGCCTATGCCGCCGCCGTTTTTGTTGTGGCTGACCGTTGGACGACGACCCGAGGGAAGCCGGCGGTGGCGACGACCGTTTCCCTCAAGGCGGCTACCTTTGCGGGAGTGATTTTCGGCTTGGCCTTGCTGACAAAGATTCAAGCCATCCTAATTCCCATTCCACTGGCACTTTGGGCATTGGCACACTGGCGGCAACGGGCGCTCTTGCCTCTCTTGATCTGGGGGACTGTGGCGCTCGCAGTCTTCTTCGCGCTGTGGCCCTGGCTGTGGCTCGATCCGGTAGCCCATTTAAAAGAGTATTTTGGAAGGACAACCGAGCGGCTCAACATCCACGTCTGGTACTTCGGAGCCCGTTACGCCGACGTCGACGTGCCCTGGCATTATCCCTGGGTGATGTTTCTGACCACGGTCCCCGTGGGGTTGCACGCGTTGAGTGTTTACGCCCTGGTACGCGGAAAGGGGGTGTGGACCGACCCTCGCACGCAACTGTTGCTGGCGTGCATTGTGTTTCCGCTGCTCGTCTTCAGCTTGCCCGGAGTCGCGGTGTACGACGGCGAGCGGCTGTTTTCGGTCGTGTTTGTGCTGTGGGCCGTGTTTGTCGGCCGGGGTGGAGCAAACGCCTACCACGCATTGAAGCTCCGCTGGTCGCGCGCGAAAGCGTCCGCGATTTTAGCGGTCGTATTGGCCGCACAAGCCTACGGGTCGTTCGCAATGTGCCCGTGCTTTCTCAGCTATTACAATCTTCTCGTGGGAGGACTTCCCGGCGCGAGTCGGGTGGGGCTCGACGTTTCGTATTGGCGCGACAGCGTCACTCGCGAGTTTCTAGAGTCAGTCGTCGAAAACATTCCCCGTGGCGGCACCGTGATTCTTGTCCCAGTTCTCAATGAGCCGGAACGGTTGGCCCTGGTTGCCCAGTCACCCATTTTGCGTCGCCATCAAATCCAGCTTGTCCGCTGGGACCAGGTCGCCGCGAAGCAACGAAAATATGCGCTGGTCTTCCGCCGCAATGCAGACGTCCCGCCGGTGGTGGACGAACTTCTGCCGGAAGCCAAGCTGCTCGCAGAAGTCCGCCGGCAAGGCGTTCAACTCGCCGCATTGTATGAGATGCGAGCCAGCGACAATCAGTAAATCGCGACACCCGCTTGACGGTTGTTTGCCTTTCGAGGCAGCACTATAGTGCAGTAGCTTTTTCGAGGCGGTATCGAAATACAACTCGAGCCGCGGGGTTTAACCCCGCGGTCTTCGGCCTATTCGATTTCGGCCGCCCGTTTGTCGCAATTGCACGCGTTTCGGACCGGTGGGTTAAACCCACCGGCTCGAATGGCACGTTACTGGCGATTCTCACCACGTCCCATCGAACCGTTTGCATGTCCAATCTCTCCCATTTCGACGACCAGGGCGCGAGCCGCATGGTCGACGTTGGCGGTAAGGAAATCACGCTGCGCGAGGCGCGTGCGGTCGGCTATGTGACAATGCGGCCCGAAACCCTGGCGTTGATCCGCGACGGCAAGGTGCAAAAGGGAGATGTGTTCGAGGTCGCACGGCTGGCGGGCATCATGGCGACGAAGAAGGCAGCCGAGTTAATCCCGCTGTGTCATCCGTTGGGTCTCGACCGGGCCGAGGTCCACTTTCAAGCAGTCGACGAAACCAGGGTGCGGATCGAAGCGTCCGTCAGCGTCCATGCGCGCACCGGGGTGGAAATGGAGGCACTCACCGCCGTCAGCGTCGCCGCCTTGACCGTTTATGACATGTGCAAGTCAGTCGACCGCGGCATGACCATCGGGCCCATCGGGCTGGTCGAAAAATCCGGCGGAAAAAGTGGTAATTTCGAACGAGAGCTGTGAATTCGTGATCCAGATTTCGGTTCTCTGGGAGGGCGAGGCTCCTGCCGAGCAGTTCTTTTGGGGCGTCAATGACGAGACGACCGTCGGGGCGACTCGCCCCCCCACCCTAACCCTACCCCGCGAGGGGGGAGGGGACAATGCAACCGCTTTCGACCCTTAAGACAGCACCCAGCAACACGAAAGAGCATCGATGAGCAAGGACGTGACGGGGCCAGACCTGACGGGCCAACAGGACCTTCCGGCCCGGGTCGAGGAGTTCATCGGCCAAGAGCTGCGAGACGTCGACGAGATTTATTTCGCCGAGCTCGCCAGTGCCAACCCGTATGTCACCGACGTGTTGGGGCACGTCACCCGTTTCCGCGGCAAGCGACTGCGGCCCATGCTGCTTTTGCTCTCCGCCTCGGCGACGGGGCGCATCCATCACAGCCACAAAACGCTGGCTGCGGTCGTCGAGATGATTCATTCGGCCACGCTGGTGCACGACGACGTCCTCGACGAGGCCGAAACACGGCGGCACGTCGCCACCGTGAATGCACGCTGGAACAACGAAACGAGCGTGCTGTTCGGCGACTACCTGTTCACGCACGCCTTTCACCTGGCTAGCACGCTGGAGACTACCTACGCCTGCCGCACGATCGGCCGGGCGACCAACATTATCTGCGAGGGAGAGCTATCGCAGATTCGCGAGCGAGGCAACTTCGACCTGGGCGAGGAAAAGTACCTGCAGATTATCAACGGCAAAACGGCCGAACTGTGTGCCGTCTGCTGCTTGCTGGGCGCCCACTACGCTGGCGGCGATGCGCAGACTGTCGAGTCGTTGGAAAGCTACGGTCGCAACCTGGGCATTGCCTTTCAGATTGCCGACGATCTGCTCGACATCCTCGGCAGCGAGTCGGAGACCGGCAAGTCGCTTGGCTCCGACTTCGCCAAGCAAAAGCTCACGCTGCCTTTGATCCGCCTGGTCGAGCATGCCGATGAACCTGATGCGGCGCGTATCCGCGAGCTGCTGAGCGGGGCCGATGCCAAGTCGTGGTCGCAATTGCTGGCGTTTTTAGAGACCAGCGACGCGGTCGAATACACGCGGGCCAAAGCCCAACACTACGCGTCGTCCGCTTGCCAGTGCCTTGCCGGTATCCCGAATTCGCCCGGCAAGCGCATGCTGTCCGAAATCGCCGAGTTCGCAACGCGCCGCACCTTTTGAACGTATCATCGCGCGCGCCGGCCCCCAAAGCCCACGCCTCGCACGGCGTGGGACCCTATTGCGAGTCGAACACGCGAACCTGCTTCCACGTATCCTTGTTCGCTGCAATGAACTGCTGGTGCCGCGCGTCGACCTGGTAAGCATCATGCGAGGCACGCGTATCGAAGACCACATGCAATCCGACGTGGAACGCCTTGTCGTTCACCGGTCGGTTCAGGTCCTCGACCAGCGTGCCCACCGCAAAAAACGTGATGCCGGGAATGTCCGGCAGATACTTGTGGCACTCGCCGACGAGCTTCTGGCGCGCCTTGGCCGAATCGTTGTGCAATGTGAAATAGACGTTGTGGATCAGCATGCGAGGTAGCTTTCGAGCTATTAGCGGTCAGCGGTCAGCTTTTGTAATGAATACCGGATCGCGAGTATTGAAAGTAAGGCGACAATTTTCAACCGTGCGTGTGCCGTAACCAAATCACATCACAACGACTGCCAACCAGTCCCCTCGTGTCCGAAATCAAATCGTCCCGGGTGTAAAATCTCCGCGAGAATCTCGGCCGATTCGACGACGCGCGGGCCGGGGCGGTTGAAATACTGGTTACCGTCGGTGACAAAGACTCGCCCTGTTTGCACGGCACGCAGTTGATTCCAACCCGGTGTTGCGGTGAGAGCAGGCATCTCGCGGCGCGTGCGCGAAATGTCGTAGCCGCACGGCATGATGGCAATCATGTCGGGGTCGGCGTTCGCCAAGTCGTCGAACGTCATCCAGGGCGAATGCTTTCCCGCCTGGCCGAACAGGTTCACGCCGCCGGCAATCGCGACGAGCTCGGGCACCCAATTGCCCGCCGACATGAGCGGATCGATCCATTCGATGCAGGCGATTGACGGGCGCGGTTTGTGGACCGACGTTTCGGCCTTGAGCCGGTCCAGTCGCTGCTTCAGTTCGGCGACGAGAAACTCCGCACGCTCGCGGGCGTCGAGCGCTTCGCCCACGCGGTGAATGTCGCGCCAAATATCACAGAGCGCCATCGGCTCGAGCGACACGACGCGCGGCTTAGACGCCACAAGCGCGCCGACGGCTGCTTCGACGTCCTTCAGACTCACCGCACACACTTCGCACTGCGTTTGCGTGATAATGACGGTCGGTTGCAATCGCTCCAGTACGTCGGCAAACACGCGATAGACCGAAACCCCGTCGCGCAAGATCGCCTTCACCTGATCGTCAACCTCGCGGCTGGAAGCGTTGATGTCGAGCTTGGCTTCGGTGCAGACGGGCAACGCGCGGACCGACGGCGGAAAATCGCACTCGTGCGACCGGCCGACGAGCTCATCTTCACAGCCCAAAGCCGCGACAATTTCGGTCGCGCTGGCAATCAACGACACAATCCGCTGCCCAGGCATCAGTCCACGCGCTCTGCCGCAAGCTGACGTTCATCAGCCAGGGCGCGATTGTGCAGCCAGGCGTAACCGCCGAACAGGATTCCCGAAAAGGCGAACGTGCTGAGCAACGATCGTCCGAAGAACGGCAGCCCGGCCGCGTAGCATTGCAACAAACCCATGGGAGTCTGCGGGTACGTTGGATATTGCAGCCAAGAGCCAAAGTTCGAGACGAGGAAGAAAATCGTTTCTGCCAGCAGGCCCGCCGTGCCGACGTGCAATGCCGAGTCTCGCAACGCCGCGCCCCGGCCGACGAACAGTGGCGAATGCTCGCGACGCAACAGCGTTCCCAACCCAATGTACAAGAACAGACTTCCGTAGATGATTGGCTGATTGCCGTACAGGGCGAACTCCAGCTTGCCGGTGAAAAGCCAAATTCCCAGATCGGTCGCGCCTCGAATCGCCAACGGCACCAGCACGGCTAGCCGCCAATCTTTCACGTAAAAGGCCGCAAACAGGCACAGAGCCGTCAACGGCGAAAAGTTCCATGGATAGACCGTGAAATTCGGGTCAATCTGGAATCCCGTCAGGTAGTGCAGCGCGTACGGCAAGACTCCCATGACGGCGCCGAAAAGCACCATCGCCAACAAGACCCACTTCTTCGGTTTCGACATGAAACTTCCTTCTTTTCTGCCCCGCGGCTGATCCGGCTTGCCGGTCTTCCACCGTCGACAACTGCGAGGCAAAGATTTTGATACCAAATCGGCCGGCAAAAAGGAATCCCGCAACTCCTGGTTCCCAAGCTCTGCTTGGGAACCAGAGGCAACGCCTCGGGCGCCCGCACGAACTGCTGGCAATCGTCGCGTGCGCATTTTACAATGCGCGCGTCATGACTTCACTGCCCACGCAATTCCACGGCTTGAAAACAGTCGTCATCGTCGGCGTCGGGCTGATCGGGGGGTCGATCGCGGCGGCTCTTAAATCGCGGGGCTTTCGCGGCAAAATCGTTGGCGTCGGACGAGACCGAAAGCGGCTCGCAGATGCCCAGTCGGCGGGGTTGGTTGACGTCGGCACCCTGGACCTTGCCGAGGCCGCCGCAGACGCCGATCTCTTTGTCTTTTGCACTCCCGTCGACAGGATTGCGGCGGGTGTTCACGAGGCGGCTCGCTGGTGCCGAACGGGAACATTGATTACCGACACCGGGAGCGTGAAAGGCTCCATCTGCCACGCCCTTTCGTCCGGTCTGCCCGGTGGGGCGACCTTCATCGGCTCTCATCCGCTGGCCGGCTCCGAACGGCAGGGCTTCGAACACGCCGACGCCGATTTGTTCGAGGGCCGCGTGTGCGTGGTCACGCCGGACGTCGACACGCCGGCCGAGCCGTTGAGGCATTTGGAGAGCTTCTGGCAGTCGATGGGATGTGCGGTGGTGAAACTTTCGGCGGCGGATCACGACCGCGCTTTGGCGGAAACCAGCCATTTGCCGCACGCGGTCGCCGCGGCGCTGGCGGCAACGCTTTCACCGGGAAATCGTCAGCTCGCAGCCAGCGGGTTTTGCGATACAACGCGAGTTGCGGCCGGCGACCCCGATTTATGGACGGCGATCTTGCTCGCAAACAGCGACGAGATGGCCGAAAGGCTTAGCGCGTTCGGCGACAAACTGGATGAATTCGCCGCGGCAATTGCCAAACGCGACGAGGCGGTATTAAAGCGCCTCCTGCAGCAGGCAAAGACAGCACGCGAGTCGGTCGACTGCCGAGGGAGAACTGATTGACTGGCAGGTAAATCAATGCTGTGGGAAATTGAGATCCGTCCTTCGGCTAACCAGGTCGACCGCGAGGGGCTGCGCGTTCTTCACGAGGGACAATCGCTGGGTACGAACAGTATCCGCACGGTGCAGTTTGCCCGCTCGTTTCTGATTCAGGGCGACGCCGACGCGGCCGCAGTCGAACGCATCGCCTCATCGCTGTTGGTCGACACCGTCGTCGAGACTTACACTGTTCACAAGTTGAATGGGAATATCGCGCGCGGCTTGTCGTCGACGGCTAAGGTGGGTGGACCGCGCTTGCTCAACGTGCTGTTCAAGCCCGGGGTGACCGACAACGTTGCCGCAAGCACGAAGGCGGCGCTCGCGGGTTTGGGGCAGCCGGTGGATGCCGTGGCGACCTGCCGAAAATACTGGCTGAACGCCGACGCCGATCCGCTGGACGTCGACCGCCTTGCCGCCAAGGTCCTCGCCAACGACGCCATCGAGCAAGTCGTTCGCGGACCTCTGGTGATCGACAACATCTCGCTGGGCAACTCCTACGAGTTCAAGCTGCAAACCGTCCCCATTCGCGGCATGAACGACGAACAACTGGCCCAACTGAGCCGCGACGGCCAATTGTTTTTGAATCCGGCGGAGATGCAGACGATTCGGCGGCACTTTGTCGACTTGGGTCGCGATCCGACCGACATCGAGCTGGAAACCATCGCTCAAACCTGGAGCGAGCATTGTTCGCACAAGACGCTGACCGGCCGCATTCACTACCGAGACGAACAGCGCGATCTCAAGTTCGACA
>JBBDVZ010000145.1:0-7799 GCA_040903115.1 Planctomycetaceae bacterium
GGTTGCGCAGGTACTGGCGATAGCGGCCGGCCCATTGTTGATCTTTCTCATCGCCTTTGAGGCGGCACAGACGCTGGAATTCGTCCTCGACGTTGACCGACGCGTCGACAACCCACGGATCGTATTCTTGTCCGCGCACGAAGATGGTCGTGTCGAATCCGCGGCCGCAATTGTAGATCGGCTTGTGCATGTGGTAGCAGTCGGTGACCAGGGCGCTGGTCACGTCGTGCTGCCAGAGGACTTCGGCCAGCAGGTAGTCTTTCTCGCCGAAGGGCTTCCAGCCTCGTTGCGGGAACAGGTACTGCCCGGTCCACCACGACGTGCGGCACGGGATGGTCGGCAAGTTCTCGCCGTAATATTCCGTAAACTGGGCGCTCTCGGCGGCCAGCGCATCGATGCTTGGCGTCTTCACGTGGCTGCCGTAGCAGCCGACGTGGTCGGGCCGCAGGCTGTCTGCGACGATCACAAAGACGTTCCGCTTCGCTTGGCCCAATCGAGGCCGCGACGGTTCCGCGCGCGAGGCGTTGTGAAACACCGCCGACGAAGCCATTGCCCCGGCCGCCATCGCAGCGGAACTGGTTAAGAACGTGCGTCGTTTCATCGGTCGCCGCCTCCCGTTAAGATCGTGACGTGCTAGACGCCCGCAGCGGCGCGGGCGGAACGTCTATTCTACGACCGCAGAGGACGCTGTGGAACGCGGGCGAAGTGTTCAGTGTTCAGTGTTCAGTTTGTGATTTCGGATTGCGGATTGGCACGCGGTGTCCACCGAAAGCCGCTTTACCAGACGAAGATCAACTGCCGATGGAAAACGGATTTTTGGGACATAACGCGTCGTTCATGCTCGATGTGATCGTTTGCGCGCTCGTGCTCATCGTGCCCACGCTTGTTGCGAGTCTCTATCTCGTCAAGGTGCGGAGAGCGTACGCGGTCCATCGCAACATTCAGTTGGCGCTGGGCGTTGTGCTGTTGACGGCCGTAACGGCTTTCGAGATTGATATTCGACAGCACGGCGGGTGGGAAGCCATCGTCAACAAGCCGGGGCAGCCGCAGCGACTTGCCGGCGACTCGCTGGCCTACGTCACAAGCGTGCTTCGGGTGCACCTTGTGTTTGCGATTTCGACCCCCTTGTTGTGGGCGGTGACGATTTTGCTCGCGCTCAAGCGATTTCCATCGCCGCCGTTGCCGGGCGATCACAGCAACCTGCACAAGAAGTTGGGTTGGCTGTCGGCGGTCGACATCGTGCTGACGTCGATCACGGGGCTGTACTGGTACTACATTGCGTTTGTCGCATGAACGCCGCCACGCGAATGCCGCAATCCACAAACTGAACACTGAAAACTGAACACTGAAAACTTAATCGACCAGCCGGCTTACGCCGGGCCGCTCGCCATTCATTCCGCATTTCATTCCGCATTCCGCGCTCTGCATTCCGCATTTGCGAATCGCTCGGCAGGGATCGACGGGCCGCGTAATGCATGATCTTGCGACGACCGTTCGAAACGCAGCATTCGTTCGCCCAAGCTGTCAATGCGGCGGGAGACCTCTTCGGTCGCCTGCTCCACGCCTCCGGAAATGAGCGTCACGCCTCCAAGAAAAAAGAGCATTTGCCCGGCGGTTAAGATCAGCCAGCCAGTCGGCACGTACGATTCGAGCTTCCCAAAATAGCCCCATAGCACCAGCACGGTGCCCACCGTGAGCGCGGCCACGCCGCCGTACGCCAGGAGTTGTCCGATCAGGGCAGACCAATTGGTTCGAGGGATGCGTTTGTCAGCGATTGCCGCATGAACGTCGAAATGCGGAGCGCCGGTTGCGTGGCCGGCATCATGGCGGAGCGATTTACCCGTCCGTTTCGTCTCTTGCTGAAACGAGTGCGGCTGCTTTTCCAACATTGTTCCGGCAGCCGACTCCAATGGCGTAACCTGCGTGGGCTGCGATTGGTCCACGCTCGGCCGGATTCGATAATGCGGCCCTCCACCCGAAATGTGCGTGCGCATCTCAGTCGGCGCGGTGGTTGTTGATGGCGATGGTGCCGGTGCTGTGTCAACCCGCTCAGCGGTCGCGTTGTCGGTCGCCGTTGCGTTGGGCTTATTGGCGATCACGGGCCCATAGGGATCGGTAAATCGGCTATTCGACCAGCGTTCGAGCAGTTCCCGGGCCTCCCTCGTCTTTTCGAGGGCGAGCGTCGAAGAGTGCACGCCGCCGATTTCGGCGGAGCAATTAGCGCAGAGCACGCGTCTGTGGTCGGCCGTGACTTCCGCGGCGACATCGGCTTGGCATTTGGGACACCACATACGCGCGTTCCCGTTCTCGAACCCGATCGTTGTCAGGCAACGCCCCGCGCGGAGACGCAGCCGACGCGCTGCGATTTTGCAATCGCGCGGTCGCCTGGACCCAGGGGCATTCACGTTCTGGAATTGACGGAGCGAGCTTTGAGAGAGGAGGGACTCGAACCGCCTGAAACGGTTCGAGCGGAGAATCTACGACGAGAGGTCGCTGCGACGCAATACCAAATCCTTGCCCGTTTCCCGGCGAGCGAGTAATCTCGGATGGGCGATCGCCCGCCTTAGAGGTAGAACCAGAGGGGGAGAGGGGGCGAGGGGGCGAAAAAATCGCAAGCGTGAATCTCCCCCTCTCCCCATCCCCCCCTCTGCAACAATACTCCTTGCACGAACTTACCTGAATGCCCTCTTCACGTCCCGACCACGAGCGAATCGTCATCACCGGCGTCGGCTTGACGGCTCCCAACGGGAACAATCTGGCCGAGTTTCGAGAGAGCCTGTTGGCGGGCCGGTCGGGCGTCGTCAACTACGAAACCCGCTATATGGGCAAAGTTCTGGCCGGGGTCTGCAACTTCGACGTGCAGCGGTATCAGAAGCGCAAAGACCTTCGCCGCGGGACGCGCGCCGGCTCCATCGCCACCTATTGCGCACACGAAGCCGTTCGCGACTCCGCCCTGCCCTGGGAAACCGTCGCGAAGGACCGCGTCGGCGTGTACATCGGTATCACCGAGCATGGCAACGTCGAGACGGAAAACGAAATCTTCGAGCTTTCGAAGTTCAACTACGACACGAGCTTCTGGTCGCATCACCACAATCCGCGGACGGTGGCGAACAACCCGGCCGGAGAAGTGACGATCAACCTTGGCATCACCGGCCCGCATTTGACGGTCGGAGCCGCCTGTGCCGCCGGAAACGCCGGGTTCATTCAGGGCATGCACATGCTGCGGCTCGACGAGGTCGACCAGGCGATTGTGGGCGGAGTTTCGGAAAGCATTCACACGTTTGGCATCTTCGCCAGCTTTCAAAGCGAGGGAGCGCTCGCGAAACACGACGACCCGACGAAGGCCTCCCGGCCGTTCGACGTCGATCGCAATGGCATTGTGGTCTCTGAAGGCGGTGCCTTGTGTGTGCTCGAGCGTCTGCCTGCGGCGCTGGCGCGCGGCGCCAAGATTTACGGCGAAATCGTCGGGCACGCCATGAATTCCGACGCCACCGACTTCATTATGCCAAATGCAACGCGGCAAACCGAGTGCATCCGGCTGGCGCTCGCGCGTGCGGGATTGTCGCCGGGCGACGTCGACATTGTCAGCAGCCACGCCACCGCCACCGAGCAAGGCGACATTGAAGAGGCAAACTCGCTGGCGGAAGTGTTTGGTAATGCGAAGCGGCCGCTAATCAACAATACCAAGAGCTTTATCGGCCATGCGATGGGAGCCGCCGGCGCTTTGGAGTTGTTGGGCAACGTCCCCTCGTTTGACGACGGCATCGTACACGCTACAATCAATCTGGATCGTCTCGATCCCCGCTGCCGGTTGCCCCAGGTCGTCGCCAACGAGCCTCGTTTCCTGGGTAACGTACAATGCATTCTCAACAATTCGTTCGGAATGCTGGGGATCAACTCGGTCGTGATCGTGAAAAAGTACGTCGGATCGTAGATTGAAGATTCCGAGCCGGTGGGTGCCATGCCCACCGCTTTGGGTAGGCATGCTTTCAAACATGGCCACGCAGAGCCGTGGCCATGGCACCCCGCGTGCTAGGCCGGGTTCAGAAGCCCGGCTTTTTGAAAAAGCCGGGCTTCTTTAACGGACCGCTCGGATTTGAACCTTGGAGCCGACTGAATGAACCCGGATGAAATCAGGCAAGTGGTACTCGAAATTCTGGCGCGCATCGCGCCCGACGAGGATTTTTCCGATCTGCAGGATGACGTGCCGTTTCGCGAACAGATGGAGCTGGACAGCATGGACTTCCTCGACATTGTCATGGAGCTCCGCAAGCAGTACCGCATCCAGATTCCCGAAGAGCATTACGAACATCTCGTGAGCATGGATAGTACGGTGGCGTACCTCACTCCCATGCTCAAGGACGCAACCAGTCCCGCCTGACGCCGCCGCCGGGTTGGCAATTGTGACGCAATTGAGCGCGGCGGATCACAAAGTCGTCATCGCCTTTGGCCCTTGCGTGAAATCAGCAACGTGCGCTACGACACGGTCATTATCGGCGCAGGACTGTCGGGTTTGGCCGCGGGCATTCGGCTGGCCTATTTCAACAAGTCGGTCTGCATGGTGGAGAAGCACAGCACCATCGGCGGACTAAACTCGTTTTACAGGCTGCGCAATCGCAACCACGACGTCGGCCTGCATGCCGTTACCAACTATGCCCCGCCGGGCACTAAAAGCGGGCCGCTTAGCAAGCTGCTGCGGCAATTGCGGCTCCGCTGGGACGACTTCAGCCTGTGTCCGCAGATCGAGTCGTCGATCGTTTTTCCCGGCTACACGCTGCGGTTCAACAACGACTTTTCGCTTCTGTTCCAGCAGATTGTCGAACAATTTCCGAAGCAGGTCGACAATCTCCGCCGGTTGCTGCGGCACATCGACTCGCACGACTACGTGAACCTCAACCACGTGGCCACATCGGCCCGGGCCGTTGTCGGCGAGTTTCTCACCGATTCGCGGTTGGTCGACATGCTGTTTTGCCCGCTGATGTATTACGGCAGCGCCACGCCGCGGGACATGGACTTTCACCAGTTTGTCGTCATGTTCAAAAGTATTTTCTACGAGGGACTGGGCCGCCCGTTCGAGGGGATTCGGCTCATCCTCAAAAAACTGGTGCGGCAGTTCAAGTCGCTGGGAGGCGAGCTGCGCCTGCGCGCGGGCGTGAAATCGATTCAGGGCGACTCGAGCCGCGCAACCGGCGTCGTGCTCGAGGATGGCGAAGTCGTCGAGGCGAGCAGCATACTTTCGTCGGCCGGCTCCGCGGAAACTTTGCGCCTGCTTCCCAATGGCACCGATATTCCTAAATCCACTCCGGGTGAAATCTCGTTCCTCGAGACAATTTTCTCGCTCGACCGGCAGCCACAGGATCTCGGATACCGCCAGACAATGGTCTTTTACAACGACGACGAGACGTTTCATTACGAAATGCCCGAGCAGCCGGCCGACGTGCGCAGCGGCATTATCTGCTCGCCCAACAACTTCAAGTACAAAATTCCGCTGGAAGAAGGCCGCATTCGGATCACCGCGCTGGCGAACCCCGGTTACTGGATGAACCTTCCGGAGGACGAATACGTCGCGCAAAAAAAAGTCTGGTGCCGGCGAGTCGTCGAATCATCAATCAGGCACATGCCCGACTTCCGCGCGTCGATCGTCGATACCGACGTGTTCACGCCGCGCACGATCAACCGGTTCACGGGCCACATCAACGGCTGCGTCTATGGGGCTCCGGACAAGCTGGTGAACGGCCGCACGCCGTTGGAGAACGTGTTCGTCTGCGGCACCGACCAGGGATTCGTGGGCATCATCGGCTCGATACTCTCGGGGATTTCGATCGCCAACACGTATCTCGTGCGGTAATGCCTATCCAAGCCGACGACTTGTCGTCGGTTCGACGGCAAGCCGTCGGCTTGGATAGACGAATGCAATGAACGAAACAAATTTCACAGCATTTCAATGCCAAAAGACTTCCTGAAAGGCTGCCGCGATCGGTACGACGTTGTCGTCATTGGCAGCGGGCTGGCCGGCTTGACGTCGGCCAACATTCTCGCGCGGGCCGGCTATTCGGTGCTGTTGCTCGAGCATCATTACCAGCTCGGCGGAATGGCCACCTGGTTCAAGCGCAGCGGCGGACATATTTTCGACATCTCGCTGCACGGCTTTCCCATCGGCATGATCAAAAGCTGCCGCAAGTACTGGACGCAGGAGATCGCCGACTCGATCGTGCAGCTCAAGGGCATTCGCTTCGAGAACCCGCAGTTCTCGTTGGAGACGACCTTCGACCGGCAGGACTTCACGCGGATCATGACGCAGAAGTTCAATATCGCGCCCGGCGTCGTCCAGGAGTTCTTCGACACAGCGCGCGGAATGAACTTTTACGACGACCAGTCAATGACGACGCGCGAACTGTTCGACCGCTTCTTTCCCGGACGCGACGACGTCGTGCGGCTGTTGATGGAGCCCATCGCCTACGCCAACGGCTCGACTCTCGAAGACCCGGCGATTTCTTACGGAATCGTCTTTTCGAACTTCATGCACAAAGGCGTGTACACGTTCGAAGGCGGTACCGACAAACTCATCGGCCAGATGAAGGCGGAACTGCTCGCCAATGGCGTCGACGTCCGCATCCGCTGCCGCGTCGACAAAATCGAGGTGACGCCCGACCGGCGCGTCAGCGGCGTGGTGGTGAACGGCCGGCGCATCGGCTGCCGGGCCGTCGTCTCCAACTCGAACCTGAAGTCGACGATCTTTCAGCTTGTAGGCGAAGAATGGTTTGATTCGGAATTCGCCGACGAAGCCCGCGCTGTGCGGCTGAACAACAGCAGTTGCCAGGTGTATATCGCGCTGGAGCCGGGCGAAGCGTTCGACTTTTGCGGCGACTTGTTGTTTCATTCCGAGCACCGGGGCTTCGATGCCGAGGCAATGCTCAGCCGCAACGTTAGCAGCCGCACGTTTTCGTTCTATTATCCCCGCATGCGTCCCGGCAGCGACCGGTATCTCATTGTCTCCTCGACCAATGCCAACTACAGCGACTGGGCTCCTCTGCCTGAAGATGAATACCAGGCTTCGAAAGCGGATTTGACCGACACCACTCTCGATTGCCTCGCGCGATACATTCCCGATATCCGCGAAAAGGTCGCCCACGTCGAAGTTTCGACGCCGCGCACGTTTCAGCACTACACGCGTCATTTGCAGGGAGCGTCGTTCGGCACGAAGTTCGAGGGGCTGAAGGTCAGCAAGGAGCTGCCGGAACAAATCGCGGGACTATTTCACGCCGGCTCGGTCGGCATCATCATGTCGGGCTGGCTGGGCGCGATGAACTACGGCGTGATCGTCGCGAACAACGTCGACAAGCTGCTGACTCCCGCCCCCGCGCGCGTGTGATCGCAATATCCAAGCCGACGGCTTGCCGTCGGATCGATCGACGACAAGTCGTCGGCTTGGATAGACAACGCGAAGAGCGCCGAATTTGTTGTTGAGAGATCATAATGAAGCGCGATGAAATCGAACGGCTGATCCCGCATCGCGCGCCGTTTTTGTGGCTCGACGAGGTGATCGAGCTGACGGATACCCGCATTCACGCGCGCAAGTTTCTCGACCCGCGTCTCGACGTGTTCGTCGGCCACTATCCGCACTTCCCCGTTTTGCCCGGCGTGTTGCAGTGCGAGATGGCGTTGCAGGCTGCCGCCGTGCTGATCGCCCGGCTCGGCGCCGTCGCGGAGGGCAAGGTGCCGGTCGCCACCCGGATGAACAATGTGAAATTCCGCCGCCTCGTGCGGCCGGGCGAAACCGTCGACATCGAGGTCGAGCT
>JBBDVZ010000146.1:0-7741 GCA_040903115.1 Planctomycetaceae bacterium
ATCCCCTCCCCCCTCGCGGGGGAGGGTTAGGGTGGGGGGCGAATGTTGAACCAGCGCGCACTTGCGGACAACCCACCCCAAAGCTGAAACTGGTCGCATTGACGTTCGACGGTTCAGCGGGAGCAGCGCCCTTCTGACGAGTGCGGTATGATCACGCCGACCGCCGCGACTTTGTTTGAGAAAGGATTCTCGAACACCATGCCTCCGAGCGCTCCCTTCGACTTTAGCCTCACGATGCAGCGGCTGTGCGCCGACATTGCCGCGCGCTTCGAACTTTTCTCGCACATCCGCATGGAACGGGTGGCCGTCACGTTTGCCCAAGCCCGCCGACGCGTGCCCCACGGGTTGCAGGCCAAGCTCACCCCCATGCGGTTCGAGAACGGGCAACTGACCACGCAGCGGCATGGCCGCATTTGGACTGTCGAGCGTCTTTTCGACGGCGACCGCGAGATGCTCTACATTCTCACGTTCTACCTGCCGCGGTTTCTCGATCACAGCTTTCGCGAAAAGATGATCACCATCTTTCACGAGCTGTATCACATCAGCCCGCGGTTTGACGGAGATATCCGCCGGATGGGGGGCCGTTACCACGCGCACTCTCATAGCCAGCGAGATTACGACCGCTACATGGAACGGTTGCTCGACGAATATCTTAACGATCATCCCCCGAGCGAGCTGTATTCGTTCCTGCACAAAAAATTTCGCGCCTTGTGGGTCCACCACGGCGGCGTCGTGGGTTTGCAGGTTCCGATTCCGAAGCTCATCGCCGTCGTCGACGCCAAGTCCGCGTAGTAGGGGGGGTCAACCCCACCACGATAGCATGTTGACGTTCGGTGGTGGGTTTCACCCACCCTACAAAGGCGTCAGCCTTCCGCGGCGATTTGCTGCAACGCCGAAACGGCCTGGTCGATTTCCTCGGGCGTCGTAAAAGGTCCGCTGCTCAGCCGCACGGTCCCGCCGCCGTCGAAAGTTCCGAGGCATTTATGGGCGCCCGGTGCACAATGCAGGCCGGCGCGACATTGAATCCCAAAATTCTCGTCCAGCAGAGCGGCCAAAACCTGCGGCTCAAAGCCCGCAACGTTCAAGCTGACAACGGCCACGCGATCGTCGGCCGAAGCGGTGCCATAAAGCGTCACTCCAGTTTGATCGGCAAGGCCGTCGAGCAGGCGTGCGGTGAGCTCCTTTTCGTGTCTGCGAATGTCTTCGATGCCGCGTCGTTGCAGGTACTCAATGGCCGCTTCCAGGCCGATCAGCCCGGGGGTGTTATGATTGCCGGCTTCGTATTTTTCCGGCAAAGCGGCGGGCTGCCGATCGTCTTCGCTGTTCGTGCCAGTGCCCCCCTGTCGGAAGCTGTGCAGCCGCTCTTCAAGCCCCGGGCGAATGTACAAGATGCCGGTGCCCAGCGGACCCAGCAATCCCTTGTGCCCCGGACACGCCAGCAGGTCCAGCGGCAGCCGGGAAACGTCGATGGGCAAATGGCCCGCCGTTTGAGCGGCATCGACGAGAAAAATCGCACCGGCGGCACGTGCGATCGCCCCGACGTCTTCAATGGGTTGAATCGTGCCGCTGACGTTCGAGGCGTGAATCATTGCCACCAGCTTGGTTTTGGGCGTGACGGCGGCACGGACGGTTGCGGGGTCGATGCGCCCTTCACGGTCGGCGGGAACGTAGTCGACTTTGATGCCGAGCCGGCGTTTCAGCTCCCGCAGCGGACGCAGCATCGAATTGTGCTCGATCGCGCTGGTGACGACGTGGTCGCCCGCCTCGAGCAACCCATAAAGCGCCAAATTCAGGCTGTCGGTGCCGTTGAAGGTGAAAACGATGCGCTCGATGCTCTCCGCGCCCAGCAATTCGGCTGTCCGTTTGCGGCAGCGATCGACTGCGCTCTGAACGTCAATCGCGAGCTGATAAGCGCCTCGTCCCACCGCGACCCCGAACTCACGGTTGTAGCGGTCAACCGCGTCGTATACGGAGTCCGGCTTGGGAAAGCTGGTGGCGGCGTTGTCGAGATAAACGCGATTCACAGCGGCCATTTCGCATGTGATCCAAATTTGAGCCGGCGGGTTAATCCCGCCGGTCTTCGGCGAGCGTCGCGCGTCTTTCCCGGATGGGCCGAAGACCGCGGGGATAAACCCCGCGGCTCGAGACCTTTTGATTAGCCGCCGATCGAGTACATCGGGCGCGTCGGCTGGATGAAGCGCGCGGTGTTGATTTCGTGCCCTTCCTTCTTCGCGGCGATGGTGTCGCGAATCAGGCGGACAATGTCTGCGTCGGATGAGTTCGCATCGCGGATGAGGATTTTGACGTCGCCTTCTTCGAGGCTGAACAGGCAGTTGCGCAGCTTGCCGTCGGCGGTCAGGCGGAAGCGATTGCAACTCATGCAAAACGGCTGGCTCACCGAGGCGATGAAACCAATCCGCCCAATGCCGTCGTCGAACTGGTACTCGGTCGCCGGCGCGCCGGCGGTCTGATTGTCGACGGGAACGAGCGGCCGAACATCGCTCGATAGCCGGTCGATGATCTCACTGGCGAACAGCACCTTGCCGCGCTCCCAAGCCTTGCTGGCATCCAGCGGCATGTATTCGATGAACCGCACCTCGATGCCCGTCTCCCGCGCGAAGCGGCCGAAGGGAACAATCTCATCCTCGGTGATGCCCCGCACCGACACCGCATTCAGCTTGATGGGACTAAAGCCGATGTCCTGTGCCGCTTGAATGCCTGCGATGACTTTCTCGTAACCCTCGCGGCGGGTGATCTGCTTGAACTTCTCCGGATTGAGCGCATCGAGGCTGATGTTGATGCGTCGCAGGCCGGCGTCGTACAAGTCACGAGCCTGATCGGCCAACAGAATGCCGTTGGTGGTCAGGCCGATGTCGCGGATGCCGGGAATCTCGGCGATCCCCGCGACAAGCCGGTGCAGGTCGCGGCGAACAAGCGGCTCGCCCCCGGTGAGGCGCACTTTGTTAACACCCAGCGGCACCGCGATGCGGACAAACCGCACGATCTCCTCGAACGTGAGCAGCTCGTCGCGGTCCATGAAGACGACATTGTCGGCGGGCATACAATAGAAACAGCGGATGTTGCAGCGGTCGGTCACGCTGATCCGCAGGTTATTGTGCACGCGGCCGAAACTGTCGATGAGTTTTTCTGGCATGCTCGTCACAAACTCTCACATCGCCACGAGCCGCGGGGTTTAACCCCGCGGTCCTCGGCCGCGCGCATCAACGCCGCCAATACTGAGCCGCGTTCGTCCCGCGCACTTCTTTGCGCGTCTTGGCGGCGTTGGCCGAAGACCGGCGGGTTAAACCCGCCGGCTCATCATCACGTTCGTATTTTGTTTCCATCCAACCCGGGGTGAACCCACTCGGTCGATCCGTCGCCCCAGTTTTCCTTCTTCCAAATGGGGACGCACTGTTTCAACCGCTCGATCATGTGGCGGCCCGCTTCAAACGCCTCGTTGCGATGGGCGCTGCTCACCGCCACCGCGACGCTGATTTCGCCGACCTCCAGATGCCCGAGCCGGTGCACGATGGCCGTGGCCACCAGCGGCCACTTGTCGCTCGCATCGGCTTCGACTTCGGCCAGCTTCGCCAGCGCCATTTCGTGGTAAGCATCGTAATCGAGCGCCACCGTCTCTCGTCCGTCTGTCATTTCTCGTACGGTGCCGAGAAATAACACAACCGCGCCGGCGCTGGGTGACCGGACTGACTCGGTAAGCCGGGTGTAATCGATTTCATCCTGCGTTAGTTGAATCATGCAAGCACTGCTGAACGGATCAAATTTGCGTGACGGTCCGGCTACTTCATTCAGCCGCCGCTCACCGGAGGGAAGCAAGCGACCTCGACCGAAGGATCGACAACCATCGTGTCATCGGCATATTGAGAACCGACCGCCACCAGCAAATTGGGGGCGATTGCCGCCAGCGCCGGATAACTCGCCGAAAGAACGCCCCGAAGCTCGCCGACGTTGGTGCAGTTGGGTACGTCGAGATGAACCAGTTCGGTCCCAGCCAACTCTTTGGCTTTCGCAAACAGCCTGACCGCCAGCTTCATGTCACCACCAGTTTTTTCGTCGACGGGTTCAGCCGGGCGCGAATTTCGGGCATCAATCCGTACGAGAGGGCCAACAGCTTGAGCGGGTGCAGCGTGGGGACCGACGTCCCCTGTTCCATCTGCATTTTGCAACTGCAGCACTCGGTCGCCCCGATATCGAACGATCCGTCCCGCATCCGCGAGATCAGCCCCCAGCCCATCTGGATCGACGTTTTGAAGTTCTGCTGCGTCAGTCCCCACGCGCCGGCCATTCCCGAACAACCTTCTTCAATTGTATGCACCCGCAGTTGGGGAATCAAAGACAGCAGCTCCCGCAGCGGCGAAGTGGGGCTTAAGGCCCGCAAGTGGCACGGCGTGTGATAACCGACGTCGAGATCGAGCGGCTCCAGCTCGGTCCGCAACTCGCCCGCACGATGCAGCCGCATCAGAAACGCCCCCGCCTCCACGACTTGCGACGCGACCAGCGTAACGTCGGGATGATCGAGCACCCGCGGATACTCCTGCGACAGGCAGAGCGCTGCCGACGGCTCGGTACACACGATGGCATGCCCGTCACGAGCCGATTCGGCCAACTCGCGCACGTTGTGCTCGGCCAGCCGGCGTGCGGGGACAAGATCGCCGGCCGAAATCATCGACATGCCCGACCCGACCTGTCCTGACGGCACGTGCACGCGGATGCCGTTGTGCTTCAGGATCGCGACAAAGGCCCGCGCCAGCTCCGGATCGTAATAGTTGGCATAGTCGCCGACGAAATAAACCACCGAAGGAATCTTTCCGCCCGGCCGCGGCGGACGCAGCAGCGCACGGCCGGCCGATCGCACGAACGAACGGCGCGCGAATTGGGGCAGCTTCCGCTGACGGGCGATGCCGACAAGTTTCTCCAGCACCCAGCGGGCCGTCGGGTTGTTCACCACCCAATTGGCCGCAAGCGAGCTCGTGCTCCCCAGCCCCCCGAACGAATGCGCGTGTGACAGCAGCCAATCGGTGCGGCTCAGTCCGTTCGCGTCGACGTACGCAGCCTTGGCCTCGATTACCATGTGGGGAATGTCGACGTTCGACGGGCACTCGATCTGGCATTGCTTGCAATTGAAGCACAGATCGGTCAGCCGCTTGGTTTCGTCCGCGGAAAGATTTCGGGGATCGAGCACTCCGGACACGATGTCTCGCAACACGTTGGCCTTCGACCGCGGACTGGCCTCTTCGACCTGATCGACCCGAAAGAACGGGCACATCCGCTGCTCGGGCTCTTGCGTGCGGCAGACCCCGCAACCATTGCAGTCGGCAATCGCCAGCGTCAGCTCGGCGGGCGTCCATCGCAACTGCAAGTCAACGACTTCAGGCGCCGGCCCCAAAGGCGGCCTCAGGTGGCGGATGGTCAGATGCGCATCGTCGCTGATGATCTTGCCCGGGTTCATCAGGTTGTGCGGATCGAAGACGTTTTTGATCTGCTGGAACACCCGGTAGAGCGGGCCGTATTGCGACCGGATGAATGCCGTCCGTGAGAGTCCATCGCCGTGTTCGCCGCTGATCGTCCCGCCGACGGAGAAAACCACCTGGTACAAATCGCGTGCGATCGACTCGATGCGCTGCGGGTCGAACGAACCGAGAATCGGCAGGAACGGCCGAAAATGCAGTTGCCCGGCGGCGGCGTGCGCGTAAAGCGACGCGGTGACTTCATGCGACTGGAACACCTTTTGGGCGCGAACCAGAAAATCGTGCAGCGCCTCGATGGGCACCGCGATGTCCTCGACGAAGGGGACCGGACGCGTCTGGCCTTTCAAACGTGTGAGGCGCGGCACGACTTTTGACGGCAGCGACCACAGGAACTCGGTGTCCTCGAACGAGTACGCCTCGCAAGAGACCACCGCACGAGTATTAAGCAGTCGGACCGCCCGAATGATCATCTGAATGCGGTCGCGGACCTGCTGGTCGCTGAAGCCGGTTTGTTCGATAATCAGCGCCGCTTCGGCTGCCGGCGAGATGAGTTTCTCGAAACGCGAGTCGGCCTCGCGTGCCAGCGTCAACAAGCGGCGGTCGAGCAGATCGCACGCACTGGGCTGGTGCGGGGCGATGGCTTGCACCGTGCGTGCCGCCGCTTCCAATTGCCCAAAGAGCAGTAGCACCACGCCGCGACGGGCCGGCAACAGCGCGGTGTGCAATGTGGCGGCGGTGAAGAGGCCCAGCGTTCCCTCCGAGCCGACGAGCAGGCGGGGAAGATGCAGATGCGTTTCGCTTTTAACGCCGCGAAGGTGATAGCCCGAGCAGTTGCGGACGAGCGGCCGCTGGTACTTCCGAATAAGTTCTTCGTGATCGGCCAGCAGCCTCGCGAGCCTGCCGACGATCTCCCCTTTGACGCTGGCACTGCCGCTGTCCTCGGCGGCTCCGGTGGCGAGCGACTTCAGCATGGCCAGCGGTTCGTCGCCTGCCTCAAGGGTTTGGCCGCCGGCAAGCACCAGCTCGATGCTTTGCACGTGATCGCGTGTCGAACCGACACGCACCGAGTGCGACCCGGCGGCGTCGACGGCGAGCATACCTCCCACGGTGGTGATGCTCGAATTCGATGGATCGGGGGGAAAATAGCGGCCGTTGCGGGCCAGCACGGCGTTCAAGCGGTCGCGGACGATACCCGGCTCAACACGGACGGTGTCCTCGTCGGTGGCAATCACGCGGTTCATGTGCCGGGAAAAATCGACGACCAGCCCCGCGCCCAGCGCACCGCCGGCGACGCCGGTGCCCGATCCACGGGGGATGAGCGGGACGCTCTGCTCGGCGGCGTATTTCGCGAGAGCCACTACGTCTTCGCGGTTGCGCGGAAACGCGACGCCGAGGGGAGCGATTTGATGCAGGCTGGCGTCGCTGGAATACATCGAAATCGTCAGCGGATCGCAACGGAGCTCGCCGTCGATCACCCCCGTCAGGTCTTCGAGGATCCGCTGTCGTCGTTCATCCACACGCGCACCGTTGGGCGTCTTTCATGCGGGATTGGAAATTCATTTTCCCCGTGTTCAGAAGCCCGGCTTTATTAAAAAGCCGGGCTGCTTCGATCGACCGTCAGCGCTACGACGGCGAGGGGCGTTGGGATTCTTTCAGGCGTAGTTGCTCTTGTCGATACCGCTCGGCGACCTCAAGGTCGAAGCGGGCATGATCGGAAGCCGGATCGAGATGGCGATAGCGCGCCGCACAGCGGTAGCAGACGAGAACATCTTTCATCACCGCGTAAAGCACGAGGTCGAGCAGCGCGAAGGCCATCAAAATCGCCAACGCGGCCTTGGGCCAATAGTAGGCCCACGCGATAGTGCTCGCGAGCGCTCCCAGCCCGACAATTGTGAGCCCCAATTGCGGAGGAAAGTCTTTTTGCCGCCATAAATCGTGACAGCCGCACAGCACACAATCTGTCGGCATGCCATTCACAATAGAAGATGCGCGGATGTTCCGCGAGGCGCCGCAATGACAGCAGACCGACGTCGCGGTCGTTCCGTCGACCGTTTCACGAATCGAGCTTCCGCAGATTCCGCATCGATAGACAAGCTGCATGGATCACCTGGACGTCAATGAATGAAGTCAACTTACATCATACAGAACCGTCGCCCGAATCATCTCGTTCCCAAGCTCTGCTTGGGAACGCATTTTCGTGAAGCTCTGCTTCGCGTCACAGGTTCACTCGAAGCAGAGCTTCGAGACAGTGGGTT
>JBBDVZ010000147.1:0-2329 GCA_040903115.1 Planctomycetaceae bacterium
GCAGGAGTTCGTTCAACGCCCGCTCTAAAGCGTGGACGTTCAACGGACCTTTCACGCGCGCTGCCGGAAACAGGGCGTATGGCGACGGCCCTGCCTGCAAGCGGCTGATCACCCACAGCGCCTCCTGGCCGTAGGACAGCGGAACCGGAGCGTCTCGCGCAACGGGCTGAATCGGTGGTAGCTCCGGCAGACGTCCCGCCGCCTGCAGCGCGACAACCCGCTCGGCAAGCTCCTCCAGAATCGGCGCTGTAAACAACGTGACAAGTGGAAGGTCGATCGAAAACGTGTTGCGCACCCGCGAAGCCAGTCGTAGCGCTAGCAGTGAGTTCCCGCCCAGGTCGAAGAAATTGTCGTGCGCTCCCACCGGCTCGACGCTCAACAGTTCCGACCAGATCGATGCCAACTGCTGCTCGACCGGCGTGCGTGGCGCGACGAATTCGCCTTCCCGTTGGGCCACACTCCAATCCGGGGCCGGCAAAGCGCGGCGGTCCACCTTGCCGCTGCTGGTCAACGGTAACGCCGCGAGCGTCACAAACATGGTGGGGATCATGTACTCGGGAAGCCGCTGGCGGAGAAAGTGCCGCATTTCCGCAAGAGTCGGCGAGCCCCCCTCGCGTGCAGCCGTGTAGGCGACAAGTTGCGCTTCGCCGGGGCCCCGCTCGCGCACGACAACCGCCGCCTCAGCGAGCAAGGGATGTTCGCGCAGCACTTGTTCCACTTCGCCCGGTTCGATGCGGAAACCGCGAATCTTCACCTGGTCGTCCGCGCGGCCGAGGAATTCCACCTGGCCGTCCGGTCGCCAGCGGGCACGATCGCCGGTGCGGCACATTCTGGCCCCCGTTTCGGCAACAAACGGGTCCGGCATGAACCGCGCGGCGTTCAAGTCCGCACAGACATATCCGCGAGCGACGCCCTCCCCACCAATGTACAACTCACCGGGAACTCCGATTGGAGTCGGCTGCAGGCCATCGTCGAGCACATACAAACGCACATTGGGAAACGGGCGGCCGATCGGGACCAGCCCGGATGTGGTCGATTCCACCTCGCCTTCGAAGAAAGAGCTGTCGATGGTCGTTTCCGTCAGCCCGTACGAGTTGATCAACCGCGTCGCGGGACCAAAGACGCGCCGGGCGCGCTGGTGGTCGGCCACGTACCATGCGTCCGAACCGACGACCACCAAACGCATGAAGTCCAATGACTGGCCCGTGTCTTCGAGGTGCTGCACCAGGGTGCGTAAAACGACGGGCACGAACTCTGCTCCGTCGACCTGTTCGCGCCGCATCAGGCACAACAGTTCCTCCGGATCCAGCAAAATCTCCCTGCGGCAGATCACGAGCTTTGCGCCCGAGCCAAGTGCCCTTACCAGATCACCGGCGAAGACGTCGAAGCCGAAGCTGGCCATCTGCAGATGGGCGCGAACGTGCGAAAGCAGGTGGTACTCTTTTTCCCAACCGTAGTAGGCGTTCAAAAGGTTGCCGTGCGTCACCATGACGCCCTTCGGGCGGCCGGTTGACCCGGATGTATAGAGGACGTAGGCAAGGTTCTCCGCAGTAGCTCCGCCGTCGACGTCGTCGCCGCTCTCCGAACGGATGCTGTCCGTAGCGTCACTATCCAGAATGAGTAGCTCCGCTGTGCCGACATCAATGGCTCTCGACAGGGTTGACTCGGTCAATACCAGCGCTGCCTGCGCGTCCTGCAGCACGAATTTGGCTCGTTCCTCAGCACCCTGCAGATAGGCGGGATCCAAGGGCACATAGGCGCCGCCTGCCTTGAGCACTCCTAACACCGCCATCACCAACTCGGGTGAACGCTCCAGGCAAATTCCTACCCGAACTTCGGGCCCCACACCCTGACGTTGCAGGTAACGGGCCAGTTGGTTGGCGCGCCGGTTCAACTCACCATATGTCCAATGGCGCGCGCCATCGACGATCGCCACGGCGTCGGGCGACTGTTGGACGCGGGATTCGAACAAGTCGTAAACACATCTCTCGCGTTGGAATTCCAATCGCGCGTCGTTGAAAGCGAACAACAGCGTCTGCCGCTCGTCTTCATCCACCAGCGGCACAGCCGACAGCGGGCGATCGGGATCGGCGATGACTTCTGACAGCAGCGTCTGGTAATGCCGCGCCATGCGCCGGATTGTGTCGGGGCGAAAGAGGTCGGTGTTGAAGTTCAATGCGCCGCGAAATCCCTGCGACGTCTCCTCGAACGAAAGGCTGAACTCGAAGTACGCGGAGTCTCTCACCAGTCCGTGGTCGACCGGCTCGACTTCCAGGCCCATTTCGCGCAATGATGCTGGCTCGTTGTTCTGCAGCACGAACATCACCTG
>JBBDVZ010000147.1:2429-7687 GCA_040903115.1 Planctomycetaceae bacterium
CAGGAGCGTCATGAAGGGCGTGACCCCTTCGCGGCGACAGAAATCCTTCACCCCGGCGCTGAGCTCGGGTGTCAGGTTGCACGGAAGCGTCTCGCCGCGCGCGGTCCGGATCGCCGGCCGCGGATAATCGGTGGGCAGTTCCAGGGGCGGAAGGCCGGCAAGCTGCTTCGCCCAGTAACTCTGCAGACGTTCCAGCGCCTCGCCCTGCAGGTACTGCCGCTGCCAGATAGCAAAGTCCGCATATTGGATCGGCAGTTCGGGCAGCGGCGATGGCCGCCCCATTCGATAGGCCGAGTAGATCGCCGCCAACTCGCGCGTCATAGTTCCCAGCGACCAACCGTCATAGATGATGTGGTGTGCCGCGGCGACCAGCACGTGCTCGTTTTCGGCTAGTCTCAGCAGCGTCACGCGGATCAGCGGTCCGTTTTGCAGATCGATCGGCTGCCGCGTCTGCTTGAGAATCCAGTCTTGGACCGCGGCATCACGTTGGGAATCTGAAAGATCACTGAGATCTACCAACGCCAAAGGTCGCGGCTCCGGCGGGTCGATGACCTGGACCGGCCGGCCGTCGACTTCGGGAAATCGTGTGCGGAGCGATTCGTGCCGTCGGACAATTTCGTTGAGCGCGCGTTCCAGCACGGCCGTGTCGAGCGTGCCTTTCATCCGCAGGGCCGGGTAGACCGTATAGGTTGGCTGGTCGCGCTCCAACTGATCGAGGAACCAGAGCGCCTCTTGCGTCAGCGAGGGGAGCAGTTCGCCGTCGCGCGATGCCATCGGAATCGGATCCCAACGGGACTGTTCACCGTGGCTACGAAGAGCGACCACGCGTTGCGCCAACTCGGCGATAGTCGGCGTCTGGAACATGTCGCGAAGCGGAACGTCGACGTTCAACTGGCGGGCAATTCGCGATACCACCTGTGTCGCCAGCAGCGAATGCCCCCCCAATGCAAAGAAATTATCGTGAACACCCACTTGGTCGACGTGCAGCACATCCTGCCAGATTTCGACCAGCAACTCCTCGTCCGGACTCCGAGGCGGCGTGTACGGGGACTGTGACGCGCGCTGGTACGTCGGACGCGGTAACGACTTATAATCGACCTTTCCGCTGGCACTCAGCGGAATCGCCTCCAACGGCACGAAGGCGGTGGGAATCATGTAGTCGGGCAAGGATTTCTGCAGGAACTCACGTAATTGGTCAGCGTGCGGCGCGACGTTTTTTTGCACGATGTACGCCGCCAGTTCTTTGCCGCCGGCATCGTTGTCGAAGGTGGTGACCACGGCTTCGACAACTTCGGGATGATCCGCAAGCGCAGCCTGAATCTCGCCCAACTCGATCCGATTGCCACGGATTTTGACCTGGTGATCGAGCCGGCCCAGGAACTCAAGATTTCCATCTGGCAGCCAGCGAACGAGGTCGCCGGTCCGGTACAGTCTCGATTCCGGCTCGCGCCGGAACGGATGAGGCACGAAGCGCTCGGCCGTCAGCTCCGGCCGGTTGAGATAACCACGGGCGAGCCCTGCACCGCCGAGATACAATTCGCCCGGCAAGCCCATCGGCATCAGCGTGCGCTGCGCACTAAGGACGTAGGCCTCGACGTTGGCGATCGGCCGGCCGATTGGCGCCAATGTCCCATCGGTGCGGCCGTCCCATTTGAAAAATGTCGCGTCGATGGTGGCTTCCGTGGGACCGTAAAGGTTGCACACCTCGGCGCCAAGCAAGTCCGTTGTCCGCCGGACCAGTTCCGCGGGCAGTGCCTCGCCGCCGACGAGGATTCGCCGCAACGATGTGCATTGCGCGAAGGACGGCTCGGCAACCAACACCTGTAGAAGTGTGGGCACGAGTTGCAGGATCGTGATCTGGTGCTGCTGAATCGCGCGCACCAGGTAGCCGGGATCCAAATGCCCGTATGGCTGGGCCATGACCAAACGTGCGCCGGCCATCAGCGGCGCGAAGAACTCCCAGACAGAGGCGTCGAAGCTTGCGGATGTCTTTTGCAGCACTGCATCGTGCGGCCCCAGTGGCAAGTCGTCCGCCATCCAAAACATGTGGTTGCAGATCGCGCGGTGCGTGATCACCACGCCCTTAGGCCTGCCCGTCGAGCCGGACGTGTAGAGCACATACGCGGCATGGTCGGCGGTGACCGAGGACTCGAGATCGGCTATGCCGCATTCCGCGTCCTCTTCATCGCCCAGCACCAAGACCTGTCCCGTGTAGCGGCTCAGCGATTCTGCCAACTGTCGCTGCGTGAGCAGCAGCGGAATCGGCCCGTCCGCCAGCATGAACTCCAAGCGGTCGATCGGATACGCGGGGTCCAGAGGGACGTAGGCCCCGCCCGCCTTGAGCACTCCAAAGATTCCGACGACCATTTCCAGCGAGCGTTCGCAAAAGATTCCCACCATCGTGTCGGGCCCGACGCCCAGCGCGAGCAGACGTTGTGCCAGCCGATTTGCCCGCTCGTCGAGTTGGCGATAGGTGATCTGCTGGTCCTCAAAAACGACCGCCACGGCGTCAGACGTCCGCCTCGCCTGGGCCTCGACGAGATGGTGCAGCAGTGCATCATCCGGATAGTCCCGCCGCGTAGCGCTCTGATCGACCAGCAGCGTTTGCCGCTCGGCTTCGTCCATCAGCTCCAGTTCAGAAACATGCTGGTTGGGATTGGCCACGATCGCTGCCAGCAGGTTCTCGAAATGCTTCAGCATTCGCTGAATCGTGTCGCGCCGGAACAAATTTGCGTTGTATTCGACCAGCAGCGACAGGCCGCCGCGCTCCTCCCGCGCCGTGAATGACAGGTCGAACTTCGACGTTCCCGTGTCGAGCGGGATGACCGACAGCGAAACCCCTGGGAGCGTCACGTCGGGCCAGGGCGCGTTTTGCAGCGTAAACATGACTTGGAACAAAGGATGCCGACTAATGTCGCGCTGCGGATTGAGGGTTTCGACCAGCCGCTCGAACGGCACCTCTTGGTGCCCAAACGCCTCCAGAGAGGATTGTCGCACTTGTTGCAGCAAATCGCGGAATGAGGGGTCTCCTGCCAAATTGGCGCGCATGACCAAGGTGTTGACAAAGAACCCCACCAGACCCTCGGTTTCGCTGCGCAACCGACCAGCGATCGGCGAGCCGACGGCAATGTCCTCCTGGCCGCTGTAGCGATACAGCAGCACCTGGAAGGCGGTCAGCAGCGTCATATAAAGCGTTGCCCCTTCGCGGCGTCCGACGTCCTTCAATTGCTGCGTTAGAGTGTGGGGCAAGAACGACTCGACTGTCGCTCCAACCTGCTGATCCAACAGCAGGCGAGAACGATCGGTCGGCAATTCCAATGGGGTGACGCCCTCCAACCTCCGGCGCCAGTAATCGAGTTCCCGCTCCAACGTCTCACCCTGCAAGCGCTGGCGCTGCCACACTGCATAATCGGCGTACTGGATGGTCAACCTTTTCAGTGGTGAGGGGCGGTCCGCCGCATGCGCCTGGTAGAGCAACGCGACCTCTCGAAACAGCACCCCCATCGACCAATCGTCGGAAATGATGTGGTGCATGACGACCACCAAGACGTGATCGATTGGGGAGAATCGCAGCAATAACGCGCGAAACAGCGGCCCTTGCTCAAGTCGGAACGGTTTTCGCGCTTCCTCCGTGGCTCGGGTGATGGCCTCCGCGTCTCGCTGGGAAGGATCGACGTGTTCTAAGTTGACGACGGTCAACTCCTGCTGCCGGGCGGCGTCGACCAGTTGCATCGGCTCGTCATTTGTCACCGCAATTCTGGTCCGCAGCGATTCGTGCCGGGCAACGACATCGTTCAAGGTCCGGTTCAACGCGTCGATATTCAGGGCGCCTGTGAGGCGTATCGCCAGCGGGATGTTGTAGACCGGGTTCCCCGGATCGAGCTGCTCGAGCAACCAGAGCCGCTGTTGGGCAAACGAAAGCGGAAAGCTGCGGGATTTTTGTGCTTTCTTGCGCAACAGCGCTTCGAGCTGGCGGCGTCGATCCCGCGGCGACCGTTGAACCGTCGAAGTCGCTTGGTCACTCATAACTGACCTCGCCATCGGCAATCGCCTCGCCGAGCAGTGACTCGACTTCGTCGTCCGGGAGTTCGTCTAACCGTTCGAGCAGTTCGTCCACTTCCTCGTCCCTCGGCAAGCGTGGGATCGAAACAACTGCGTCGGCAGCGGCCGCACCGGTAGACGACAGACTTTGGGCAAGGGATGATGGCACACCTGCTCCGTCGGCCGGCTCGCCTCCCAAGCCGATCGCTTCAGCAGGATATTGCCGCCGGACCGCGTCGGGAAAATTTCGACGCAGATAGTTCGCCAATTCGCTGACGCTTTGGATCTGAAACATTCCCTGGCCGGGCAGCGCGTCACCCAGGTGCTCCTGCAGGCGATTGCGCAGGATCGTCGCCTGCAGCGAATCACCACCGAGTTCGAAAAAATTGTCGTAGATACCGATGCCATTGATGCGGAGAATCGCGGCCCACGAATCGACCAGGGCCGATTCCAACTGCGTCCGCGGCGCGACGTAAGGCGCGGTCAAATCAGGCCTCCTGCGGACTTCTGACGAAGGCTTGTCCCCAGCCGGGCTGTACGGTTGCTTCGAGTCGTCTTGTGCGGGCGAGCGAGGCGATTTCGCCAGTGGGTTCTTGCTCGGCGCCCAAAGCCGCTGGCGTTGCCAGGGGTATCTGGGCAGGCGCACGCAGCCGCGGTTTTCTTCCACCAACCGTTCCCAGAAAAGATCGGCACCCGCGGCGTATAGGACTCCGACAGCCGTCAATACGTTCACACCATCATCTGCCTCGTTCTGCAAGGTTGACAGCGACCAGCCCGCGACTCGTTGGCAAGCGGCGTCGGTCTCTTCCGTTGCGGCTGCGAAACCGGTTGCGGATTTTACAAGGTGCGCAACGTACGGTTTCCAGTTGTCCGATTGATCGTTGTCAAGGAACGCGATTTTCAGTTCGCGGCCGAAGGGCTTTCGGCCGGAAAAAATGCCCGGAATTGACTGGCCGCTCAAAAAACTTTGGAGCAGGTTAGCGGCCTGCTCGCACGAATTGGCCAGCACGGCCAAACGACAGTCATGGTGATCTCTGCGAACTGCGGCCGTGTAGCACACATCGGGCCAAGCCGGCGGACCGTCGCCCAGGAATTCGCAATAGCGACTGGCAAGGTCGTGTAATGCCTCTTCGGTACGGGCTGAAAGCGGCAATAAGTGTGAACGGCAAACGCCGCCGGCAGCATTCAAATTGGTTTTACACTCCGGTGCCTCTTCA
>JBBDVZ010000148.1:0-4797 GCA_040903115.1 Planctomycetaceae bacterium
GCATGGTCGAATACGGGCAGGACGTCGTCATCTTTCTCGACTCGATCACCCGCCTCGCGCGGGCCTGGAACACCGAGGTCCCTCACTCGGGAAAAATCCTCTCCGGCGGCGTCGATGCCAACGCGCTGCAGCATCCCAAGCGGTTCTTCGGCGCGGCACGCAACGTCGAAGAGGGGGGCAGCTTGACCATTGTGGCCACCGCGCTGGTCGACACCGGCAGCCGCATGGACGAGGTGATCTTCGAGGAGTTCAAAGGCACCGGCAACACCGAGCTGCATCTCGATCGCCGCATGGTCGAGAAGCGGGTCTGGCCTGCCATCGACGTCAACAAGTCGGGCACGCGCCGCGAAGAACTGCTGATGGACGAAGAAGAGCTGCGACGCGTCTGGATCCTCAGACGGGTCCTCAACGACATGAACCCGGTCGAAGCCATGGAACTGCTCGTCAACCGCATGAGACGCACGAAAACAAACGAAGAGTTCCTGATGAGCATGAACCTGGGCTGAGGCGGAGCGCTGGCGGATATTGAGGATTACTGGTTCCCAAGCTCCGCGCTTCTCCTGGTTCCCAAGCGGAGCTTGGGAACCCACTTTCTGGAAGCTCTGCTTCCCTTGAGCGTGACGCGAAGCGGACTTCGGCGAGCTCAGTCGAGTCGAGCTTCGCGAGAGTGCGTTCCCAAGCGGAGCTTGGGAACGAGTTAAGCCACATCCAGAAATTAGACTTCGTCGACTTTGCCATCATGGTTGAGACCCAAGGTTCAAGTTCCGGCAGCGGCGAACGGTTTGGCATTGTCGTCAGCCGCTTCAACGACGAGGTCACGCAGCGACTGCTGGACGGGGCGCTCGAGACCTTTCACGAACGCGGTATCGGCGAAGATCGCATTACGGTCGTCTGGGTGCCGGGCGCTTTCGAAATTCCATTGGTTGCACAGCGGCTAGCCAAAAGTGGAAAGTTTGCCGCCGTCTGTTGCCTGGGCGCCGTGATTCGCGGGGAGACCACTCACGACCAGTACATCAATCAGCAGGTCTCCCGCGCGATTATGGACATTGGCCTGTCCAGCGGCATCCCCGTGCTGTTTGGCGTACTGACCTGCCAGAACACCGAACTGGCGATGGAGCGAGCCGGGGGAAGCATGGGCAACAAGGGGAGCGAGACGGCACAGGCAGCCATCGAAATGGTCAAACTGCTCAAGGGCCTTTCATAAGCATCGCAGAAGCCCGGCTTTTTGGAAAAGCCGGGCTTCTCAACGCTGGCATGCGGCCGGCGCCGGTTCTCCATCACATGTCCCCGCCGATCGCGTAGAATGGATGAGACAGCAACGCGGCAGTGATGTGCATACTGCCGCGCCCGTCTGTCGTACGCTCGATGAGAGCGAGGGATTTCTTCGACATGGCACCCCGACGCAGGGCCCGTGAGGTCGCATTGCAAATGCTTTACCAGATCGACATCAATCCCGATGTCGGTGCGGTGGTGCTGCGCGAAATGATCGAAGAACAGTTGGGCCGCGGAGCGCTGGCCGACTTCTGCTGGAAACTGTTCACCGGGGTGATGGAATATAAGCCCCAGCTCGACGCCCGCATCGCCAAGGTGGCCGAGAACTGGACGATGGGCCGCATGGCTCCGACCGATCGCAACGTCCTGCGGATCGGGGTGTTCGAGCTGCTGCACACCGACGCGCCGCTGCGAGTCGTCATTGACGAAGCGATCGAGCTGGCCAGAAAGTTCGGAGCGGCCCAGTCGCCTCAATTCGTGAACGGGATTCTCGATCGGCTTGTGCCGCCGAACAAGAAGGACTCCGACGGTCCAGCCCCGATCGAGTCATAACGGTCAGTCGGACAGCGTCGTCGAGTCGGGGCTGCCGGCTTTGCGAAGGAATCGCCCGCCGCTCATGAACATGCCCCCTTCGCACGGGTAGCACCATTCGATGAGCGCCCGGTACTCGAATTGGCGCGTTTCGCTCGCCATTTTGACGGTGACCTGCCCCGGCGAGATCGCGCCCCGATGTAGCAGGCCGACACCGGTGCGGCTGATTTCGCGAGTCATCGCGGCGATCGTATTGCCCCGCGCCGTCACCACCTCGGCCGGAACGCACAGCTCGAGCCGTTCGGCCTCCCGGAGATTATCGTGGTCGGCATGCTCGATGCTCTCCAGAATGCGTTGCAGATCTTTGAGGGAGGGACGGCTCCACGGATCCACGGTCATGGCGACGACTCCTGCGGAAATCGACTACTGTCCGCGCGTTTTCACTCTGGCGCTGGCGCACAGGTCGCGCCCGCCGGGCACTTTCCCGGTCGAAAAGCTCTTCAGAACTATACGTTACAACTCGATGAAAACGTGCCTGCCGGCCGACTGGGCGAAACGGAATCGATAGAAGTAAGACTGTGGGGCAATCGCGTGCGGCGTCGGCCAACACAAATGGGGCGCGGCGCAACCCGCACGATCGTTGAAAACCGCAACGGGGCATTGCAAACTCCTCTCCCCTCAGGGGAGAGGTTGGGAGAGGGGTGAAAGGCTCGAGTGTTGCAAATCACTCTGCAATCGCAACGGCTTTGAAAATCCGTACGTCTCGACCCTCGACTCGACTGAGCTCGCCGAAGTCCCCCAACCCCTCCCTGGAAGGGAGGGGAGTTTTGGCACTGCCCTAACGAAAGAAGCCCGGCTTCCGAGGTAGAAGCCGGGCTTCTTCGAGCGTCTCTGGCGTTCCTCACTCTTCCGCACGAACTCGCCGGCGTGCGAAGACGAAGAACAGGCTGGCGATTGCGATCCCGACTGGCACCGGCCATTTGGGAAAGCCGCCGTCCGAGGACGTTTCAGCTTCATCGCTGGGTTCTGCGTCCCAATGAACGGCGTCCAAGGCCGTCGTGGCGACCGGCGACTTTGGAACCTTGCTCAGGAAGCTCGGACCACCCTTTCCGGAAATGGAAGCCGGGACACGCGTCACCGGCACCGCCTGTGCCAACAGCGGGCCGGTCGGCAGGGGCTGCGGAATTTCGATCGATCCGTCGGCCGTGACGACCATCGAGCGATTCGGACCGGCAACCGCACCGTGTCCTTGTTCGTCCATGCCTCGAGCCGACGGGATCGCGAGGTCTACACTCGCCGGCGATTCAGACGGGCTCGGCGAGGCTGCCGGAACCTGAATCGCAATCGGAAAGTTGGCGGCGTTCCTGGTTTGTTCGAACTGCCCGCGCCGAATTTCGTCTCGCGTCAAAACATTCTTGGTCGAAACCACCAGTTCGCGGGGATCGACTGGACGACGTTTCGCGGAGTCGGCAGGCGGCGCCGGTTGCGTTGCAACGGAGACCACGGGTTGCGGGGGCGCCGGGTCCCACGTCGTCGACGGCAGTGGGACCGTAACCTGGACGGTGGTATCTGCTGTGCTCGTCACAGGTCCGGTTGGTTCAGCCGGAACCCGTTCCGAGGGCGTGGGGTTCGAACCATGGTTCGAAACGGTCCGCGTCGCATTGTTTGCCGATTGTTGCGACGACCGCTGAACGGGTCTGCGCGGGGTGATCACGGGCAATTGGGGAGTCTGCGACTGCACCGACGGATCGAACGATGGCTGCGGCTGATACGTCGGCGAAGGTTTCGTAGCCGAGAGTTCCGGCGCCTTCAAGGGCTCAGCGAGATCGATGGCCTCGTTGAGCGCAACCGACTCATCGAATTTGGGAATCTCCGGAAACTCCACCGCAAAGCCCCGCTGACGCCGGTCCGACACTTCGGGTTGGCCGGAATTGACCTTCATTTCGGCCCGCAGCCGGTCCATCTGAGAGTTGAACGTCTCGACGAATTGGCCTTTCGGCGGTGCTTGTTGCGCGACAAAGTTGTCCGACTTGCGAGCGACCTTCGAAACTCCGGCGTCCGGTTGGACGTCCGCGGTGACAACGCGCTGTTGTTGTTGCGTCTGAACGTTGGACGAGGTGGCCAATGCAACGCGGCCTGAGTCTTCTTGTCCGAGTGCGATAAAGGGATTGGATGCATTATCAGCGGTGATGCGGGCCCTTCCCGCGTCCTGCCCCAAAAGGCTCGCACCGACGCGTTCCGGCTTGCCATCAGAAAGTTGTGCTCTGCCCGGGTCAATTACGCCCACCATTCGGACGCGTCCCTTCGAGTCGGCGTCGTCGTCTTTTTTGTCCGTGCGCACCAGGCCGGCGACCTTGCCCGCAGCGTCCTTGAACGTGAGTCGATCGGGGCCCCACAAATCGGGAAACGTCCCCTGAGCCCGAGTGCAGCCGACGACCACACTGGCGACGACCAACGTAAAAGCAACGGCGATGTGGCGACGTTTGCGAAACGGAAAAGTTTGAATCTTCACCGCAAACTTCCTCAATATCCGTCCTGGATTGGAGAACCCCCCGACGAACCGATCCTTCGATCCGCACGTTCTCTGATCGTCGCGCGCAAAGATGAGGCGTTATGCGGATCGACCTGATTTGCCGGATTTATGTGCTGTAGGGGCGGCAAAGTTTGCCCAGCGCAGGCTGCATCGGGTGCGGCAAGTTGGACAAACTTTGCCGATCAGCCGGTCCGCGGGAGCATCGGCGGCAATGCCATCGCGGCGCGCCGGCATTTCAAAACTCCTCTCCCCTTGAGGGGAGAGGTTGGGAGAGGGGTGAAAGGATAAAGCGCTGAGAAGCGCTCGAATTGTTTCACCCTCCCCCAACCCCTCCCTGGAAGGGAGGGGAGTCTTGACGGTGCGTTAAGACTTCCGCCGGGCACGCGCAGCGCTGCTCGCTTTGGGCTTTGGCAAAAGCCGCCGCAGGCGGGCCAGGTTGGTCGCGTCCCACTGTTTGCCGT
>JBBDVZ010000148.1:4897-7651 GCA_040903115.1 Planctomycetaceae bacterium
TTTGGCAAAAGCCGCCGCAGGCGGGCCAGGTTGGTCGCGTCCCACTGTTTGCCGTTGGTCTCCCCCTTCGGCGTTTCCAGGTACATGGGCAGTGACGCGAATCGCTTGTTGTTGAGCAGATGGCGGAACGAATCGAGACCTAAACACCCCTTGCCGATGTGTTCGTGCCGATCGACGCGGCTTCCCAGCTCGCGCTTGCTGTCGTTGAGGTGAAAACCACGAATTCGACTCAAACCGATGATTCGATCGAACGATTCGAGCGTCGCGCGCTGTTCTTCCTGCGTGCGAAACGGATATCCCGCCGCAAAGATATGGCAAGTATCGACGCACACGCCGAGCCGCGACTCGAACTTCACCGCGCCGAGAATATCGCGAATGTGCTCGAAGCGGTGGCCCAGGCTGGTGCCCTGCCCCGCCGTCGTTTCAAGCCACACCTGGACGGCCGACGTTTCGCTGCGATCGAGTGCGACATCAATGGCACTGACAACCCGTGACACTCCTTCCGCTTCGCTCGATTCGGTAAAGGCGCCCGGGTGAAGCACGAGCCCGACGAGTCCGAGCGCTTCGGCACGTTCGAGCTCGACGATGAACGAGTCGAGCGACTTTTGCCATAAGTCTTCCTGCGGACTGGCCAAATTGATGAGATAGCTCGTATGGCCGCAGGGCATTTGAATTCCGGTGCGGACAAGGGCCTCGCCGAAGCGGCCGATGTCATCAGCGCTGAGCGGCTTGGCCCGCCACTGGTTGTTGTTTTTCGTGAAGATCTGGACGCAGTCCATCTTCAATTGGGCCGCCTCCTCGACCGCCCGGTAATATCCTCCCGCAATCGACATGTGCGCACCGAGCAGCGGCATAGGTAATGTCCCGAGATTTATGGCCAAAAGCCGGTGGTTTCGTCCGCCGGTTTGCAGCCGAAATTCGTTCGGAAGAATTTCTCCGACAAAAATCTTGCCAGAAACATATCCATAAGTCTAAGATTCTCTTTGTAAGATTCGTACTCTCTCGCGAGGTGCTTCGATGGATTCGCTATGGATTGTGGTCGGATGCCTTGCGTTCGCCGCCTTGGCTTATCTCGCCTGGAAACCCATTCGTGCACGCCTTCACGCGCGCGAAGAACGCCGGGCGATCCGTGAGTTCCGCGTCCAACGCGAGCAGTTGGAGGCCAAATTCTTCGACCTGGCGGCTGGGCAAGGCAAGCCGCGCGGCCTCACGTGGCGAGATTGCGAGTGGCAGAGCGGCGTCGTCTACGCCCGCGACATTCAGTCGCGAATGATGACCGCGTTTGTGGGCGTCAACATCCGCTTCGAGGCGATTGAAGGCGGCGACATGGAAGACGTGGCCGCCGTTCAACTCGTGCGAGACGCGGCTGCCGTCTTTCATTACCGCCGCGGCCGCTGGGGAACCGGCGGCAAAGCCCTCTTCAACATGAACCCGCAAGACGCACTGGTGCGCTTGCAGGGGCAGTTCGAGCCGATCGATCTGAAGCCCCACTTGCCCCCCGGCGTGCGGACGGGTTCTGAAATCCGCTAGCGGCGCCGATAGGGAACGGGAGGCTCCCACCGAGCCGCCGAATCGTTCGCTCCCGATTGCTTCACCATACGCCGACCGCGTATCCCCCTCCCCCCTCGAGGGGGGAGGGGATGACGTCGGCAACTCGGGGAGATGATTCGCGCATTTTCTGCAAACGGCTCGGCGGGAGCCTCGCCCTCACGGACGGTTTTTACGGCTTCGGCGTTTCCGTGTTGTCGACCATCCAGCGGATGTTGGCTTTGGCTCGTTCGGCGGCGAGTGTTTCGTTCCAGAGTTCGCTGCTCATCCGCGAGAGGACCGCCGGGCGAACGTCTTCGAGACTCAACGAGGCCGCGCCCGCTTTCAACTCGATCACTTTTGCCAGGTGTGCTCCGAAAGGAGTGATGAACGGTTCGCTCATTTCGCCCAGCTTCAGCTGGAAGACGACCTGAGTGAACGCGGTCGGCATCTTGCCGCGGTAAGGGAAAAAGCCCAGGTCGCCCCCTTTTTCGCGCGTCGGTGACTCCGAATACTTGCGCGCGGCTTCCGCAAAGGTCATTTTGTTCGCGACGAGCTCTGCGCGAATTTGCTTTAGCTTTTCTCTCGCGCGCTCGATTTGCTCGATACCGCGCGGCGCTTCGATATGCAGAAATATTTGGCTCGCGCGAATTTCCGTGCCGTCGAGCTCGCGGCGATGTTTGCCGAAGTATTCGCGCACGCTTTCGGGCGTCACGACTCGGCCGAGATAAGCCTGCCACATCAAATTCAGCGAGAGCTCGGCCCGTATCGCCTTTTCGCTCAAGCCCAGCCGTGCGAGCACCTTGTCGGGCTCGTCGCCGGTTTTGGCGATCATGCGTCGAATTCGGCCGACTTGCGCATCAAGCTCGAGCTTGTCGGCTTCGACTTTTCGCCCGGTGAGGTACGCCCGCATGACGCGGCGGTCGACAAGCTGTTCCAAGTAGCGTTTGCGCAACTTGGCCCGCTGCTCCTCGGGCACGCTGCGAATGAGCATGAAGAAGTCGAGATCGCCCTGCGTGATGGGCTGGTCGTCGACGACAACGAGCACGGTTGTGGCGTCGGATGTGCCTTGCTTCGCTGTCTCGGCTTTCGTTGCAGACTCGGCCTTTGGCTCCGCCACGGCAACACCGCTGCCGACGAACAGGGCCACAATGACTGCGAATGGCAACGGCTGACGCATCGTGAAAGTGTCTCGGCAGCGCATCGGCCCGTCAAGAGGTTCCGGCC
>JBBDVZ010000149.1:0-7646 GCA_040903115.1 Planctomycetaceae bacterium
CCCCTGAGGGCGACGCGGTACGTCTTGCCACTGAGCGCACTGGTGACAAGATAGTCGGTCCAGGGGCGCGCCGGCTCGGACGAGCGGATTTTCATCCGCTCGGATTTGGCCCGCTCGGCGCGCTGGGCGATGGCCTCGCGGACCAGTGCCGGCTCCGCCAGGCTTTCAATGGGGGTTCGCTCTTTGGGGGGTGCGGCAAGGCCCAATTGGAGCTTGTTTTCGAGCACGCACGACAGCAGACTCCCCACGTGCTCGCAGGGCTCGTCGCAGATCGTGCAGTTCCAATGCAGCCTGTCGCGGGCCTCAGACTTCAACGTGAGTGTGGCAACGACATCCTCAGCGTTGCCAACGCTCGGAAAGCGAACTCGCAGCAAGTCGCCGCCGAGATACACGTGTTCTTTGAGCGCGATTTCGCGCCGGCCTCCATTTTGGATCAACCGGCGCCCCTGGGGCCCCAACAACTTGCACGCTTGTTCGAACGTCAGACGGGACAACCTGTCGTGAAATGAGAGCTTGGAACCTGGCTTCGTGCTGCTCATGACTTTTCGACCTCCCTGCCGAATTCAGTTGTGCGGATGAGTATGCCTGGGGTCACGCGCCAGCGTGCCCCCAGCCCGATTAACTGGGGGCGAGCCTAGCGGCTCGACCCCAGCCACCCTGACGGTTGTGGCGAGTTAGTCTCCGCCGACAGCCGGGACGTGGCTCCCCCATGCCAACCGCATTGACAGCCTGCATCATAAATAAGATTTCCCGACTATCAACCTGAAACGAGTCAAATCGTCCGAATGACTCTCTTCACACGTGGGTCGCCTGCACGCGTCAGGAGGAGACCCCCGGCCACATCGCCATGAAGATCACGCCCACGATCACCGCGTACAGCAGCGAGTCGATGATGTGCCCGACGATGCGGCAGCGGAACCAGATGGCGTGCGGCACAATGCCCGCCAGATACACCAGGAATGTAGCGGTTGACATAAATCGGAATACCGGCATGTAGTCCGCTCCCCGGTGTAACACCATGCCGGCAAGATATGCCAGGCAAAAGTTGACCACCAGAAAATAGACAAACGTCAGCGCCAGGTTCCGGGCCATGCCCGTGTGTGAAAAGACCGTCATGACGCCGTGCGGTCCGGCTTCCAGCTTTTTCTTGAACTCCGCGCTGTTGCGTTCCTCCGGAGTCTTGCAACCGGGAAACATGTAGTTGCCCGGCTTCAAATGGCATTCCTGGACGGCCTTGAGAAATTGGTCTTCATTGTCGAGCTTCAGCCAATCCTGGCGGTGAAACTGCAACACCATCCACGACAAAAAGCTGACAAAAAACAGCGCAACGGTCGAAAGAACAATCGGCAGCCAAAGGTCAATAAGATTTGTCAGCACGGCAATTCTCCCGAGTGGTTGACGAAACCACAAAGCACGAATGCCGAAAGAAGCACGAAGTCCAAATGTACCATGCACGCTCCGCGTACCGTCCGCCACGAATTTGTGTTGGTTTTTGTTTCGTGCTTCGGATTTCCTTCGTCATTCGTGCTTCGGATTTCCACGAGATCCGAAAACGCAGCCTTTCCCAAGCGCACATCAGCGTTGGCCGGGAATCCAATCCGCGCGGCCCGCCGTTACTTCAGATAGTCCTTCAATTTCACGTGCACGAACGGACGCATGTAGGCCTCGATGTCTTTTTCGGCGTAGGCCACCCAGAACTCCAGCGCGGTTGCGTCGTAAACGACGTCGAGCAAGTTGCCGCCTTTGATCGGAATCTTGCAGGCGATGTCGATCATGTCCTGATGCCCGATCTTGCCGTAAACCTTCTTGAGGGGAGCGAACGCGCCGCGACCTTCGTCCTGATACACGACGTCCTTCAGAACGTTGGGAGCCAACTCGTCCTTCGGATCGTTGTCCTTCCAGATGACCAGGTTGGAAGCTTGCTGCACCATTTTCACCGCCTGCTGATTCTTGCCGTCTCCGACAACGAAGTGATACTTCTTGATGCGCTTGGCCTCTTGAAAAATGCTAACGGCCTTGTCGAGGCTGTCGGCATCGTACAGCACGGTGCGAAACAGCGCCGTGAAATGGACGCCGTTGATATCGAACGGATAATCACTGTTCGGCGAATCGCCCATTTCGGAAAGCACGATTCCCTCGGCATTCATGCCCGTGTTCGCCCCGATGAAGCCGGCAAAGGTCACGTTGACGTGCGGGATGCCCTGCTCGGGGTGATAGACGACGATGCAGGGATGGTCCTGAGCCGTGAGGCCCATTTCCCAGTCGAGGTTTCGCGTTTGGTACAGATGCCCGTCCTTCGTGGCCGTTCCCCAGGCAGCGATGCTGCTGCAAGAAAAATCCGACACGACGGGAAACACGTGCGATCGCTGCAGGGTCTTCAGCGGGATGCCGGTCCCGTCAGCCAGCCCGCGCAACTCCTCCTTGAATCGCGCATCAGTATGGGGAGCGACCGACTCCCAGGCTGCATCGAGGGCTTTGTTCGAGAACCGCTTGTTATCGCCGGATTGCACGTTCTGGATGAACGCGTTCGTCAATTCGACGGCGTCCTTCTTGGTGAGCTCGCCGAGCTGTTTCCCCATTTCATAGGGCGTGCCACTGACGACAACCACGGGGATCTTGTCATCCCCCTTGCCGACAAACGAGAGCTGCCCGTCGGCAGCCCTGGAAACAATCGGCATCGCCACGCATGCAATCGCGAACAATAAGCAGCTAAGCGCTCGTCTTTTCATCGGCTGGGTCCCTGTGGAAAGAGTGTCGTGAAAGCGGCTTGGAGCCCTGATCGCGGCCCTGCCCAATGATTGTACCGCGAATCGCGGCACATTCCAGCGACGCACGCGTCCGAGCAAGAAGCTGCGACAAGCACTGGCCGCAAGTCCTTGGGGACGTCAAAGCAAAACGCCCGCTGCCGTTGCCGACAACGAGCGTCACAAGCGAGGCCGACGGGGCTCGAACCCGCAACCCCTACGCCGTCAGCCCAGAATCCACCGCACGAAGTGAACGATGCGCGCCAGCAATTCCCAGCAGCCGTTCGCCAGCGTCACCGCGAACGTGGCAACCGCTCCGCCGAGAATGACGACCCACCATCGATCGTGGCGGCGCACGAGGTCGATGACCTTCTCCACCCGGTCAATCGGTCGATCGAGCCGGAGAATTTCGGCAACGACCGTGCTGGGGACGATGTTGTAGATTTTTGAAGCGCCGTAGCCGCCCAGCATTTCTTCCAGCTTCGGGTGCTGATATTCGGGCGTCGAAGCGAAACCGGCATTGAGGAGCCAGTGCACGAGTACGATGCTCCGCTCGGGCGTGATGTCGAGCGCCTCTTGCAAGCGGCCGGGCTGGAAGATCAATTCACCAGCGTCCAGTTTGTCGCCGAGAAATCGAACGGCGCGCTCCGCGTCGTGCTTCAGCGCTTCGGCTCCTTCCATTCCCCACTCCGCGTTCCGCAGTCCGCATTCGAATAGCCTCTTCAGGCCATCGGCTGCGGGATTCAGCGCTCAGGTTTTCGAGCGGCGCTGCCGACTGAAAACATTCTTTCGCTGGTCGCCACATGCGCATGCTCAGTCGATGTGCAGCCCCTTCCGTTTCGCCGCGAGCCCTTTGTCGACGACGACGTCGGTCGCAAACAGGCCGTCGGTCTCGATCGACGACGAGAAGAAGCCGCTCGATCCCTTCTTCCAAACTTCCGCGTGAATTGAGGCGGTGCTGATCATCCCGTCTTTCGTTTGAGCGGGCTTGGGCAGCCGGAATCGAGCCGTCTCTTTCTGGTCGATGAATAAGCAGGCGCGCGCCTCCCCCTCCTTGTCGAGCACGAACAGGCCGACCCCTGTGTCCCTTCCTTTTCTGCCCGCATGAAAACCGAGGATCGCGCTGCAGCCCGATTCGGGATCCTTGATGAGCAGACGGTTGTTCGCACCGGCGACGGCCGCGGGAGCGGCTGCCTTTAGTGCCGCGAGCTCCCGCTCCAGATCGGCGACGCGTTTTTCCAAAGCGGCGCGGCCAGCGTCAGGCTGCTGGCACCCCGCAAGCGCCAAAACGCAGCAAGCGATTCGGAATGAACGGGTCATCAGCGAAGCTCCTCTTGCGAGTGAACGCGGCTCGCGCCGCGCGGCCCTTCCGCGCTAATTGCAAACGCCGGGGACGTTGCCGTCTCCCAAGACCACACGACGCGAGCCGCATCCACTCCTGTGCTGGGCGACCGCTGAACAACGCGACCCGCGCCGCGTCGACAGCCTCCGCCGCCCTGCCCCCTGTTTCGCAGGCCGATTTTTCGCAAACGCGCCGGAGCCCCGGATACTTAGTCCGGGACTCCCAAACCACTGTACACCGAGCGAGGCCGACGGGGCTCGAACCCGCAACCCCCGGATCGACAGTCCGGTACTCTAACCAATTGAGCTACGGCCCCAAACGCGGGTGAGTCATCGCAGTCGATATCATCTTCGCCGCGAGCCGTGCGATGTCTTCAAGTCAATTGCACGACACGACTTAGACCCGAACCACGAAGCTTTCCCTGTTGAGATCCAGATTTTAACGTCGCCACCTGCGGCGTCAAGCGTCGGTCTCCCGCTCCAGCGGCGGAAAGAACCACGTGCGACCCGAAGCGGGCAAGTTCACCACCAAGACACAAAGGTCACAAAGGAAAAATCAAAAACAAATGTCGTGCGGCGTTTGAGGCCAATCGTTTTGCATTCGAACTGTTGATCGACCTGGGCCGCTAAGGATCCTTGTCAAAGTGGTTTGCCTTCGTGGCCTTTGTGACTTGGTGGTAAATAACTGACTTTCTGCGTCGCATAGAAAACGGCCCGCGAGGTTTGCACTTCGCGGGCCGCTCGCGTTGGCCGTTCCCGCCGGGCGCGACTCGACAGTGCTCGTCGAAGTCGGCCGGCGGGCTTTGCGGTGTTAGCAGTTGTAATACAAATCGAACTCGAACGGATGTGGACGCAGGCGGATCGGGTCGATCTCGTTCTCGTGCTTGTACTTGATGAACGTGCTGATCAGGCCCTCGGTGAAGACGTCCCCCTTCAGCAGGAACGCATGGTCGGCCCGCAGCGCATCCAGCGCCTCGGTCAGCGACTTGGGAGCCACGTTTGTCTTCGACAGCTCTTCCGGCGTCATGTCGTAGATGTCGCGATCGAGCGGCTCGCCCGGCTGGATCTTGTTTTGGATGCCGTCGATCATCGCCATCATCAGCGCGGTGAAACTCAAATAGCCGCATGCCGAAGGATCGGGACAACGAAACTCGACGCGCTTCGATTTCGGGCTGGCCGAGTACATGGGGATGCGGCAAGCCGCCGAGCGGTTCCGCTGGCTCATGGCGAGCGTGACCGGCGCTTCGAAGCCGGGAACTAACCGGTGGTAGCTGTTGACCGTGGGGGCCGACAGCGCGATGAGCGCGCGGCCGTGCTTCAAAATGCCGCCGATCGAGTGCAGGCCGAGCTCGCTCAGTCCGGCGTAGCCGTCGCCGGCCATCAGCGGCTTTCCGCCCTTCCACAGCGAAATGTGGGTGTGCATTCCCGAGCCGTTGTCCTCGAAGACCGGCTTGGGCATCAACGTCACGGTCTTGCCGTGCCGCTTGGCGACGTTCTTGATGATGTGCTTGTACCACATGTACTGGTCGGCCATTTGCAACAGCGGCGCGAACTTCATGTCGATTTCGCATTGACCCGCGGTGGCCACCTCGTGGTGATGCGCTTCGACAACAATGCCGATCTTGCGCATCTCGTTGACCATCTCGGTGCGGATGTCGCCCAACGTGTCGCCGGGCGAGACGGGGAAGTATCCGCCCTTGTAGCCCACTTTGTGTCCGAGGTTTCCGCCCGGTTCACTGCGTCCGGTGTTCCATGCCGCTTCGGACGAGTCGATCTCGTACATTGCGCCGCGCTGCGTGGTCGAATAGCGGATGTCGTCAAAGATGAAGAACTCGGGCTCGGGCCCGATGTTGCAGACGTCGGCAATGCCGGTCTGCGCGAGGTATGCCAGCCCCTTCATGGCGACGTTGCGCGGGTCCTTCGCGTAGGGCTCCTTGGTGATGGGATCGTAAATGTCGGCGATGACGCTGACAGTAGGCTCGGCAAAGAACGGATCGAGGCGCGCCGAATCCGCATCGGGAATCGCAAGCATGTCGGACTCGTTGATGGCCTGCCAACCGCGGATGGACGATCCGTCGAAGCCGAGGCCGTCTTCGAAAATGCCTTCGTCCAGCGTGTCGATCGGGTAGGTGCAGTGCTGCCAGGTGCCAAAGATGTCGCAGAACTTGAGGTCGACCTGCTCGGCTTTGTGTTTCTTCAGGAAATCGAAGAATTCCTTCGGCGTCATAGTTCCCGTGCTCCTAAAAGCGTGTTCGAACTTGTTATCGCGAAAGCAGTGTGTGGCCTAAAGTGAGGACTACCGTAGTTACGAAGACAACCAACTCAGGTCGGTGAGGACAAAGGCACACCGTGGCTCCAAAATATCTCCGGCCGAGCCCGAAAAATCACGGATGGAGACGGCGTACAGCGTGAGCGAGAATCCCCCCTAAAACTTCAAAGCTTGCAGCCCGAATTTGCTCCCCCCGCATCAAAGCTGGGCAGCAACGCACAAAAGCCGTGCACGCCCAGCGGCAAATGAAGCCCGGCCCGCCCCGATTTTTTCGGGTTTTTCGCGCGGCTCTGCTGCCTGTCGTTACCGTCGCCGCCGGAGAGGCAAAGTTCATGCCAGCGGTTTGGCGATACCAAGGGGCTCCCCACGTTGAGTCCGGCCGATTTCAAAACGCCCAGCATACTCATCGTCTGGTCGCGGATCCACATTGCTACGCCAGAATCCGGGAATTGTTGATCGACGTTCAGGACGTCGCGGCGGCCGCAACCGCAGATGGACATGCCAACCCGTTCCATGGGTCGGGCGACCCTGCATCACGGCTGAAGGACGCGATTGTTTTGCGCGATATTTTCAATCAAAACCTCGGTTTGGCAGGATTTGCCGGTCGACTTGGTCTTGACGAAAACGCCGAGTTTCCCAAAATCCCGTCTCGACCTATCGCTCGCAACTCAATCCCGTCAATTCGACCCCTCAAGCTCCCAAAGGTTAGCACGTGAGCGCACCTCTCGTTTGCCTCGTGGCAATATTGTCGTCGGCTTCACCAGCGGACGACTGGAGTTCCGTGTATCCGACCGAGCCGGTCTTCGAATACTCAATTCGAGGTCAAACGCCCGGTTACGATGAAATCCCCCCCAGCGGGCCAGAGAACGCGGTGCCCTACAATTCCGGCGCCCCGCTGACTTACGACCCCTACAGCAGCGGAACGTACGCACCCAATCCTTACCAGCAAGGCGTTAACCCGTACGGCCAGAGTGGCGCGCCCGGCCTCGGTTCCGGATATTATTCGTTCGGCGCCAACGGACCCCAGCCGTACCGCATGGGATGGACATCGCGCTACGACGTCGGATTCTTGCCGAAAGAGCCGACGGACAATGGGCTTGGGCAACTGGGCATCTTCGAGTTCAACGCCGAATGGGAATACACGACGCCCAGCGCCTACGGGAAGGTGCTCTCGATCACTCCGCAGTTCGGCCTTCGTGCATACGACGGACCGACAAGCGCCCCGGGACTGACGACGGCCCTCCCGGGCGAGGTGTATCGCATTGGGACAGACTTCGAATTGACCAGCCCGC
>JBBDVZ010000150.1:0-7604 GCA_040903115.1 Planctomycetaceae bacterium
CGTGAAAGATCTTGCCGCCCCCTTCGACGTGATAGCCGTTCGCCATAAAGTGCTGCGGCAGGGTCACGGCATCCGGCATCGCCGGTCGCCACGGCTGGCTGTTGTGATAAATGCCCGACGTCGACGGCAGCTTTCCGCACAAGAGGCTCGCGCGAGACGGATTGCACGCCGGAGCCGAACAATAAGCCTGTGTAAATGTCAGCCCGCGCGCCGCAAGCCTCTCGATGTTGGGCGTCTGCACCCCCTCATAACCCCCGAGCGGCGAGTTCCAGTCGTTCAAGTCATCGACGGCAATAAACAGCACGTTCGGCCGCGCGGCGGGTTCGGTGGCAGCGAGAATGGATGCTACGAAAAAAAAGATCGCTGCAAGCCCGGCAGTTCGAACAACGGCAAATGCGATGAGGCGGCTTGACCGGTTGCTCATTGTGTGCTCCTTTCAATCGGCGAAATCTGCGCAATCTGTGGATGAATTATTTCAATGGCTCAAATTTTGGCGCCTTGCCGAGGGGCCAGAGTTCCCAGCGGCGGACCCATATTTCGGCGAGTTCGGTTTGGATGAGAATGCGGCCGGACGCGGGAAACGTATCGAATCCCTCGTTGACTTTAACGCCGTTGACGTAGTTGCTGATGTGTCCGCCGTCGCAGACGACGTCCATCCGCGTCCATTGGCCGTCGGGGCTTTCGACGTCGTTCTTGCCGCGGAAGCCGAGGACGTCGGACCAATCGGGATCGCGTCCGTACCAATTGACGCGGCCGCTTGAGAACGATTTGCGCGGGGCCCCTGCTTGCCAGACGTCTTCGCCGTCACGGTCTTTGATGACTTCGCATGTCAGCGACATCGGGACTTTCGAGCCGTCGGCATACGTGCCTCCGACGACGATAAAGTCGCCGCAGCCGCCTTCGATGATTTGCGCCTCGATCGATGCCGGCCAGTTGCCGCCGTACGTGCCGTCGGGGCCGGTGCCGTGGACCAGGATGCCGGAGTCCTTGGTGCTCTTCTCGCGATTGCGCCAGGTCCGCATGCCCCATTTGAACTCGCAAACGAGATGGTAGTCGCGGTAATCGTTCTTGGTGGTGATGCCGCCCAGCCCGTCGCCCGAAATGTGCAGCATGCCGTCTTCAACGAGAAAGACGCCTCGCGGGTCTTCATACTTGGTATCGTTGAGATACGTGTAGAGACCTTCGAGATTTTTGCCGTTGAACAGCTTGATCACGCCGTCTTTGGGAGAGATCGCTTCAGGCGTCGATGCCTGCTTGGGCGCGGCTGCGAGACGTTCACTGGTGCTTGCTTGCCCCCCCACCCTCACCCTCCCCGCTCGGCTGAGCTCGCCGCAGGCCCGCGAGGGGGGAGGGGATTGACGTTCGTCGGCGAGTGAACGATTCGCGTGTTCCAAGCTCGCAGCGGCCGCGATTGCAATCGCACAAAAGAGCATGAGCTGGGGCGGTTTTTGACAACATGAGATCCGACGTCGCATATTCACTCCCGTGCAGTCGCCGCATTTGACTTCATGGATTGAAGCTGACCGCTGAAAGCTGTTTGCTGATAGCTGTCGTCAATGATAAATCGCGCAGTTCGGCAATTGCTGTTTAAGCCTCGTGATGGCCGGCTTCGACAGCGTGTTGTTGTAAAGATACAGCGTCTTGAGACCCTTGAGCTCCGCCAGCTTCGCCAGCCCGGCATCGGTGATTTGGGTGTTGGAAAGCTCCAGTTCCGTCAGCGTCTTGATTCCGGCAATGGTGTCGAGCGTTTTGTCGGTGACGTCGGTCGAATGCAACCCCAGGTACTTCAGACTGGTGAGCCCGGTCAGATCCTGGTCGCGAAGGTCCTTGCTTCCCACGTCGGCGCCGTTGAGATTGAGCCGCTCGATGGCGAACGGCTTGTCGGGCAGTTGCTCGATGCGTTGGAGTTCGGTATTGCCGCCGGCGATCGTCACTTTGCCTCCCTGGCCGATCGCCCAGCGCGCGACCGCATCGCTCGCCTCATCCGACGGGCCGCTGCCGCAACCCGCGAACAAGGCCGGCAAGAGCGCGACACAAAGCAGCATCAAACCGGCCCGCAATCTCATGTTCACCCTCCGCAGATTCAGCCATCCAACTTCCTGAAGGTACTTTAGCCCCCGACCCGATGCAATGGGCCGCCATGAGTTGATACAACAATGAATAAATTGGGAGGGCAAGGCTCCCGCCGAGCCGATGATTCGACGAGCGGCATGCAAATGAAGCGCAGTGGCCGTATCAACTTCGAGAAGAGCACTGGCGGGACGCCAGTGGCACCCGGCACCCGGCACCCGATTCAGTGAACCGCCGATGATCGACCCCGTCCGCCATCCATCAACATTGCCGTGCGACGAATTGCTCGCACAGTGCGAACTCAAGCGCGCAAAACGTTCCGGGCCCGGCGGGCAGCACCGCAATAAGGTCGAAACAGCCGTTATTCTCTCGCACCGCCCCACCGGGATCGTTGCGGAAGCCAACGAACGCCGCAGCCAGGCCCAGAACCGAGAAGTCGCTCTGTTTCGCATGCGCGTCAAACTCGCACTCGAAGTTCGCCGCGCGACTGCGGCACGCACGCCGCCCAGCGAACTCTGGAGGCAGCGCTGCCGAAACGGTCGCATTGCCGTCAATCCTCGGCACGAGGACTTCCCCGCGCTGCTGGCCGAAGCACTCGATGCCATCGTGGCTGCCGACATGGACGTGAAAACGGCGTCTCAATGGTTGCGCTGCTCGCCCAGCCAACTTGTCCGACTTCTCAAGCACGAGCCCCGTGCATTGGCTTGGCTAAATGCCCGCCGGAGTGAACTTGGCTTGCGGCCATTGAGTTGACAAAACGGCCCGGCTGCAATTTTTCTCCCCGACTTCCGTGCGCTGAGCGGCGTACTACTACTCAGACGGTACCGCGGTTTGGTACAGTAAAGGTCCGTTCGATCAATCGATTCCAATCCGTCTGAATGCGTCAGGAGATCCGATTGCAAGACGATCGGGACGACCTCGACAGCCGCTCAATACCGATGTCCGGGCTGCTGGCCCTCTTGATCGGTTTTGGCATGTTGCTGGCGTACTTCAAGTTCGTCGACCGGATGGACCAATGGAGCTTGACGCAGCGGCAGACGTACTTCGCCGTTGGGGTGGTCAGCGGGCTCTGGGGCCTCAGGCAATTGCTGGTGGGGTACTCTTCGAGGGGCGGACGTCGCCCGCTTGGCCGCGGATCGCGTCATCGCCGCCACTTTCCTCGACCCGGACTCGTCTACCTGCTGATCATGATCGTCATGTTCGTGGGCGCTGCGATCGGTCACTCGAACATGCTGATGCTCGTCTTCGGGTTGATGGCAGGGCCGTTCATTCTCAACGGCTGGGCCACGTTCTCGATGCTGAAACGGATCCGCGTGACGCGACGAATGCCGGCGCACGCGATGGCCGGCGAACCGTTCTCGGTCGACATCACAGTCGAGAACCACAAGCGGCTCCTGAGCTCGTGGCTGATGACGGTGCGCGATCGAATCGCCAACGAGCGTGAACGCCTCAACGCGCAGATTCTCTTTGCGCGCGTGCCGTGCCGCGGCCAGCACACGGGACACTACCAACTGCGACTGATGCAGCGGGGCCTTTATCATTTTGGCCCCATTTTGTTGACGACGCGGTTTCCCTTCGGGCTTGTCGAGCGCGGGCTGCTGTTCGACGTCGCCGACGAGATTTTGGTTTACCCTCGCGTCGGCCGACTTTCCAGCAGTTGGAAAAGGCAGAATCTTACGGGCAGCGAACTTTCGCAGCGGCAACAACAACGCCGCGGCGCTTTCGACGACGAGTTTCACCGCATTCGTGAGTTTCGGCGCGGCGACAATCCCCGCGCCATTCACTGGCGCACGTCGGCACGCCACAACCAATTGATGGTCTGCGAGTACCGACCCAGCCGCGACCGCGACTTGCTGCTGCTTGTCGACCTGTGGCAGCCGACCGATCCCCGCGACGTCGACGTCGACCACGTCGAGCTGGCGGTGAGCCTGGCGGCCACCATTTGTGTCGAACACTTGCGGGAAAATCGCGACTCGCAAGTGTCGCTTCTGGTCGCCGGACGTCGGTACGAATCGTGGGACTCGCTGGCCGGGCCGGCCAGCATCGACCCGCTGCTGAAGGCCCTGGCAACCGTCGAGGGAGATGCGCGCTCGCAGTCGGAAAGGCTGCTCGAAGCCGCCCAGGCGAGACGCTCCGCCTCGGTGCGCACCATTATGGTGACAACCCGCAGCCGAATCGACGGATCGCTCGACGAAGTGTTCAACGGTAAAAACGGCAACCACGACGGCGGCAGCACGGCCGAGTTGCAGCTCATCGAAGCGCGGGAACGCACGGTCGCCGAGTTTTTCGAATTGCAATAGGGGACATTTTCAACCCCTTTCCCCTCGAGGGGAGAGGTGGGGAGAGGGGTGAACGAGCGACGCGGGGACGCGGGGACGCGGAGACACAGGGAGCAGACCGCCGCATGCCTGCGGCATTGCGGCTAAACGCCGACGCACTCCGCAAACTGAACACTGAAAACTGAAAACTGAAAACTAAACCCTCCCCCAACCCCTCCCTGGAAGGGAGGGGCGTTTTGACATCACATTCTGTTGGAGCAGCGCGTGGCGCAATTATCGGCGGTGTTTCAAATCAGCGTTTATGCATTGTGCTGTCTCGCCAGCCTGATGTTGGCCGTCGCCGACGAAACGCCGCTGCCGCACCTGATCACGTTGCCCCTGGCCGTCGTCGCGCTGATCCTCACCGAGCGACAGCAAGCGTTTCGACTGCCGACGTTCGCGACGAACCTGCTGGGAACCATGGCGCTGGGGTACACGCTCGTGCGGATGTCGCCGCTGTTTCTGCGACTGCTGCGGGGCGGAGGCATCCCGGAGCAAGGCGTGCTCGCTGAAGTGGTGTTCGCGTCGCATTTTCTCGTCTTTTTGTCCTGGATTGTTTTCTTTATGCACAAGCGCCCGCGCGAATACTGGGCAATGTGCACGCTCAGCGTGTTGCAGGTGGCGATCGGAGCGCTGCTGACCTCTTCGGGCACGTACGGCGTTTTGCTGGCGTGCTACCTGCTCTTGGGAATCTGGACGTTGTCGATCTTCTCCATCGAGCAGGCCAGAATGCAGCTTGCGGAAAGTGAGCCGATCGCCGGCCCACACGCCAGTCGCGCCGAAGGCAGCGGCACACCTTACGTAATAGTGGCTGTGACTCACCCCAAGACGTCGAGCCTCGATGCGTACTGGCAGCGGCCGAGCAGGCCTCGAAATACGATTCATCTCGATCCCAACGAACGCTGGATCAGCGCACGGTTTGTAACGGGGATACTGGCGACGGCACTGGTTTCGATTCTTATCTCGGCATGTTTTGTGGTGCTAACGCCGCGCGTTTGGGCCGGCCGTATGGCGACTTTGGGCACGTTCGAGGAAGACCAGCCCATCGTCGAGACGGGTTTCACGGAGACCGTGGAACTCGGAGGAGAATCTCGGATCAGCGAGAGCAATGACCTGGCGTTGGAGGTCAGAGTTTTCAATAACGACACGGGCGAGGAGATGGATGTCGCCGAGTATGCCCTCAAGTTGGGCCAGGAAGAGCCGCTTTTCCGGGGAGCCGTCTTGGAGACCTACGAAAACCGGAAATGGTCGACGCAGTTCGTAATGGCCGATCTGGCGCGCTCGTTTCCCGGCCCAGGGACGCGAAGCGTCCGGCAAGAAATCCGAATACAACCGATGCAAAGCGGCGTTTTGTTCGCCATGTTCCCCGTGAGGCAATGCTTTCTCCACGAAAGGTCTTTTGTAGCCTGGCAAAACAGTGCGGACGTTCTCATGCGCTATCGGCAAAGCGATATCGACCTGCTCCGTAATCGGTTCGGTGCCGGGAATCAAGGATCGGGTATTCCGTTCAACAAGCCCATTGAGATGACCGTTCATGCTCCCGCGGAATCATCGAGGGGACTGCGCGTGCCCAGGACGGCCCGCACCGAATCGTTCGACGAGGCTTATCTTCAGATGCCGGAGCAGGGACTCACGCGGCTGCAAGAACTCGCCAGGCAAATCGCCCAGCGCGCTCGGAATGAGGGCCGCAGCACGGAAAAGGAGATTGCGCTCCAGCTCGAAGCCTATCTTAAGGACACGCCCGACTTCATTTACACGCTCGACATCGAGCAAGACGACGAGGACCTCGACCCGCTCGAAGACTTCCTCTTTAACACCAAGGCCGCGCATTGCGAGTACTACGCGTCGGCACTGGCGCTCATGTTGCGGGCCGTGGGAATTCGCTCGAGGCTGGTCAGCGGCTTCAAAGGCGGAAGCCCCAACCAGTTCTCCGGCGAGTTCGAAGTCCAGCAGAGGCATGCCCATGCCTGGGTCGAAGCTCTGGTTGGCGAGCGCTGGATCACCCTCGATCCCACCCCAGCGCGCGAGCGGTCCGAAGTTGTCCGCCGGGCGGCGCCGCGAATGCTGACGTGGCACGACTTGAAGTCGTTCGTCGAAAGCCTGTGGTCGAACTACGTGGCCAATGCCGACATCGGACGACAACAAGCGCGCATTTACCAGCCGCTGGTGCAAATGGTCCGTGAGTGGTGGACGGCCATCAAGGAGCGCAAGATCGGCTGGACTCAGGTCGCGGCCTTCTTTCGCGCCACATTGAAATCACCCGATAAATGGTTCAGTTGGCAGGGCGCCCTGTTGACCCTCGTGCTGATCACCGTCGGCATTCCCGCGTTCTTCCTTGCCAAACGAGCGGCAAAGGGACTGCGCCGCCTTTGGCGGTACCTGTTCGGGCGAAGCCGCGCAAGCCGCGACGTCATCGCCTTCTACGAGCGGTTTCGCAAAATCTGCCGCGCCCGCGGCCTGGTGCGCGATCGCACGCAGACCCAACGCGAATTTGTGGCTGGCGTGGACCGATCGTTGAATTCGCTGTTAGCGTCCGCAGGCCTGGCAGCATTTCCGCGCCAACTCGTCGACCGCTTCTACGAAGTCCGCTTCGGCGGCGTCCCTCTCGACCCCGAAATCGCAATCGAACTCGACCAGAACCTGACACGGCTCGAGCAATCGCTGAAGGCCCCGGAACACCGTTGAGCGTAGCCGAGTGGTGTCCGAAACCCCCCTCCCTCTCAGGGAGGGGCAGGGGGAGGGTAGAAACGCTCGAATCATTCCCCGCTCACAACACGTCACCCCCGGAAACAAGAGCGTTTGCAGGACGTGAAATGAGGGCGGTGGGATTCGAACCCACGACCTACGGATTAAAAGTCCGGTGCTCTACCATCTGAGCTACGCCCTCTTTTCCGAGAAAAACCGCATATTTTGGCTTTCCCGCTTTCCTCCGCTACGCCCTTGACTACACCCGGAGGTCTTGGTAGGCTTTACGACGGAATGAGAAACCCGCCCGTTTGAGGCGAGCGGGTTTCGAGAGACACCCCAATCCCATTACCGAAAGAGGTGCCCCATGTTGGAAAAGTCTACCGTATCGAAACCCCGCCGTAAATCGTCCGCTACACCCGCCGCTACACCCCGCCCAAATAAGCCCTACGAGGGCTTCCCGCTGTTTGCCCACGCCAGCGGTATGTGGGCAAAGAAAGTCAATGCACCGGGACAGCGACCGAAGACCGT
>JBBDVZ010000151.1:0-2787 GCA_040903115.1 Planctomycetaceae bacterium
CTCCGGCGCTGGCTGTGATGGCGATCTCAAGGCCATGCTCTCGAATTGCCGCCGTTTCAATTGAGCAGCGGATCGATTCCGCGATTGTTCGCGCCTCGTCGAGTCCGACGCCCGACAACACGACGGCCAGCTCGTCGCCGCCGTAGCGTGCCGTCAGCACGCGATCCTCGCCATTGAGCTTGCGCACCTGCGTCTTGAGCACGGCGGCCACGCCGCGAAGGACCTCGTCGCCGACGGGGTGACCGTAGGTGTCGTTGATCGTCTTGAAGCGGTCGAGGTCCAGCAGCACCAGAGAGCACTCGCGGCCGTTCTGCGATGCCAGCGCCAATTCGTGCTCGATGCGCTGGTCGAACTCGCGACGATTGGCCAGTTCCGTGAGCCCGTCCTGCCTCGCCTGCTGTTGGACCGCCGCGTGATTCAGCACGCGCAAGATCGCTTGTGCGAGGAATTCGGCAGCCCAACCGGCGAGGTGGCAGTCGCTATCGGTGAAAGGCACGCTGGTTTCTTTTGAAAAACACAGGAAACCAATCGTGCCTTGCTCATGACGCATGGGAGCCACCAAGGCGCCCTGCACCAACGTTTCGATGCCGACATGAGAAAGTGCATTGGAATCAAACTTGCGCATCTCGCGCGTGCCCACGCAAGCTTCGGCAAGCGAGTCTTCATACGTCTGCCATGAAAGCTGCTGAGGGGCGGCCAACTCTTTCCCACACCGCACCACGGCTTTCTTCGAAGCGGGAGCGTCCTCCGTGCACAAGTAGAGCGTGGCACGGTCGGCCCCAATCATGGCTGCCAGCCGCGTCAAAAACACGTTGAGCATCGTCAAAGGCGTGGGAAACTTCTGGTCGGCGATGGACCGAAGTTCCAAAACGTCGCTGGCAATTCGAAATTGGCCTGCTTGAAGCTCATGTTCTCGAGTTCGTATGAGGTTGGCCGCAACGCTCAACATCAGCCGCTTTGCCAGCTCCATCTGCTGATCGAGTGCCGCTCCGGCGGGATAAAGCGCCGTCGTCACCAGCACAAATACGACGCCGTCGGATTCGGTGACCGCCGCCAAAAAGACGCGCGATGCCTTGTCGCGCTCGGCTTTCGATAGGCTGTCGAATAGCGCGCTGTCCCGCAGTTCGGCCTTTTCAACGAGGATCAACCGCTCTCTGAGCAGCCGGGCACGGAATTCCGGGTCGACTCGCAAGCTCTGCTGCGACTTCTTCGACAGACCGCGGCTGCGCGTGACTGTGTCGCGGCCCTCGCCCGACTCAACGAAGGCCGCGAACCCGCCCTCGGGAAAGGGAACGAAGTGCTTCAGCAGCAGTCCCAACGCCTTGTCGATCTCCGTCTCGGCGACAAACTCGCGTAGAATGTGGTTCTCCAGCCGGCTGACCATGCGCTCCTTCTCGGCGAGTTGAAGCTCGCCTTCAAGTCCGTCCCTTTCGCGGCGAAACGAGTCGAGTTGTCGGCATGCTTGGGCTTGCCGGTGCACGTGGAACAGGTACTGCACCAGACAGATGAGCGCAATGGCCAGCACATAGCCGCCGGAAATCGTGGAACTCAGTGAGTTCCAAACTGTGCCGAGGGAGTCAGCAAGAGAGTGCACGTCGTCCGATCCTGCAGAGGGGATATTGATACAGCCGGCGGTGCAACAAACCGGTACTAACAGCTTTCCGAAATTGGGTGGCGCGCGATCGGTCTGCGCTCTCCGCCGGGTTCGCCGACGTGGAATCGCAAGAGTCGCGACCGCTGCCACCCGTCCAGTTTTTGACGCTGGGCTGGCAGGCGCCGTTCATCAGCGCCACCAGGAAAATCTAGCTTACAATTGGAGGTGAAAGCCTGCGGAATGAACCGCATTTGCAACGGCCCGATCGATGGGCAGCACGGCGGGCGTAACTTCCATCCAACCGCTAAAACCGGATGTCGCAAAGCCCGACTTGAGCGGTTTATACGTAGGGAAGTGCCGGCAGCTTTAACCGCCGGGACTGGAAATCCCCCCGCGAATGTGGCAAAAGGAGATCAGACGCCCGGAAATTGTCGCGTCGCGCCCAAAAGGTATGGTCCGGAGACGCCTTGTATGAACCGAATCGCAAGACCTGATTTGTTGCTTATTGGCATTCATCGGGCTGCTGCGGCCGCTGCCGTTTTCGCGCTGCTTGCGCTCACACTCTTGACGTGTCAGACCGTGCGATCGGCGGACGCTGAAAAACGCGCGGCTGAGGCTGCCGCCGGCGCCAAGGATGACAAAGCAACCAAAGACAAAAAGCTCTCGCTGTTCGACGGCAAAAGCCTGGCCGGGTGGAAGGTCACAAAGTTCGGTGGCGAAGGAGACGTGCATGTAAAGGATGGTCAGATTGTGCTGGAGATGGGAAACGATCTCACCGGAATCACCGCAACCAAAAAAGTGCCGACGATGAACTACGAAGTCTCGCTCGAAGCAATGCGGCTGCGAGGCAGCGACTTTTTCTGCGGATTGACCTTCCCGGTGAAAGACGATCCTTGCACTCTAATCGTCGGAGGCTGGGGCGGCGGCTTATGCGGGCTGTCGAGTATCGGCGGATACGACGCCTCAGAAAACGAAACCAGTAGCCACCGCGAATTTGTCAGCAACCGCTGGTATCGCATCCGAGTGCGCGTGAGCGAAAGGAAGATTGAGGCATGGATCGACGACGAGAAGATCGTCAATCACACTCTCGACGACCGCAAGCTCTCGGTACGACTGGAAGTCGAGCTCTCGAGGCCGTTTGGAATTGCCACCTGGCAAACCGCCGCCGCGCTGCGGAAAATTGAAATCCGCGA
>JBBDVZ010000151.1:2887-7586 GCA_040903115.1 Planctomycetaceae bacterium
TTGGAATTGCCACCTGGCAAACCGCCGCCGCGCTGCGGAAAATTGAAATCCGCGAACTCAGCGCGACGCCCGCAAAGGGCAAATGAGGGCACCCCGGACTTCGGTTTTTCCGCCGCGCCTCTTTGCCCGACTATGTTGACCGACAACTGCGCCGCGTTGCCGATTTGCCTCATTCCAACGATTGTTTGGCTATGAAGTCGGTCAAATGCGTGCCTTTAGGCAAACTCTCGAATTTCGGATTCGACGCCGCAGTCCTGCGCGCTTGCACCGTCGCAATGCGGGAATTGTTCGCTTGTAATGACTTGCGCTGAGGCCAGCGGTGGCTCCGGCGGCGGGGAAGCAAGTTTCCCACGAGTCCGGTGACGTCGTCCGGCATTACGTTTGCTAATTCAAGTCCGCAGACCGCCGGACGATCATCGTTGGTATTCGCGCTCTGGGTGCGAACAGTCCGGGCCTACGAGGTGGTCTCTGGCCGGAGCGTCACCGTTGAAACTACAGCAGATCGGCGAGCTGACCGCGCTGGTGTCAGCATACAGCCACCAAGTCATCGATGCTCCGCTGGGCATTTCCGAGCCCGCCGTCCGGGAGTTCTGGGACCATTCGCGCAGGCACGTCGGGCTTTGGACGACGTTTCTGCGCAACGCCTCGGCCGGCCATCAAGCGTCATCTCGCACTGCGCCCCATGCGGAATGGGATCAAGTCGCGCCGGTGCTGGCGGAAATCTTTGTCATGGAGATGCTGTCGCGAGTCTGGTGTGCGGTATTGACGGCGGCAGATGTCCAGCGGGGCGCGTCACACGCCCAATCCTTCGTGAAAAGCGTCATGTCGGGGCAGCGGCAAGTCCGGAATTCCGCGCTGAGCCTGATGGTGAATTGGTCGCAGGAAATGGACCCGCGGCTGGCGGTCGTCGATAGGATTCGGAGGCGAGTCGAACGATGGACCGACGCGCTCATCGGCCATCTTGCAGTCTCGCACAACGTCCTGGACTTCGCCTTCGAGCCCAACCACGCCTTGGATTTCGGGCGGAACTCACTCGGCGGTCGGGCACTCAGTCCCGACAGTCCGGCGTGGCCTCTCATCGTATCGGGGTTGAGGATTTCGTTCCCCTCCGCGCTCCCGGAGGTGGTCCACCGCGACCAGGTGCAACAAACCGTGCGGGCGATCGTGGCCGCTTTCCCCGCCGAATTGCAGCAGGCGGGCGGACCGTTCGCATTTCTATCCTGCGAGCCTCTCCCGAGCGACGAAACTGCCGGGGTCGAGCCCAAACCAGAGCAGGGAATGGTGCTTCCGTTCGCAACGCAACCTCAGAACGGCGGCTTGAACGTGTCGCAATTGCGGGAAAACTTTCAGGCTTGAACGTCAGCTTGCGCTCAAACGTTGACTTTGTCCGCTTTGAGCTTTTATGATAAAGTCGTTGTTCACAGTCATTGTGACGCGACTTCGCCCCGTTCCTTTGAGGAATGTCGACGTGGTTCCCGCTACCGCGAATTTGAAACTCGCGTGCCGACCGAAGGCCGGCGCCTGTTGGCGATTTGACTTTTATTTTACCGGCTGGGGAGCCTGGCCCGGACGAGGACCGCGTTGAGCTGCTAAACGAATCAACGAGTTTTCCAAGGGCTCTGAAATCCCCGCCGATTTCAGAGCTCTTTCTATTTCTAAACCACATCAAGCATGCAGAACGTCGCGTTGCCGTTGCTTGAACAAGTTGACGTCGAAGCCCGGCTTTTTCAGAAAAGCCGGGCTTCTGAGAGGAATCGAGGATCCGCCATGATCGTCGTGATGAAGCCTGGCTCGACCGAGGAAATGGTGCAGCGCATTGCGCGCCGCATTGAAGAAATGGGACTCAAGGCCCATGTGATTGTGGGCACCGAACGCACCGTGATTGCCGCCATCGGCGAGAAGCGCAACGGCGAGCAGCAGACGCTGGAGTCGTTCGAGGAGGTCGAGAAAGTCGTTCGCATTCTGGCTCCTTACAAAATTGCCAGCTCGGAAACCAAGCGAGAGCCGACCGTCGTTCGCGTGCGCGACTTGGTTGTCGGCGGGGGTGACGTCGGAATCATTGCCGGCCCGTGCTCGGTCGAAAGCGAAGAGCAAATCATGCTCGCCGCAGCGCAGGTCAAGCAGGCCGGCGCTCGCGCGCTAAGGGGTGGAGCATTTAAGCCGCGGACCAGCCCGTACTCCTTCCAGGGAATGAAAGAAGAGGGGCTCAAACTGTTGGCAGCCGCACGAGAGGCAACAGGGCTGGCGGTCGTCACCGAAGTGATGACGCCCGAACACGTCGGAATGGTGGGCCGCTATGCCGACGTCCTGCAAATCGGCGCGCGCAACATGCAAAACTACCACTTATTGCAAGCGGTGGGAGAGTCGGACAAGCCGGTGCTCCTCAAGCGTGGCCCCTCGGCCACCATGGACGAGTTCCTGCTGGCCGCAGAATACATTCTCGATCAGGGGAACAAGCAGGTGATCCTCTGCGAGCGCGGGATTCGCACGTTCGAGACGCACACCCGGTTCACTCTGCCGTTGGCCACCGTTCCGTATCTGGCTGAGCGGACTCATCTACCCATCGTGGTCGACCCCAGCCATGGCACGGGCATTGCCTCGCTGGTGCCGGCGATGTGCCGGGCAGCCATTGCCGCCGGATGCGACGGACTGATATTGGAAGTGCACCCGGATCCCTCGAAAGCGCTCAGCGATGGCGCACAGAGTTTAACGCCGAACGCGTTCGCCGCCACGTTGTCCGAGTGTCGGAAAATCGCCGCCGCGTTGGATCGCAGACTGCCCTAGTCGATGGACCGACCTGAAACGGTGGGTGCCATGCCCACAGCTTTGGGTGGGCATGTATTCGAAGGCATGGCCACGCAGAGCCGTGGCCATGGCACCCAAGCCGTCATTTGAGCCCGGTGGGTCCACTCGTGCGGCCAGGCGAATGTCACTCGCGTGACGCGACCGGACTTTGCAGCTTCGGGTCGTCGGGCGCCGAGTCGTTGGTTTCGACCGCCACGAAGCCGTCGAGCATTCCTTCGCGAAAGACGCGGGAGACAACGTCGTCGAGCCGTGGTTCGGGCGTCCACGTCTTTTGCGTGCGGCCGTGATCGACGGCGATTTGCAACAGCGCGCCGCCGTTGGGTCGCGTTTGATTCTCGAAGAATCCTGAACCTGCCAGGTCGGCCAACAGCAAATCCAATTGCTGCTTGGGGAAGTCAAGCACCCAAATTTCATCGTCCGGACCCGACGACCTTGCATGAGCCGATGAACCCTTGCAAGCGTCCGGTTCGGCGGAAGTCGCCAGACGGTTCAGGCTCTGCGCGATCCGTTCCCGAATCGTCGGCGGTTTTGGCAATGCGGGCGAATCGGTCTGCGATAGCACGAGCGTCGCGCGGGCCATTCCCGGAATTTCGTCGGGATGGGGATAGGCGATCGTCAAGCACGCCGTCGACCAGCTACCGTTTGAGTCCGGTTTGCCGGCGGAACTCTCATCCATGCCGGCCTGCTCGAGAGTTCGTTCCGGCGCGCTCAATTGGCCGTTTTGAACGTGGTAAACGATTTCAACCCGGTCGTATTGCGGAGACCCGTTGTCGGCCTGGCGAAGACGCTGAGGCAGCGCGCAACCGGAAACGATCACGGTCGCGGCCAACAAGCCATAGCAACAATTAACAGGCATCCGCATCTGGTTTTCAATTCCCACGTGACCTGTGACCGGCGGACGGCACGTTCTGCACGTAGCGGCAGAACTTGCCGGTTCGGAATAGGCGATTCAATGCCGACCTTGGTAATTATCGACAGAACGCAACCGGGCACTGCACCCGTTTGATACACCGGAGACCAGGCGGTTTCCATCCGACATAGGCCAAAAGACAATCGCCCGGGCCATTTTGCGGCAGACGCTACGCCCTCGAACAAGAAGTGCTGCTCTCAACGCTGCCGTGAATCAGAAGGGGTCGTCAATCGGCTTGTCGTCGTTACGGTGGAATAGGCTGTCGAGCACCTCGGGATCAATGTTGTCAAAGAGGACTTGAGCACGCCCGTCGCAGAATGCGAAGTTACAGAATCCTGGATGCCTGCTGCCAAATCCGTTGGGTTTATTGATGCCGGGATGCAGGGAGACGTCGATGTCCTCTGGCTTCGTCCAGGGAATGTTCACGTCAACAACTTCGCCCACCAGTAACGTGAATGTCATCCCGTCCTCGATATCGCGGATCCCCATGGGATACCCGGGGTCGAACGCGCACCCCTTGCCGAACACGCCGGCATAATTTGTGGTGTTCGGGGTGGCAGATTTATCGGATTCGCAGCGAAACACATCCGGCATGTTTTCGAGGACGAAGCGATTTTCGGGGGCGTCCCACGGTTTGCTGAAGTCGTACTTGTCGAACAGCGGCTTTTCATCGAGAAATGGCAGAATCAACACCCTCCAGCTATACATGGGCTTACCATCCTTGTCGGCAATATAAGCCGGTGGATATGAACCATTGGCGGTGTGGTAGATATTCAGCGCGAAGGCGAGCGATCTGAGATTGCGAATGCACGGCGATTGTCTCGATTTGCGCGCGGAATGGAACGAGGGAACAATGAGCGCGATCAAGAACAGAAGGCACGCTCCAAATACCGAGACTGCTCTCAAATTCTTCATCCCCACTTCACCAAGTGAATTGTTTCATCCACAGTGAGACATTCCGGGCTGATTGTTAGCGACACCCTC
>JBBDVZ010000152.1:0-7581 GCA_040903115.1 Planctomycetaceae bacterium
CGTAACCACCAGCCACAAGCCGAACGTCTTCTCGAAAAACTGCATCAGCGGCCGGGCGGCGAGATCGGGCGCGTAGCGGTCGATCAGAAGCTGGTGCTCGCGCGGCGTGTGACGCAGAAATATCCACATGATGTGCGACCACAGTTTGCCGTGCAGCGGCGAATGCGGATCGCCGTCGAGGTCGGAGCGCTGGTGATGCAAGCGATGGGTGGCGGCCCACGTGAGCGGCGAGCCTTCGCCGGACAGCGATCCGCACAACAGCACGAAAAATTCCGCGGGCGACTTCAGCTTGAAGCTGCGGTGCGCCAAATAGCGGTGATAGCCGAGGCACACGCCGACGCTGGCGGTCAACCAGTACAGCACGGCGGTCACCGTCAACGCCTGCCAGGTGATGAAGAACGGAGCCGCCAGGCAGCCGACGTGCATCGCCACCATCCAGATCAGCACGGTCCAGTCGACGTTGCGCCAGGTGAGCTTGTCTTTTTGAAACAACTCGAACGCAGGGTTTTGTTCATCGACGGCATCCGCGCGCTTCGAGCTCGCCGCGGCGACCGCAGTTTTTTTGACACGTGGTTCGAGTAGCGACGTCGACATATGCGGCTCCTGACTCTTCGTGAGTATCGTCCCAGGTGTTGAGCAACTTGAAGTAACCAGCCGATTCGTTTGGCTTTGCGGCAATTGCCGCCGCGCGAATGGGTGATTATGAGAAAGTATAAAGCCACCGCAAGAGCGAGGTGTCAGGGCACCGTCATAGTTTTGTCAAAGTTCTGTCACGGGGAGGGAAGCGCGGAATGCGGAGCGCGGAGTGCGGAATGAAGGAGCCGACGCGGGGACGCGGCCTGCGGCGAGCTCAGCCGAGCGGAGACACGGGGACGCGGAGAGAAAGTCAGCAAAGCCGACGGGCTGCGCCCCGTCGGAAACAACGGGACGCGATGTGCAGAATGTCAGCCGTCGTTACGCGATCAGCTTGTTGACCACGTTGCCGGCGACGTCGGTGAGGCGGTAGTCGCGGCTTTGGAAGCGGTAGGTGAGCTTGAGGTGATCGAGGCCGAGCAGGTGCAGCACCGTGGCTTGCAGGTCGTGCACGTGAATCGGGTCCTCCACCGAGTAGTAGCCCAGCTCGTCGGTCTTGCCGATCGTCTGCCCGCCCTTGACGCCTCCGCCGGCCAGCCACATGGCGTAGGCTTCGATGTGATGGTCGCGGCCCAGCGTGTCGCGGGGCTCGCCTTGCGGCGTGCGGCCGAACTCGCCGCCCCAAATCACCAGCGTGTCATCCAGCATGCCGAGACGCTTGAGATCTTTGATGAGCGCGACCGAAGGCTGGTCGACTTCGCGGCAGCGGTCGTCGAGCGGCTCTCCCAAGTGCGTGCCCGGGTTGCCGTGATGGTCCCAGTCGGTGTGATACAACTGCACGAACCGGACGCCCTTCTCAACCAGCCTGCGCGCCAGCAGGCAATTGCGGGCGAACGACGGCTTGGCCGGATCGACGCCGTACATGTCGAGCGTTTCTTTCGTTTCGCTTCCCAGGTCCATCAACTCCGGGGCGCTTGATTGCATGCGGTAGGCCATCTCGTAAGCCGAAATGCGCGTCGAGATTTCCGGATCGTTCACTTGCGCGTAGCGCAGCGAGTTGAGGTCCTTGACGGCTGAAACGAAGTCGCCCTGAGTTTGCGAGGTGAAGCCTTTGGGGGTCGAGAGGTTCAAGATCGGGTCGACGCCGTTCAGAAATGGAACGCCCTGATAGGTCGTCGGCAAGAACCCGCTTCCCCACAAAGGCGTGCCGCCGCGCGGGCCGCGCGGCCCCGATTGCAGGACGACAAACCCCGGCAGGCTCGACGACTCGCTGCCGATGCCGTAGGTCACCCATGCCCCCATGCTCGGCCGGCCGAAGCGCGGCGAACCGGTGTTGGTGAACAGCTTGGCGGGACCGTGATTGAAGACGTCCGTCTTCATGCTGCGGATGATGGCGACGTCATCGACAGCAGTGGCGAGGTGCGGCAACAAAGCAGATAACTCGGCCCCGCATTGCCCGTGCTGCTGAAATTTGCGGTTCGTTCCCAACAGCTTCGCATCTTGCTTGATGAACGCAAACCGCTTGTTTTTGACGTACGACGGGGGAATGACCTGCCCGTTCAGCTCCTGCAGCTTCGGCTTATAATCGAACAGCTCGAGTTGGCTCGGGCCGCCGGCCATGAACAAGAATATGACACGCTTGGCGCGCGCGGCAAAATGCCCCTGACGCGGAGCCAACGGGTTGTCCAAGTGGGTAATAGTGGCCGCCGAGAGCGCGTCTTTACCGAGCAGCGACGCCAATGCCACAGAGCCCAGACCCATGCGGCAATCGGCAAAGAAATGCCGCCGCGTGATTTCGCGCAGCACGTTCTGTTTTGGATCCATGGGAATCACTCTCGGGTAATAAACTCGTCCAGGTTCATCAGCACGCGTGCCACCGCCGTCCAAGCCGCGCCTTCCGCGAGCGATAGGCCTTCGTCAGCATCGAGCGGAGCGACGGGACGCGCTTCGGCCTCGTTGACGGCAAAACGCTGGCGCTCGGTCGACAGAAACTGCATCAGACGATCGCGCTCGTTGTCGTGCGGCTCGCGGGCGAGGCACAGGCGAAATGCAAATCGCAACCGCTCGGCGTCGGCGGCGGGACCTTGGCGCACAATGCGTCCTGCAAGCCCGCGGGCAATCTCCACAAACGAATGATCGTTCGCCAGCGACAGCGCCTGCAACGGCGTGTTCGATCGCACGCGGCGCGTGCACGTGGTGTTCGCGTCCGGCGCGTCGAAAGTCGGCAGGAACGGATACGGGCTCGACCGCCAAAAATAAGTGTACATCCCGCGGCGATAGCGGGCCGGCCCCTGTTCCTCGGGCCAGGCCTTCTTCTGCTGCGTGAGCACGTAGATGCCCTCGGGCTGCGGCGGATAGACGCTCGGCCCGCCGACTTGCGGCGTCAACAGCCCGCTCGCAGAGAGACACACGTCGCGGATGGTCTCCGCTTCGAGCCGAATGCGAGACTGACGCGCTAAGAGTCGGTTGGCAGGATCGCGAGCGTGCAATTCCTCCCTCAACTCCGACGACTGTTGATACGTCGCCGATGTCACAATGAGCCGCAGCAGCGACTTGGTGCTCCAGCCGAGTCGCATGTATTCCCCCGCGAGCCAATCGAGAAGTTCGGGGTGGCTGGGTGGGCTGCCCTGCGTTCCAAAATCGTTCTCGGTTTGAACAAGTCCTACACCGAAGATGGGCTGCCAAACCCGATTCACCGTCACGCGGGCCGTCAACGGGTTCACGGGATCGACCAGCCAGCGCGCCAAGTCGAGCCGCGTCGGGTTCTTCACGTCGGCCGGCAGCGGCGGCAAGACTGCCGGAACGCTCCCGGTGACGCGCGCTCCATGACGGAGGAAGTCGCCGCGAATGTGAATGTGCGTTTCGCGCGGCTCGGTTCGCTCGTGCATGATGAGCGTGGTGGGGATTTCCCGATCCAGTTGATCCAACTGATTCTTGAGGGCGCCCAGCCGCTCGGAAATCGGCTGGCGGACGGGGTCGCTTTCCTTGAAGATCGCTTCGAGTTGCCGCCGATGATCGTCGGACCGCTTATCCGCTGCGATCGCCAGAATGCGGCGCACGCTGGCTGGAACCTCAAGCGACGCGGGCGTTGCCGAGCTGGCCGACAGGCGAAATCTTCCCAGCAGGTAGCCGGCTTCGGAATGGTTCTGGTGCAAATGCACGGTCAGACGGCTGCCATGCGGATTGTGGATGCCGCCGGAAATGAGAAACGTCGCCTCGCGATCGATGTTGAGACTGCCCTTGTCGACGTCGATGGACCAGCCCGTTTTCTGGTTGCCGTCGATTGCTGCGGCAGCCGGGTAGCCAACCTGCGAGTGATCGGCAATCGCCCGATCGAGCGGCGCACGTTGTGGCGTGCCGGTGGGATTGCCGGAGGCGTCGAGCGGTTGAACTTCGAGCTCGAACTCGCTCAAGACAAAGTTGCCGTTGGCGGCTCGCCCCGGTCCCATCATCGGCAAGCTGGCATGCGTGAGCGCCTCGAGCCGCACGGCCGTGATCGTTTCCAATGGCACGTCGCTGACGAGAGTGAACGTATCGTTGGCTGGGATGCTGAAATCGACGGCCAGCGATTGGTCGCCCAGCTTGCTGAGGACCGAACCGACGCGGGTGGTAATCGTCTGCGGGTCGAGATTCGTCCACGTCCCACCGGATTGTTTCGCAAGCTCCGCCTCCCAGGCCGGCAGTCCCTTCAAATAGTCCGCGTCGCGCTGTTCGAGTTGTTTCTGCACCGCGGCGAGCTCTCCGGTCAAGCGTTCACGATGCTGCGCCTGTTGCGAAGTCGGCACCTGAAAATTCGGCTCGTCGCAGTTGTTGAATAGCGCGAAGAACTCGTAGTACTCGCGCTGCGAAATGGGGTCGTACTTGTGGGCGTGACACTGTGCGCAGCCGACCGATAGCCCGAGATAAGCGGCGCCCGTGGTGTTCACGCGATCGTGGATCGACTCGATTCGAAACTGCTCTTTGTCGGTTCCGCCCTCCTCGTTGACGAGGGTGTTGCGATGAAAGCCGGTGGCGATGAGCTGTTCCGTCGTCGCGTCGGGCAACAGGTCGCCCGCAAGCTGTTCGATGGTGAATTGATCGAAAGGCAGATCGCGGTTGTAGGCATCGATGACCCAGTCGCGGTATTTCCAGATCGAGCGGGCCGAGTCGATGGTAAACCCGTTCGAGTCAGCGTACCGGGCGACGTCGAGCCAATGCCGCCCCCAAAGCTCGCCGTAGTGAGGCGACGCCAACATGCGGTCGACGAGCCGCTCGTAGGCCGCAGGCTGCTGGTCGTGAAGAAAATGATCGACTTCAGCGGGCGTCGGCGTGATGCCGCACAGGTCGAGGCTCAGCCGTCGAATCAGCGTGGCTCGGTCGGCTGGCGGCGATGGCTTGAGTCCTTCGGCTTCCAGACGCGCGAGCACGAATGCGTCGATCGGATTGCGGACCCAGCTTTTGTCGGCAACGTCCGGCGGCGCGGAATGCTTGATCGACTGGAAGGCCCAATGATCACTCTTAATATGCGCGGATTCGGCGACTTCATCCTTCGGCGTTTTCGCTCCCTCGTCGATCCATCGCTTGATAAGGGCGATCTGTTCGGTGCTCAAGCGCGGCGAGTCGGCGGGCATGGCGGCGACGTCGCCCGCGCCGGTGATGGCCTGGTACAACAGACTCTGATCGCTTTTGCCCGGGACGATGTCGGCACCGCGGTCGCCACCACGAAGCGCCAAAGCCGCCGTATCGAGGCGGAAGCCCGACTTGTGCTCAGAGGCAGAATGACAATCGTGGCAGTGCTCGGCAAAGATCGGTTTGATCTGCGTGGCATAGTCGACGAGCGCCGGCTTGTCGTCCTTTGGCTTTTCGTCGGCACGAACAAAAACAGCGGCGACGAATAGGGCCGTAGCAATCCCGCAAACGACACTGAGAGTCACAGACGTCATGTGCGGACGGCTTTTCATCATCGAAGCATCCGGCGGGACAGCGCGGCGGGTTACGGGCCGGCGCGCGCATGCCGGCCTCGTTTCAGCCATCTTATCAACGCCGCGAGCCGACTCGCAAGCACGGTTCAGATTCCGGCGACGCGGGAGAATTGCGTGGGTTTTGGCGCTCCGACTATACCAGTTCGGCGTTTTGCGCCGGGCGTTGGGCGAGGGTCGCGCGTACGTTCAAAACGTCGCCGAGGAACCGTTCGATCGCGGTGCGAAGTTCATTGCCCGCGACGCGATACACGTCGTTGTGGCCGGCCGGAAGCTCAACGAATCGCTTTTCGATCCCCGAGTGTGAAGCAGGCGGCGCTGCGGCGAACAGTTTTCGACCCAGCTCAACGGGCAACTCCGTGTCGTGACAGCCATGCAGCATCAGGATTGGGCTGCAAACATTGGCGATGTGCGCAATGGACGCGTATCGCTCAACGAGCGCCCAGCGAACGGGCAGCCACGGATGCCTGTGGCCCGCGGCATCGGCCAGCGTCGGGAACGTCCATCCCAGAACTAACGCCGCCGGCGACTTTGCGGCGGCGCACATTTCCGCCGCCAGCCGGGTCGCAACCGCGCCACCCAGCGACTCGCCATACAAAACGAGGTTCGACGCGGGCACTCCGAGCGTCTGAAGCGCAAAATCGCAGACCGCACGCGCATCGGCGGCAATGTGCTCTTCGCAAGGCGAGCCGGGATTTTCGGCGTAGCCCCGATAGTCGACCAGCAGTACGTCTGCTCCAGCTTGGGCCAAGATGCGGCAGTTGAGACCTCGGAATTCACGGTTGCGCGCGTTGCCGGGAAAGTAAACGATCATCGGCCGCTCAGCGTCTCGAATGCTGCTCACATCCGCTGAGCCGCTGCGTGATGCGGCGAATACATGCCAGCCGTTGAGCAGCAGGCCGTCGTGCGTCTCGACTTGCACTGCGCGCGCCTGCTGGGGCGACAAGCCGGCGCGCTCGAGGTCGATGTCGACCTGGCGCGTGGGGCGGTAGATGAGCTTTCGTTGCAGATAGCTGAGCATGGCAAATCACAGGTTGTCGGCAAGCACTCTTATCTCAGCGCGGGTGCCTGGGGTCACGCGCCAGCGTGCCCCCAGACGATGAACCTGGGGGCTCGACCCCAGACACCCTGAACACCCGCAATCTTCGATCGCGCCCGACGGGGTCTTTCATCGTTGACAATCTTTCGGCCCGTTGCAAGAGTCGGCGTGATGAAGATCTATCCCGTTCTCGATCTGCTCGACGGCGTGGTCGTTCGAGGCGTGGCCGGCCGACGGGACGAGTATCGTCCGGTCGAGAGCCGGCTCGTGAGCGGCGCCGATCCGGTGACGATTGCGCGCGCCTTTCGCGACAAGTTCGGGCTGACCGGGCTGTATGTTGCCGATCTCGATGCCATCCTGCACCAGAGGCCGAGTTTGAAACTCTATCGCAGGCTGGTCGACGACGGATTTGACCTGCTCGTCGACGCCGGAGTGCGCTCGTTCGAGCAGGCGGCCGCTGTGTTTGCCGCAGGCGCAAGCGCCGTGATCGCCGGGCTCGAAACGTCGGCCGGACCAGATCAGCTTCGGCAACTCTGCGGCGAGTTCGGATCGACCCGCATCATCTTCAGCCTCGACATGCAGAGTGGTAAGCCGCTGGGCAACCTCGCCGCATGGCCGGCTGCGAATCCGTATGAGATCGCAGCAATCGCCATGCGGGCGGGCATCGAGCGCATGATTGTCCTCGACCTGGCGCAGGTGGGCGTCGGTCAAGGCGTCAGCACGATCGCTCTGTGCCGCCGATTGATCGATTGCAATCCGTCGCTGGAAATCATCACCGGCGGTGGCGTGCGGGGCCCGGATGACTTGGCAATGCTGGCGAAGACCGGCGTCGCTGGCGTATTGATCGCATCGGCGTTACACGACGGTCGCATCGACCGAGCAGACATCAAACGCTGGACCAGCCATTGATGGTGGGTTGGCACCCACCCTACTTTTCCGTGTTCGCGTCGAAGGCCAGCGGCGAATCGGACTGGGGATCGGCGACGCGCAGTGAGATTTTTCCGTCGAGCA
>JBBDVZ010000153.1:0-1028 GCA_040903115.1 Planctomycetaceae bacterium
CCGTTGCCAAGGCCCGTTCGGCTCCCAAGCCGCAGCCTTTGCTTTCGACGAGCGTCAATCCTCCGAAGATACCGCCCACGGTCGAAGCCCCGCCTTTAGAAACGCCCGCCGATCCGAATGTCGCGCTGACAGAGTCCATTGAGGAAATCGCGCGCGAGCGTGACCGCATCACCAGTGAACTCAAGCCGCGGCGACAAGAACTGGCGGCTGCCGCGGATCGCTTGTCGGCGGCCAAAACGCAGCTAGAGACGCTGAACGCGTCGCTGGATGACTATCAACGTCTGCAGAGTGAAGATGCCAAATCGCAGAGCGAGCTCGAGGCGACGCAGGCACACGGAGCAATTCAAGCCGGCGAATTGCGCCGCCGGCTGCGGCTGTTGCAGCAGCAACAAGCGTCCGCCTCGAGCAAGTATGCCTTCATTGCGTACGAGGGCCATTCGGGCACGACTCGCCGCCCGATCTTTATCGAATGCACGGAGAAGGGCTTGCGGTTCCTGCCGGAAAACGTTGTGGTGACCGCCGCCGACCTGGAGGGATTCTCGCGGGCCTCCAACCCGCTGTTGTCCGGCGCCGAGAGCCTGGTGAAATACTGGTCCGTAAGGAATCGCCTTTCGACTGAACCCGAAGTCGAACCGGCGCCCTACGTGCTGTTCCTCGTCCGCCCCGACGGATGTGTTGCCTTTTACGCCGCTCGCGAGATGCTTTCCAGGATGAAAATTCCCACGGGCTACGAGTTGATCGACCAGGACTGGCAGCTCGCACTCCCGGACGCCGAGCCAGAGGCGGTCGCAATCTGTCGCCAGGCCGTCTCCGACGCGCTGGCCCAACGCTCGCAGGCGCCTGAATCGTTGTTGGCCGACTCGGGGCCAAACACGGAGGACATCCCTTTTCGCCGCGGCGCACAAGGCAGCCTCGGGAGTGACAAGGTCGCTGGCGGATTGCCAGTGGCAGGTTCTCCTTTACAAAAAACGCCGCGAGGGAAGGATCCGGCGCCAGTCAACTCCGGTGGAGGTGCTTTGAGTCGGGAG
>JBBDVZ010000153.1:1038-7581 GCA_040903115.1 Planctomycetaceae bacterium
CCCCGAGACCAGGCTCGGAGGACGGTCGCATGGCAACGAACTCGATCCGGCCAAAGCCGACGACGTCGCATGCCGCGCCGAGCGGCACCAACAGTTCCGGTAGCGGCGATGACGGTGGCGAGTACTTGATCGCTGATAAACCAAACAACGGTAGCTCTGGTGGCCCTTGCGACCAGCCGGAGATCGTTCACTTAAGCCAATCGCAATCAGGCAAAGGCAAATCGACGGGCGAGGACGGTCCTTCGACCACTGCCGCTGCCGATCGTGAAATGCCGGGCTCGGGCGGTGCCGAGGGACCGCGGCGTGATGTCGGTGAAACGCCAACGGGTTTCTCAGCACAGTTGAAAGACAAGAGAGCCCAGCAAGGGGCAAAGCCGCCGCGCCGCATTTGGGGTACATCGAACGGAGGCGCATCCATTGGTTACGAGCGGAGCGTGACGGTCGAAGTTCACGCCGACCGCATTGTGGTGGGGGGCGAGACCATGCTCCGCGTCGGACGGGGTGAATCGGGCAAGGAACTGACCGACGGCTTCATGGCGGCGCTCGACGAGCATGTGCGAACGTGGGGCCGGCCGCCCAAGGACTTTTATTGGGTGCCCACATTGAAGTTCATCGTCGACCCGGCCGGACGTCCGTTTTACGAGCGAGTGCGCGGCGCGACCAGCGAGCTGGGACTGCGCTCAAGCGTCGAGCACAAGCTCGACGCAGCGGCACAATCGTCTCAGCAAGATCATTGAGGATGAGAGCGGATGAGCCGTCGCATTTCCAAGAGCGAGGTCGAATTCGGGTCGGATTCCTTCCTCGACGTCATTTGCAACATGGTCGGGATTTTGATCATTTTTGTGGTGATCTCCGGGATTCGCGCGGGCAAGGCGCCGGTCGTTTTGGAGGACATCGAATCCCAAACGGCAGTTCAGGACATCGTTGCCCCCGCCGCTCCGCTGCCACTGCTGCCACTGCGGCCCAAACCCATCGAGCTGTTACCAGAACTGGTGGCGCGCAGCCGCGCGTTGGAGAACGAAGTCGCCGAGTTGCATAAATCAAAGTTAGAGCTGGAAGCGACTCTTGGAACCCTCTCCGAGCAGGAACAACAGGCGCGCGTGCGGGTCGAAGCGGTCGACGCACAGGTCGCGGCGGCACGCGCCGCCGCCCAGGAACGCAGGCAGCAGTTCGAACAGCTCGTGAGCGCGCTCGAAGAATCAAAGCACGAGCTAAGCCAACTGCAGCAGACGCTCAGCGACGTCGAGCAGATAAAGTCGCCGGTGACGACGCTGAAACACAAAGTCACGCCCATCAGCCGCGAAGTGCACGCCAAGGAGGTGCATTTCCGCCTGCTGAAGAATCGCGCGGCCTTCGTCCCTATCGACGAGCTGGTGGCACGGATGAAGCCGCAAATCGAGCGACAAAAAGACCTGCTGCTCAAGTACCGGCAGCAGGAGGGAGAGGTCGGCCCGGTCGGCGGCTTCTCGATGCGGTACATCGTCGAACGCGAGCCGCTCGCCACCGTCGACGAGCTCGGCGGAGGACGCGGGATGATGCGCATCAGCGTTTCGAAATGGGAAGTCGTCCCTCAACCCGAATTGCAAACCGAGTCGGTCGAGGAGGCCTTGCAGCGTCATTCGGCGTATGCGCGGACGTTGCGGATGTGCGACCTGAATTCGGTTGTGACCTTTTGGGTCTATCCCGACAGCTTTGAGATCTATCGGAAGCTGCGCGATCTTGCGTATCAGGAAGGCTTCACCGTGGCCGCCCGCCCGATCCCCTTCGACGTACCTATCGCGGGATCGCCGCGAGGCTCACGGTCGTCGGGACAGTGAGAGGAAATGCGGAGTTCGGAGCGCGGAACGCGGAGTGAAAGGCGAGCGGCCGGCGTGAGCCGGCTGGTTGCCCCTGTTCGCTGGCTCCGCTACTTCTTCGGCGCGACTTTCAGTGCAATGGCTCGGTCGGCCAGAATTGGGCCGATGCCGGTCGCGGCGGTGCTTAAGTTCACCGGCACGTCTTTGGGATCTTTTTCCGCTGGAGCGGTGACGGTCAATTCGAATTGTTCCGCGTTGGCCGCCACCGTGATCTTGGCCGATGTGTAACCCGCGGGGAGTCCCGCGAGTGCCAGATCAACGGGTCCGGCAAACCCCGCGGCGCGCTTCACGGTTCCTCGAAGCTTGTTCTCGCCGCCGGCGGTCAAATTGAGCGACTCGGGCACAATCTCAACCGCGACAGCGTCGCGAACCGCCAGGTGAAACGGCTCCGAGTACGCGGTGCCGTAGCTGTGACGGGCCCACGCATGGGTACGCGCGTCGGCACGAACGACGAATGCGATCTCGCCCTCGGCCACGTCCAGCGGAGCCGCGATCTTCAGCACGGCCGAATCCGCGCCCGGCGGGATCATGCCGCCTTCAATGCCAACCAGCGGCTTATTGCCCTTCTTTGGGTCCTTCGGATCGACGGGGCGAGCGTCTTCGGTCGACACGAGACTCAACGACACGGTTCGATCCGCCGTATGAGCGTCGCGCGTCACGCGGACCGGAACGTCCGCGGTCAAACCCTTGAAGACAACCGCCGGCGGCGACGACGTGCTCGCCGTAAGCCCGACGGGGCCGCCGACCACGGCGGGAACTTCTTCACGAAACGCGGGCAGATCGGGCCGTTCGGCGGCAGCGGTGAAAACGGCGGCCCTGCGAATCGACGGGTCGAGTCCGGCAGTCTCTCCAATCAGCATCAATCGCCGCACGCTGTCCGGAGCAAAGCCCCCGGCGCGTTTCAGCGTGATATAGGTCTTGCCAGACGTTGCAACCTGGGCAGGAGCCACCGAGACCGCCGGGTCGCCTTGAACCGATAACTGAATCGGGCCGTTGTATCCCGCGCGTGAAACGTCGAGTCGCACGATCGCCGTTCCGTTTTCGGGAAGCGAGATTTGGCTGGTGGCAGACGTGATACGGAAATCGGGTTGACCGGAGGGCACCACCTGCAGCCGGTACACAAATGCCGGACCCCCGCGGCGGTAATAATCGGCGACGGCAACCTGGATGGAGTCGACGCCCGCGGGAACGGCAAACGTGAGTCGAGGATCCTGCGTCCCGGGCGCATCTTCACTCGTGGCGAGCACGTTTCCTTCGGGGTGCTTGAGAACCATGATCCGCGCTTCGAGCGGTGAGTTGATCGAGCGACATTCCGCCGACAGGTCGAGCGACTGTCCCGGCGTGACCTGCAGCAAATATTTGTCCTGATGGCCGACGGTCAGAATGCGGCCGTTAACGGCGATCGGCACGTGTTTCGCGCCGGCAAATCGCGCGTCAACCGTTTGCAACTGCCCGTCGGCTGAAACGACTTCGAGGATTTCGCTGTCATCGGTCACTTGCAGAACCGGCGACGGCCCGAACGGCTCGAGCTGCGGCGGCAGCGACAGCAGACGCGCCGATTTCCAGGCGGCTGTCGACGGGGCGATAGAAATTGACGTGCCGGCCGGGATGCCCGAGCCCACCGGTTCGACCGTCGCGCTCGCCGTGCGTGCGGCGACGGCTGGAAAGCTGGAGTCGACGATGGCGATGTTGCCGATCTTCAAACGGAACGGACTTGCAGGCGGCGCCTGATAGGCCAGGTCGTGCAGCTCGACGAAGTAGACGCCGTCTTCGGGGAGCACCAATTCCGCCCGCGTGTCGCCCTGCAAATGGGCCTTCGCCCACTCGATCACAAGCGGCGTGCCTCGCTCGTTTTTGATCTCGATGACCGGGTCGAAGCCGGCGCCGATGCGGCGGGCGTCGACGTCGGCGATCACTCGCTGTCCAGCGCGTCCATTAAAAAACACGCGGGCTTGTTCCGTTCCCGACAACTCGCCGCTGAAGGCCGACGGCAACGGGGCCGGATTGCCGGCCGAACTACCCGAGGCAGGCAGTTGAGGCAGACGATCGACGGCGATAGCGACGGCATTGCTCAGCCCCTGATCGGTTTGAACCTGCAGCGGATAATACCCCGGCAACATGTCGCCGGGCAGCGTGACGTCGACGATCAAACGATTGGCATCGGACGACGATACGACCGCCTCCTTCACGTTGGCAACCGGCAAAACCAGCCGCGGCTTATTGGCCAAGCGCTCGCCGGAGACGATCAAGCGCGTCCGGTCTCCCGAGCGCAGGCCGCGCAGCGAGACGTTGGCAATGCGGGGCGGGGCGGTGGCCGCCGGCTCTTGCAGTTCACGCTGGGCCAGTTCGGCCGCGTTCGACCCGGCGACTTCGAGAAACAGTTGCGCGACTTCGTCGGGATTCAAAGCGCGCGGGAATAGCGCGAACTCGTCGATCACGCAACTGCTGAATTCGCTCTGCGCCGACGTGGCTCCCAACGTCAGCGGCGCGTCATCGAGCAACTTCGCCGCATCGACGTCGGTGATCCAAGCGTCGCTGCCGGCCAGCACAGCCGCGGTGACGCTGATGGGCGCCAGCGGTTTGCCGTTCGCGAACAACCGAACGCGAACGTCGTCGGCGTCCGTGTCTTCATCGGGTGCCGGCGCATCGCCCCGCTCGAACGTGGCGGTCAAGTACGCGCGGCGGCGCGAACCGAACGCCTCCTGGAGGTTGTAACTTGGAAATCGGAAACCCGTCCCGTGGTTCAGGTAAACCTGGACGACGTTGCTTTTCGGCACAAAGTTGATGCCGTAATTCGCGCTCGGGTTTGCTGCGTCGTTGGACCGCTTGGCGACAATGCCATGTGCCGCCGCGTCGTCGAGTTCGTGCAGGCTGAGAAAAAAGAAGCCAAGGGTGACGGCGTCGGGCCGGTCGACGTCGCTGCTGTCGGCAATCTGCACGAACTGCATTTTCCCGGCGTCCAACACCAGCGCCTGTTTCCCCGTCTGCTGCCAAAACGGGCTGGGAACTCGAGCGACGCCATTCACAAGCGTTCCGCGATTTTTGAAGCGGCCCTCGATCGAGCGATCGAGGACATCGCCGGCCGCGTCGTCAAATGTGAGATCGACCACGGCCTGCGACCCGATAGGTCCGGCTGCCGTCGCCCACGCCGAGCCGGCATGGAGCATTCCGACAGCCAAAAATAAACGAGCCGACATGCGAATTCGAGCAAATTTCATGCAGACCATCTCCGTGGTAATGAGCGAATTCCCGCGCAGAGTGGCATCACGCCTCGCCGATTGTGCGAACCTCCATTCTATAGTTACCGGGGGGTATTTTTAAGCAAAAGTGTTGGAAACGGGGTGAAGGCAGAGTGGGAGAGGGGCGAGCGGGATGGGGGACGACGCGTGATCGGGCATTATCTCCGGCTCGCTCATTCATTCGCTCTGCGGCTCGCGTTTTTGGCTCCTTGACATGAATGGCTGGAAACGCGAAAATTTTCGGTCAACCGCCCCCATCGTCTAGTGGCCCAGGATCCGGGGTTCTCAGTCCCGTGACGCGGGTTCGAATCCCGCTGGGGGTACCTGGAAATCAACGCCGAAGCCCGGCTTTTTTCGCAAAGCCGGGCTTTTGTCGTTGATCGGTTTCCTGCCGCATCGCCGGGTCAGAAATCTGAAAAGCCCACGAATTTCGCGAATCGCACGAATTCAAAATTCTGATTCGTGAAATTCGTGAAATTCGTGGGCAATTGCAAGTCGCGCGAATTAGGGAATGGCGTCGGACATCGTTCACGCGAACCAGCCAGCTTACGCTGGCCGCTCGCCTGAACACTGAAAACTGAACACTGAAAACTGAATTACCCGTAAATCCGCAGCAGGTCTTCGTGCTCCATGCGCGGGGCGCGGATCAGTCCGCCGGCGAGTTTTTCGCCCTCGGGATTGAGATAGATGCGCTCGGGTCCGTAACCGCTGCCGGGCGTCACGTGATACACGTGGATGTTGAAAATGTACGCCTCGTCGCTCAGCGCCTGGAACCAGTGGACGTTGTCTTTGTAGTCGGAAACGGTTGAACATCCCCCCACCGAGAACGTTTTGTCGAGCGTCGGCTTGATGATCAGGTGGTCGCCCAAGTCTTCGATGCGGTCATAATGCCTTCCGCGCAGCTCACCCTTGAGAATGAGAAACGCGGTGGCCATGTTGTTGTGCCCGTGAGGGATGACCGATCGCCCTTTCTTGAGCGCAAAGATCTGCGTCCCGAAGACGAATTTCGTCGGCAAGCCTTCCACGTGCGGAAACTTCGCCCGCAAGCTGAGCGCACCTTTGTCGAGCAGCTTGACATTCTTGGTCACGGCGTCGAATTCGATCATTTTCAGCAGATCGTGCAGGTCGACTTTAGCGAACAATTCTTCCACCTTCGCCTGCCACTCGACTTGGCGCAGCTCCTGATCGCGCACCTGGCGGGCCAATTCGTCGACGTCGCGCAGCCACTTCGTCGTGATCGGCTTGACCTCGTCGGCGAACAGGTTGTTCCGAGAAAACGTTTCCAGCAGCGACCAGGCCAACAGCGACCCGAGCGTTTGGGCGTTGAAAGCGCGGCGGGAGATATCGTCCATTGGCGAGCCTTTTCCGAGGAAGGTGCGGGACCCGCTCATCGTAGCTCGTCGCAGTACGTTCTTCAATATGGGGCGATGCGGGTCAAATACGTTCCG